>JAJRSF010000067.1 GCA_024278935.1 Candidatus Zixiibacteriota bacterium
TAGGACCTGCCAAACTGAGCCTTACTTTTTCAGGTGGAAAACTTCGGGCAAAACTGATCGTTTCATCGGTCAATGCCAAACAAGCACTTGATAGTTCTATGAATCGTTTAGTAGATCAACTGCAGAAGATTGATATCAATGTAGATAAGATTGAAGTAACGCTTGATGAAAATCAAGGTCAGAACGAGCAATATAAACAACAGCAACAATGGCAACGAAAAATGTCACATAAAAATATTGATTTAGCACAGTTTGAACAGAACGAATTAGCAGAAACAGTTCAGCAACCGATGATAGCAGCGGCTCAGCCGATTCTTTCGGGTTCAGTGAACTATTTAGCATAGGAGTATGGTATGGGATTTATATCACCAATAGCAACTGACGCAAACGGTCAGGTAAAACAGACAGGTTCTTTACAAGAACTTGGAAAAGATGATTTTCTACAATTACTAGTTGCACAAATGCAGTATCAGGATCCTTTAGAACCAATGTCAAATGAAGAGTCAATTGCACAGTTAGCACAGTTCTCTTCACTTGAACAGATGACAAATATTGCGGATGGAATCGAAAGATCAAATGAATTAGATTTCCTCCAATCGCAATCATTAAATAATGTTATGGCTTCAGGGTTAATTGGTAAAGATGCCAAAGCGAGTTATAACGGTCTTTACTTTGACCATGAAAAACCTGCGGTAATCAACTTTTCATTAGATAACAATGTTGATACAGTTGAATTCACTATTACTGATTTTTCAGGTAAAGTTGTAAGAACTATTTCACAGGATAATTTGCAAGCTGGAGTTAATTCAATAGAGTGGGATGGTACTGATGCATCCGGCAATAGAGTTGATGAAGGATACTACACTATTGAAGCGACAGCATCAATGGCTGATGGAACTACATTTACACCAAGATTAGCTTTAATCGGAGCAGTTGAATCAGTTATCTATCGTGATGGCGGAGCATTCTTACGCATTCAAGGTACAGAAGTTCCTCTCGGTGCGGTTTCAGCAGTTGGTGAACCGGGTGCCTTTGACCTCGACACCGGTGACACTACTAATGATACAACAGATGACCCAGATGATACTAGTGGCGACGGAAATTAGAAAGTAGATTTAAGATGAGTATAGGAAATGGAATGAAAATAAGTAACTATCAGCGACCAATCAATTTGATTGAGATTGCTCAAAGAGATAAGCCGACTGATAAACTTTCGCAGACCGGTGAGAAATCTTTTAAAGAGATGTTCTCGCAAGAACTTGCCGGTGATCGTAATATCTCATTTTCTAAACATGCATCACAACGTCTGTACTCACGTGGTATAGAAATTGGCGAAGAAAAATTAAACGCAATTGCAAATGCGGTTGATAAAGCAGCTGAAAAAGGTTCAAAAGACACTTTGATACTTTCCGATGACACAGCTTTTGTCGTTTCAGTTGAGAATAGAACAATCATCACAGCTTTTGATAAAGATGACTTACGTGAAGGCGTGGTAACATCAATTGATTCAGCGGTGATAATCTAATGAAAAAAGAAAACAGAAATATAAATAATTTAATTCCCGGAGTTGGACTCTATTATGATAGAGAAATTCCGGTTACCCTCAAGGAGGTAACCTTATTATGATGGCTTCACTATTTGCCGGTGTGTCCGGTCTGAAAAACCACCAGGTTCGTATGAATGTAATTGGTAACAACATTGCTAACATTAATACAATTGGTTATAAAGCCAGTCGTGTTAATTTCCAGGAAGCACTGGTACAAACTTTTAGAGGTGCCGGTCGCCCATCGGCTACATCGGGTGGTACAAACCCTGTGCAGCTTGGTTTAGGTATGCAGGTAGCTGCGATTGATACTTTGTTCCAACAAGGTGGCTTGGAAACAACAGGTCAGATTACTGATCTAGCGATTCAAGGTTCCGGTTTCTTTGTCCTTGGTGATACAAATGGCAACAAATTTTATACTCGTGCGGGTGCATTTGGTTTTGATGCCAATTCCAATTTAGTTGACCCTGCTACCGGTATGTTTGTGCTTGGTAAAAATGCTGATTCATCTGGTGAGATTCCGTCGCTTGCGACAACCGGTCCGATTACTATTCCGTTTGGTCAACAGGATCCTGCTCGTTCAACTGAAGAAATATCTCTTTCAAATAATATTGATTCAACAGCAACAACAGCATATCCATCTTTACTAAATACTAGTAGCTCTGGTGTAACGTTGGTAAGTGGGTTAGCTACCAATGGTGTAGGCGGATCTCATTCAATAGTAATTGAAGGTAATCAATCAACCGCATCTTCGATAAACCTACCGAGTTCAATTTCACCTACTATGCTGACAAATAGTACAACATTAACAGATTTGGGCGTAACAGACTTCAGTGATATGTCTATAAGTGTTGATGGTTCAGGTTCAGAAATTATTAGAATAACTGATGGATCTACAACAGTTGGTGAAATCATGGATCAAATAAACGAATTACAAGGAATAACTGCCAAAATTGATGAAGCGTCAGGTAATTTGGTGATAACACGTGATTTTGCAGGTTCTCAATCAGATTATAATATTGAAATCTCGGGTGGTGTAGCAGGTTCTATTACAACACAACTATTTGGTGCTGCAGCTGATACACCTATAATATCTTCAGGTGGTGCGGCATCTGATTATGTAGCTACAGATACTTTTACACCAACACATGGAACTAGTACGTCTGCCGGACCTTTTGAATCAATTTTAGGTTTAGATATTGATTCTACCACAGGTTTAGTAATTGGGCTAACTGGTTTAGGTGGTGGTGGAGTTGAGATTAAAGCTGAAGGTGGTCTTGAAGTGACTGGTCCTTTAGGAACAAATCCACTTGTCATTGAAACTGCTGATACAACGCACTCAACATCTATTGCTGTTTTTGATTCATTAGGTGCCAAACATATTTTATCACTTGAATTTTTCAAATCAGGTTTAGATAACAGATGGGAATGGGAAGCATCGGCATTGGACGGTGAAAACATTACTTCCGGACAATCTGGGTATATTCAATTTAACGGAGATGCTTCGTTGAATTCATTCTCCTACAACGGTGGTGCAAATTCAATGACGATTGATCCCGGCAATGGTGCCGACACAATTTCATTAACAGTTGATGCCGGAACTCCAAACGGATTTGATGGTCTCACTGGATTTGAATCTCCTGGTGGACATACCGCATCAATTATTTCACAAGATGGTTATGGTCTTGGTCTTCTTGACAAGATTGCAATTGACCAAGTTGGAAATATTTCTGGTTTCTTCTCAAATGGTGTAACAAGAGTCTTGGCACAAATTTCACTTGCTGATTTCTCTAACCAAGCTGGTTTGAGAAAAGTTGGTAATTCAAGATTCCAAGTATCGGCAAACTCCGGTGAAGCAATCGAAGGTATCGCGGGTGCAACAGTCTCGGGTCTTATTTCATCTGGTGCTTTAGAAGCATCATCTGTTGATATTGCTCAAGAGTTCACCACAATGATAACCGCCCAGCGTGGGTTCCAGGCAAATTCTCGAATCATTACAACATCCGATTCGATGCTTGAAGAATTAGTGAATATTAAAAGGTAGTAAATAAATGATAACAGTTACCAGATTAAATGATTCCAAGCTTGTCCTGAACTCAGACTTAATTGAGTTTGTCGAAGCGATTCCTGATACGATTATTTCTCTTACTACCGGTAAGAAAATAATGGTCAAAGAATCAACGGAGCTGATTATTCAACTGGTAGCAGAATTTAGAAATAGAGTGAGCAGTATCCGAGTCAAAAGCTCGGATACGCACACTATCTCCAACGGGAGTAACTAATGGCTGATGAAGATAAAACAGTAGTAGAAGGCGGAACGCCGGAAGAAGAACCAAAGAAAAAAGGTGGGAACAAACTTATCTTATTCGGCGGTATTGGTGCTGGTGTTGTAGTCTTAGGAATTGTTCTTGCCTTGTTTGTTATTAAACCAATGATGTCTGAAGCTCCTGAAGGAGAAGACGGTGAACAAACTCAACAAGTCGAGAAAAAACAAAATAAAAATAAGGAACCATTGGTTGATGCTCATGGTAATGAAGTTTCATCAATTATTTATTCGATGGAAAACATTGTTATCAATCCGGCGGGTACCGGTGGCTCACGATTTTTGTCTGTCTCTTTTGGCTTTGAACTTGAGTCAATGGAATTACAACAAGAGTTTACGCATAAAGAACCAATTGTTCGCGATGCCTTGATAACAATTCTTTCTTCAAAAACAGTAGCAGAATTAACAAATGCCAAACAAAAAGAGATCGTTCGCTATCAGATAAAAAAACGTCTCTCAAAACTTATGCACACCGAAGATTTAGCCGGTGTCTATTACACGGACTTTGTTTTACAATAAGGGATTTATGAAGTGGCAAAAATTCTTTCACAAGATGAGATAGATGCTCTACTGACGACTGTATCGACAGGAGATGATTTTGTCGATGAGGACAGTTATGATGATGATAAGATGCGGTCAGTTATCGCATACGATTTTAAGCATCCGAATAGAGTATCCAAAGATCAGATTCGAACACTTGAAAATATGCATGACAACTTTGCCGGTCATTATGCATCTACCTTGTCAGCAATCATGCGGACAATCGTCGATGTCGACTTAGTCTCTGTTGATCAGATTACATATTCCGAATTTATTATGTCACTGGTGACACCATCGTGTACTTATACTTTTGGTGCTGACCCTCTTGATGCAGTCAACTTGGTGGATTTTAACCCTACTTTGACTTTTGCATTCATCGATAGAATGTTTGGTGGAAACGGGAAAATTTTAGAGACCGAACGAGAACTTACCGGAATTGAAAAATCAGTAATGGCTCGTCTGGTTAATAAACTGTATGGTGATTTAGAACGATCATGGGAAAATATTGTACAGATCTCTGTTGATCAAAAAAGTTATGAAACCAATCCACAGTTTATTCAAATCGTACCTCCGGGTGAGACAGTTGTAGTCGTTTCATTCCAGATAAAATTATTTCAATCAACCGGTTTGCTGACACTTTGTTATCCATATGTTGCTTTAGAACCTATCATAACAAAACTGTCTGCACAAAACTGGATTGATGCAACCAAGAAGAAAAATCTACACGCTGATAAAGTTTTAAATTTATTCAATCTACAAAATGTGGATGCTGATGTTGCTGCGGTACTTTTAAACACAGATATAAAAGTACGTGACTTTTTAAGTCTGCAGCTTGGCGATATTATTCCATCTGAAAAGAAAAGTTCAGAACCAATTGATATTTATGTCAATCATCGAAAAAAATACATAGGAAATCCGGGTCTCTCAGGTAAAAAAAGAGCATTCCAGGTTATGGAGTTCTTTGAAGAGGGCGAACCGGATTATAGTAAAGAAAAAGAATTAAATAAAGATATGGAGGTCACAAAGTAATGACTGACGAACAAGATCTTAACAAACCTGAGAACATTGAAGAGTCTCAAGCTGAAAACGAACAACAGGATGTTGCCGTTGATGCTGTTTCCGACGAGGGAGCTGAAGAAGCTGTTGATGAAAGCAAAGTTGTCAATGAGGATGATGCCTCAGAAGATGACGCCGAAGCAGCGATGCTCGCTATGCTTGAAGATCTGCCCGCTGATGACAGTAAGGCTGAACTAGGCGATATTGATTTTCCTGCTGAAGAACAATCTGTTTCAAATGTTGAGTTTCAACATCTATCAGAACCTGCCGGAGCACCGGAAACAAAAAATATTGATATGCTATTAGATGTCAATCTACCGATCGCTATTGAGCTTGGCAGAACAAAAATGTCTATATCAGATATTTTAGCACTCGGACCCGGTTCTATTGTCGAACTTGCAAAACTTGCCGGCGAACCTGTTGATTTATTAGTAAATCAGAGAGTTGTTGCCAAAGGTGAGGTTGTGGTAATCGACGAAAACTTTGGTGTGCGTATAACACAACTGTTGACACCTGAAGAAAGATTGAAGGCACTCGGTGAAGAAAAATAATTTTCCTACAAAATCACAATTTTTAGTGATGATCATAATTGTTTTTGCTTTGCTTGGTTTACTGATGATAAACTCGGGGCAGGTTTCTGCTGAGAACGAAACTGTCTCTCAAATTGACGCAGCACAAACTTCGGTTACGCAAGCTGAAACAGCGAGTGCAGAAGAGTCGCTATTCAGTAATTATTCATCATCTGCTATGCCGTCACTTTTTAAAGTCGGTGCAGCTTTGGCAGTTGTGATACTGGCTATCTATCTTGGGTTGTTCATACTCAAAAAGATGATGGGTAAAAAGTATTCAGGCAATAAGAAAAATAATGTTTTAGAACTGTTGGAAACAACATATATCGGCCCTAAAAAATCAGTATCGCTAATTCGTGTCGGGAGTAAATCAGTTCTGGTTTCATCGACAGAAAGTCAGGTCTCTATGTTAACCGAAATGGATTCGGATGAAACAAAAGAGATCTTGCGTGAAATGGATGTTGAGATTGAACCGGATGTATTTCAAAATATGCTGACCTCAGCATCGGATAAGATTAAAGCATTTACAAAAACTGATAGGTTAAAATCAATACTAGATGTACAGACAACTCAAAAGGTTGAAGTATAAATTTTAAATTTCGGTAAAAATTGACTTTTACCAGTGACATGGATGTCACATAAAGAAAGATATAGGATATGAAAAAGTTACTGAGAACTTTTATCTCAGCCTCAAGTTTAATAGCGTTAAGCACTATGCAGCTTGCAGCACAAACCCTTCCGAAAGTATCTATCGAAGTGGGCGAGGCAACCGATAGCGGTGATCTCTCGACTACTTTACAAATTGTAATCTTGATGACCGTGCTTACATTGGCACCATCTATTTTGATTATGGTGACATCGTTTATTCGGTTTACTATTGTCTTGTCGTTTTTACGTCAGGCTATGGGCGTACAACAGATGCCACCGGGGCAGTTACTGATAGCTCTTTCATTGATACTTACATTTTTCGTTATGTCACCGGTGATTGATAAATCGTATAACGAAGGTATCAAACCATATCTTGAAGAACAGATAGACAAAGAAGAAGCGTTTGATAAAGCAGTGACTCCCTTTAGAGAGTTTATGCTTTCTCAAACCCGAGAGAAGGATCTCGCTTTGTTTGTAGATATCGCCAAGATTGACCGTCCTGATTCACAGGAAGATTTACCGCTACATGTTTTGGTGCCGGGCTATGTGATTTCTGAATTGCGAACAGCGTTCCAAATTGCCTTTATTTTATTCATTCCATTTTTAGTTATAGATATGGTTGTCGCATCGGTTCTGATGTCTATGGGTATGATGATGCTGCCGCCGATTATCGTTTCGTTGCCATTCAAAATTTTGTTATTCGTATTAGTTGATGGTTGGTATTTACTTATACAATCGTTGGTGGAATCTTTCCATCTTTAGAAGGAGCAATATATGAATCCACAAACAGTTGTTACAATCGGTCGTGAAGCACTCACAATGGTGCTTCTGCTGTCATCTCCAATGCTTGTCGCTGCTTTGGTCGTTGGTGTTACCATTTCAATTTTTCAAGCGATAACATCGATTCAGGAAATGACCCTGACTTTTATTCCAAAAATCGTGGCAGTAGCTTTGGCTTTACTGATATTTTTACCATGGATGATAAATATGGCGGTAGACTTTGCCAGACATATGTTTGAAATGATTCCGACTTTAACGGGCTAACAAAAATGAGCTTAAAAAAGGGGGAGGTGAACTTTTTTCCAACAGGGCTGGTAAATTTTTCCACAATCTTAAGCGAGAACCAAAAGCACTCAAACTACGCATATCGTAACCTCAAGTAACACAATCAGTTAAAATTCAAAAAATCATCTAAATCGTTTGGCACATGATTTGTGATACATATAGTCGAATAACCCGTATTCTAAGGAATTTTGACTTGTTTGAATTTATTAATTATAGCTCCGATAAGATAATCATCTTTATGATGGTCATGATCAGAACATCCGGCCTGTTTATTATGGCTCCTGTTTTGAGTGACAAAGCAATACCAAAGCTTGTGAAGATGGGTATGATTATCATGTTTGGGCTGCTGATTACATCTACCATCCCGAATCCTGAAATCTTTTCAGAAATAAAATCAACATGGCAATTAGCCGGATTAGTATTTAACGAAATCCTAATCGGATTTATTATCGGCTTAATTTTCCGTTTGATTTTCTACGGTGTCTTATTCGCGGGAACAATAGTCGGTTATCAAATCGGGTTTATGTTTGCTCAAGTATTTGATCAATCGAACAATACCCAGGTTTCTATCATTGGACGGTTCTGGTATATCCTCGCACTCTTATTATTTATATCAATCAATGGACATCATTTAATCATAAACGGTTTAGTGGAAAGTTTCGAAGTAATCCCTCCCGGTAATTTTCAAATGACCGGAGCTGTTGGCGAAATGATGATGAGATACTCAGCTTATATTTTTGTGATCGCATTTAAAATCGCATCACCGATAATCATAACACTTTATCTCACAGATATAGCACTAGGTACTATCGCGAAGACAATGCCAACGATGAATGTATTCTTTGTTGGTATGCCTATAAAAATCGCAGTCGGATTAGTAGTCATGGGAATGTCTCTACCGATGTTCACTTATGTCATCGAACAGTCGATGCATTATTTCGATGATGGCATGAGAACGTTACTCTATTCGATAGGGAAGGGATAAGAACTGATGTCAGATCAAGACTCCTCCCAAGACAAAACCGAACGGGCGTCGTCGAGGCGGCGCGAGAAAGCACGTGATGAAGGGCAAGTTGCCAAGTCGATGGACTTGAATTCTTCTGCGATTCTCGGTTTAGGGTTTTTATCTATTTACATGATGGGTCCTTTTATGGCTGACAACATTATGGAACTTATGCGATACACTATGGCACACGCACCTGAGATGGCAATTGCTGATCAATCATACATTACTGTCTTTGGTGATTCAATGCTTAAGTTTTTTATGCTTTTATCTCCTTTGTTTGCATTGCTCATGGTTATAGCATTTTCAATTAATATTGCTCAAGTTGGATTTAAAATTACTCCAAAAGCATTAGAACCTAAGTGGTCAAAACTAGACATGCTCAAAGGTGCCAAAAAGATTGTCTCGATGAAATCTTTGGTACAACTATTTAAAGATACCGCAAAACTTACAGTCATCGGTTGGGTCGGATATAAAACTATCGCCGGCGATTTTGAATCATTCTTCCTCTTACCGGATATGTCGATTTTCCAATTTGCAATCACAATGGGTAAGATGACTCTTGGTATCGCTCTCAAAATGGCATCGGTTATTTTTGCTATCGCTATTTTGGATTACGCCTATCAAAAATACGAACATGAAAAATCTATCAAAATGTCAAAACAAGATTTAAAAGATGAATACAAAGATACCGAAGGTTCGCCGCAGCTTAAAGCACGGGTTCGTCAGGTACAACGCGACATGGCTCGTTCACGCATGATGGATGCTGTCCCTATGGCCGATGTTGTCGTCGCTAATCCGACACATATCGCAGTTGCTTTAAAGTATGATGCTGACAAAGGTGATGCTCCGGTTGTGCTTGCTAAAGGTGAACGGAAGATTGCCCAAAAAATTAAACAGATTGCCAAAGACCATGGTGTTCCGGTTATCGAAGATAAACCACTTGCACGTGCCTTGTTCAAAATTTGTGAAATCGGTGATATGGTTCCTGCGAATCTCTTTAAAGCAGTTGCTGAAATTTTAGCACATGTATATAAACTCAAAGGGAAGAAAGTAAATTAAGATGCAAGAATCAATGTTACAAAAATTATCTTCCCGTTCTGATGTGTTATTAGCCGTCGGATTTATTGGAATTATTGCGGTACTTATTATACCGATTCCAACGATGATGCTTGATTTTGCTCTGGCTTTTAATATCACATTTTCAATCGTAATTTTATTGACAACTTTATATATCAAAAAACCTTTAGAACTCTCTGTATTCCCGGGAATGCTTTTAGTTGTAACGCTACTTCGTTTATCGTTAAACGTCGCATCGACAAGACTTATTCTTGGTGAAGCGTACGCTGGTGAAGTTATCAACTCGTTTGGTAATTTTGTAGTACAAGGAAACTACGTTGTTGGGTTTATCGTCTTCATAATTCTTGTCATCATTCAGTTTGTTGTTATCACCAAAGGTGCCGGACGTATTTCTGAGGTCTCGGCGAGGTTTACTTTGGATGCGATGCCCGGTAAACAGATGGCTATCGATGCTGACTTAAACGCCGGTATCTTATCTGAAGAAGATGCACGTAACCGTCGTCAAGAGATCGCTCGTGAAGCAGATTTCTACGGTGCGATGGACGGTGCTTCTAAGTTTGTACGTGGTGATGCTATCGCCGGTATTTTAATTACTATGATTAATATTATAGGTGGTTTCATTATTGGAATCGCTTTAAACGATATGTCTTTCGCGGATTCAATGAAAACGTATTCGCTCCTTTCAATTGGTGATGGGCTCGTCACACAGATCCCATCACTTTTAGTTTCCACTGCTTCGGGTATTATCGTTACCCGTTCAACATCCGAATCTAACATGGGTACAGAACTCGCCGAGCAGTTAACCAGACAGCCAAGAGCTATCATGGTTGCGTCGATTGTGCTGTTCTTATTCGGAATGATGCCGGGTATGCCAACAATGACCTTCATGGTCTTAGGTGCCGTTGTTGGTGCGGTTGGGTATATGTCTAGCGAAGCTGAAAAACAAAAAGAAAAAGATGAAGTAGAAGAAAAACAGAAGCAAGAAGAAGTTACTGAAGAAAAACCTCAAGAACGTACTGAAGATTTACTCAAGATTGATTCATTAGGACTTGAAATTGGCTACGGCATGATTCCGCTTGTTGATGTGAAACAGGGTGGCGATCTCTTAAGCAGAGTTGGTACGATTCGCAAACAGCTTGCGACAGAATTAGGCATCATAGTTCCATCGGTTCGTATTCGTGACAATGTACAGCTTGCTCCGAACGAGTATCAAATAAAAATTAAAGGTATTACTATCGCAAAGTTTGAATTGATGATTGACCATCTGTTAGCTATCAATCCTGGTTTTGTTGATGATAAACTTGATGGGTTTGATACTATTGATCCTGCCTTTGGTCTGAAAGCAACTTGGATTATTCCAAACCTTAAAGAAATTGCCGAAGCAAAAGGATTTACTGTTGTAGAACCATCGGCTGTTGTTGCGACGCATCTGACCGAAGTTATCAGAAACGCATCATCGGAAATTCTATCTCGTCAAGATGTTCAAAAACTTGTAGATACACTCAAAGAAGATTATCCGGCATTAGTCGATTCAGTAATTCCAGAAGTCGTACCACTAGGTTCTTTACAAAAAGTACTTGTATCGTTGCTTGCTGAAAAAATTCCAATTCGCGACTTAGCAACAATTTTAGAAACAACATCCGACTATATCGGTGTGACCAAAGATTCCGATGTCTTAGCAGAATATGTTCGCATGTCGCTCAAGCGTCAGGTCACAGATCTCTATCGTGACAAAAGTGGTAAAGTAAATGTCTTTACGATAGATCCTCAAATAGAACAACAATTAGCTGACTCTGTTCAGAATACCAAACAAGGCTTGATGCTTGTGATGGATCCTGCCATGACAGAGATACTCATAGAAAAAATTAAATCACAGTCAGAACTTATGCAGTCTGCCGGTTACACTCCGGTCTGTATCTGTTCTCCAAATATCAGACTCGCTTTACGCAGATTAATCGAAGCATCGTGTCCGTCACTTGCTGTGGTTTCATATAACGAAATATTACCGAATGTTGAGTTGGTTTCAACAGGGATGGTGAGGTTAAACGATGATAATTAAAACTTTTAGAGCAGAGACATCTTCTGCCGCCTTAAAAAGAGTTCGTGAAGAAATGGGCGGAGATGCAATCGTATTAAAAACTACACAGGAGACCGGTTCTTTAGGTCGGATCATCTATGAAGTTACTGCCTGTTTAGAGAACCCAACTGTTGGGCAGACAACTAAGATTTTCCCTGATGAAGCAAAACCATCCACACAAAAAGTAACACCACAAGCGAAAACTCCTGCACCAACAACTCCAGTTGAAACGACTCCGATTAAAAAGGTAACAGTCAAAAAAGAAGCTGACGATGTATGGCAAAAACGTTATGAAAAATTAGAACTTAAGATAAACAATTTCCTAGATAATGGAAATACTTCTGTTGAAACCGAAGTTAATCAATTTCAAGAAGTCGAAGATCAACTGCACGCACATGATTTTTGTGAACAGTTGATAACAGAATTTATTTCAGAACTGAACGAGTCTTACGACGGTTCTGAAGAACTTATAATTTTTGCTAAGATCCAACTGGTAGCAAAAATTCTGCAGCTAACCGCCGATGGAATCACTTTGCAAGAAGGTGATAAACTTGCTGTTGTAGGTCCTGCCGGTTCTGGTAAATCATCGGTGATGGGTAAACTTGCCGCAACACTTGTCTTGAGAGAGAAAAAGAAAGTGACTCTTCTGACTCTCGACGATGTCAAGATGGGTGCTATCGACGAAATAGCAGCTTACGCTGAAATCTTAGGTGCCGATTATGCTGACAACCGTACCGCCATGGAATCATCACAAAATAAAGATACCGTCACGCTTATCGATACTGTTGCGACTCCGCATATAGTTGAAAATATCGTTCCGATAAATGACAAGCTCGATGCTATCGGTACATCGTATCGCATCGCTGTCTTCTCAGCCATCATGCGTTCCAAAGATGTCATCGCTATGACAGAACAGATGAACGCGATTAATCCTACACATCTTGCAATTACAAAAACAGATTTATCAACCTGTGTTGGCACGCTCATAACAGCAGCCTACGCATTTGGTTTGAAAATTTTATATACAACCGATTCACAAGGTGGGGTTGGAATGCTTCATGCCCCACAAGTTGATCAAATTGTCAACCAAGTTTTACAAGTTGAGGTTGCAAGTGAATAGATTACAGTTGAACAAAAAAGATTTCACTCCACAAAAATCGCAGAAAAAATTAATTTCTATTATTTCTGGTAAAGGCGGAGTCGGAAAATCTGTTATAGTGTTTAACCTTGCTGATACGCTCAGTCGTATGGGCAAGAAGGTTCTCATTGTTGATGCCGATGTAAACTTCGGTAACCAGCATGTCCTTGCAAACATCAATGTAGATTACGGATTTAAACAGTTTGCCAAAAGCGAACTATCTTTAAAAGAAGCTATTGTAAAAGTTTCTGATAATGTCGACATGCTCGCATCGACTAATTCGATCGGTCTATTTGAAGAGATAGATATTGCAACTATCGCCAATTGTATAAACCGAATTAGAACTGAATCTACCGAGTACGATTTTGTATTGATAGATCATAGTTCTGGTGTCAACAAACACAGCTCGGTCATGGCTTATGGTTCCGACATTGTCATTACGGTTTTAGTACCGGAACTGACATCAATTTCCGATAGTTATGGACTCTTCAAATATCTCCATGACATCAACTCAAATTTAGAGTGTCGTTTTTTAGTAAATCGCGCAACAACATCTGATGAAGCGGAATACATTTATTCCAAACTTTGTGCTGTTGCCGAACGGTTTGTTGAGTCTATCCCAAGATATTTTGGATATCTCAAAGAGAACGATGATTTCAGAAAATCAGTAGCTTCACAGAAAACACTCTTTAATTCAGTCCCAGCCTCAACATCATTTTCAGAACTTAATGTTTTGGCACACAAGCTCTTAGGAACTAAAACACCTTTTGGGCAAATCAATTCATTTGAAAGAATAAATAAAACTGCGGCAACAGCCGACATAAAGGAATAGCATACTTATGGTTAGCACAGTAAAAGAAAAGAAGAAAAAAACCACTATGGCTAAAAAAACAACAGTTTCAAAAGCAACAGAAACAATTGTAAAGCCGAAGCGTGTCAAGAAGTGGGATGTAGCACCACATGAATGGACTCGTTACTGGAATGATCGTTCACCGGCACGTCGCAGAAAACTTCTTGATAAATATGTTCCGCTTGTACAGAACGTTGCGACAAGAATGGCGATGGGTTTTCCACGCTCTGTTGAAATCAATGATTTAGTTTCAACCGGAGTGATAGGACTTATCGAAGCGTTCAAAAATTACGATCCTGAACGTGGTGTCAAGTTTGAAACATATGCCGTGCCTCGTATTCGTGGAGCAATCTTAGATGAACTTCGTGCTCTTGACTGGGTGCCAAGATCTACACGAGCAAAAGCACGTGAAATTGATAGAGCGTTATCAGCACTTGAAAATGTTCACGGAAGAAAACCTGAAAAAGTTGAACTTGCAAAACAGATGGATCTTTCAATGCCTGAACTACATGCTGCCTTAAACGATGTATCGGGAACACACATTTTGTCGCTTGATGAAGTTATCTATCGTGAAGATGATAACCGTCAGGTTCCAAGAATTGAAACGGTCATTGACCACGAAACTGTTTCTATCTTAGGTGATTTAGAAAAAGCAGAATTAAAAACATTGTTGGGCGTTGCTATTAACAAACTGACTAAGCAGGAAAAATTAGTAATCGCCCTGTATTACTTTGAAGAATTGACATTAAAAGAAATTGGCGAAGTAATGACAATCTCCGAGTCACGCGTATCGCAGATTCATACAAAAGCTGTGATGAAATTGCGGATGATGGTGAGAGAGAAATTTGCTTTGACCGGTTAAACTATTTTAAAAGATAAGGAGCCGCTAAGATGGATGAACTCTTCCGCACTGTAGATAATCAATCTGGCGTTTCGACAACTGAACGGGTAAAACCGACTGATCGCTCCAACAAGGATAAGAAGAAAAACGGTTTTTCTGATCTCTTAAAAGAAAAGATGAAAGATAAACTGGATCACGAAAAAGAAGAAGATATTCTCATCTTACACGAAGAAGTAGAAGATGAAGAAGAAACAAACGAAGACGATAAACATGAGAAGCAACAAGATGAGGCAAAAGAGAAGTCAGAAGAAACAGATTCGGAAAATTCCGATGATGACTCTCCATCTGAACATGTTGATTTTAATGCATAACAAAGGATAAGTGAAAATGGAACTTTCACAAGGATTTTTGATAGACATGGCAATAAATGCAGGAGGCTATTTATTGGCAGGAATTATTTCAGTGATACTTTTTTCTCTTTTCACAAAGAAAAAAAAGAGTAGCACATTTGATGAAGTAATTGAAGAAATAACAACAGATGAAAAATTTGAAGATGTAAATAACTTAGCTGTATCAACAGCAAATGAAAAAGTAGACTATATCTCTTTTGGTAGTTCACAAAATGAAAACGTTGTATTAAAGAAAAAGACAATACCAGAAGAAGTTCCGCTCCAGCAAAACAATGGCAGAATGAATCGCAAGGAAGCGATCAACCTAGCCAAAAAAATGCTTTTAGCCGGTGCAACACAAGAGAAAATTAAAAGAGTTTTACCCGTGTCAGATTCAGAATTGGCACTACTAAATTTGAATATAAGATAATAAACATACGGAGAATATTATGTCAAATGAGAGCCCAGTATTTCTAGCAAAGGTTGAATGTCCTATTTGCAAAACGATAAATGAATTCGAGACTATCAAAGTCGGTTCATTTATGGAAGGTGGTAGGGATACCGATTTTTGTCCAAAAGATATTAAATGGAAATACCCTCGTTATCAAAGTTATAATCCATTGGTATATTTTACGGCAGTCTGCACAAACTGTTTTTACACAAGAGAATTTAATAGTAATTTTAAAGAATGGAAAAATGATAATACATTTCGTTCTTATCGCTTAAAGACAATTAAAGAAAAACATCTTGAGCAACTTGCTCAAGCAGATTCTGTTTTAAAAGCTATGGGTGAATCGATAAACATTGCTGATTATCCGAACGAATCTGCAATCGTTAAACTGCATCTTGCAATAATCGACGAACTCTTTAATGAACGTAAAAGCAATTTAGACCTCGGACGATTCTATTTAAGAATCGGTTGGCTCTTTAGAGATTTTGATAAAGCTGAAAATCCTAATCAGCAATTTGTTAAAGGGATGCTTTTAGAACTTGAAAAATCGCTTGCCGGATTTAAAGGATCAGTAGCAACTACAACCGAAGAACTCTCAAAATATAGTCGCCACTTAAATGCACATTTTGAAACTGAAGAATTAACAGCCGATGTCAAAGCATTGATGGCACCATACACAGAAAAATTCTCCCAAGAATTATCCGGTGTACAGGCATCACTACAGACATATCAACTGGCTGTAGACACATTGACAATATTGTCAAACGACTACCAGACAAACACCAGCAATGGTTCTAACGGAAGTTCAGTTGGGGCAGGGTTTGGCAACAGTAATAGTTTTGTAAGTTTCCTTATCGACTTAAAAAGATCAAATACAAATGTTGTAACTGATGAAAAAGAAGCTCTCTCAAAATCAGTACATTATTATAAAGAAGCATTTGCATCGGGCAAAGAAATTACTCCGGGTAATCAGCAGATTCAAGCATCATATCTTATCGCAGAACTTTCGCGACGAGTAGGTGACCATGATTCCGCCCGTGGATATTTTAACAGCACTATTAAGTATGGTCAGGACTTTATTTACAAAAATAGAAATGATCGTTCTCGCATTGCTCTTGCTCGTAAAATATTGGAACTCGCAATAGAGCAGGGTAAAGACAATATGGCAGTCATTAAAAGGAATAGTTAAGGGTCGCATGCAAATTTCTATACCAAAAATTCCGGAACCTCTTTTAATCTGGGAAAAATTAGAAATCTTGACAGCACAAGATACAAATGCAGGTTTATATCTTGCTCGTATCGAAGATTTTGTTGATAACGGACTTGTTGTCACACAGCCTGAACTTATCAAAGGTGATATACTTTTGAGAGACAACTGTGAAGTGACTCTTCAAATCACAAAGAGCGATGCTATTTATCAATTTCAATCGACTATACAAAAACGAAATGTAAACGGACGCTGGCAATATTTTTTATCAGAACCAAAATTTCTGAAGAGAATCCAAAGAAGAAATTTCAGCCGTCTTATTTATTCAACAGCCGTGGAATATACGCCATTTAATGCAATCTATAAATCGAATCAAGAATGGAGCCGTTCGTTTTCATGGGATATAAGTGGTAATGGCATTTTAATTGAGACAAAAGATTTTGTAAAACAAAATTCTTTTCTATTGATGAAAATACAACTCTTTGATGAACTGAATATAAAGGTTCCTGTTTTAGGACGAGTACATCGTGTAATCTTAGATAATCATACCAGACTTAGTGGTATCGAAATCATTGGCAGTTCTGAAGTCATGGCATTTGAAAATAATTTTCCGATAAAAAAAGTTTCTAATCTTACCAAAAATTTTAATACGCAAGATCAGGAAAAACTGATTTCATTTATTTTTAACGAACAGATTAAACAAAGAAAAAAGGGGATGCTCTGATATGGGAACATCTTCGATTTCTAAAACAGAAAAATCAAAAAACAAACTTAATAGCAATGAGTTAGTTCTCTCAACTCTTGTGGGAAGAGAAATTCTTATTCTCTCAAACCAACTTGAGAATAATTCTCTATATACAAAAGTTGTCATGGTGCATGAGAATATAATTTCGGTCGACCGCAAAGGGGTCAATGATTTGATTTGTAATATTGACGATGATCAAGAAGTCATCGTGCAATTTGATTACAAAGGACAAAGAGTCTCCGCCAAAGCAAAACTGTATCAAACTATGAGTGGTCGCAGTAATATTGTGTTAAGTGAGTCAGTCATTCCGCTACAACGGAGAATGTTCAAACGGTATAATCTTGATCTGTTGGTGCGGTGTGCAATCTTTCCAATCAAACGTATTGTCGAAACTGACATTGCTAAATTACGTTGGCTGCAGGTCGAAGCACTTAATGTTTCAAGCGGTGGAATTCTTCTACCGGTACCGTCAAAGATTACCGATGAAACTTTTCTTTTGCTCAATATCGATTATGACAGTCCTGACCTACCGAATTTAATCCTGGGACAAGTCAAACATACAAGTTCAGTAAATAAATTTAACTATAACGTTGGCATTCAATTTATACTCAACGAACATAAAAATAATCACTTCACATCATTAATGATTAAGAAGATACCACCCAATGCTCTTGAGTATACAATCAAAACTAGAAACCGGTTTGATAAATTTCTTTCAGAGAGTTTATCTAGTCGGGAGGAGTAAACAATGAGTGACAAGACAAATGTAAAGTATATCTCAGATATCGAACTAAGCGATTCAGATCTACTTGTAAAAAAACCTTTTAAAGTTCAACAGGAAAACAAACGTCGATTTATCCGTATAGAAATTTCGGCACCTGTTACAATGCGGAATCTTAAAGATAATATTAACGATATTATCAATGAAGAAGTCTACACTATCAGTGGAACTATCTTTAATATCTCTGCTAGTGGTGTCCTCGTAGAACTGAAAGAGACTATCGCACTTCAGGATTATGTTCTTATGAAATTTACGATTCAAGACTCAGAAACTATTGACTCTGTTCTTGGTGTTGTAAAAAGAATTGACAGGGAAGATGCTATAAATTTAGTCGGTATAGAATTTGTAACACCGAATTGTCTCAAGGACCAGTTGTCGCAACCGGAAATAGAATTACTCGAAGAGAATATCTCAAATTTTAATGAAGGTATTCATGAAACTATTGAAAAATATATTTATAAAAAAACAAAATAAACTATTATGAAAAAAATATTAATTCCTATAATCGTTCTTATTTTTTCAGTGAGCATTTTTGCGGCACCGAAAAATAGAAAAGTATTTGTCAAAATCTTTACACCCGAATTAGCTTGGGCTGATTCTAAACTTGAGTCAAAAGTACAATCGACTTTTTCTCGACAGTCCAATCTTAATGTTCATATTGTCAACGTATCTCAACAAGATAGCCCTCAGTTTCCCGAAAACTATTACGACACCGATCTGCTTCTTGATTGGGGTAGTGAGATGGGCGGGCGGTATGTCATGATTATTGATGTGCAAAGTGAACGGCTTGAAAAACGTAAATCATTTCATATCCCTTTGATTTTTCATAAGTATCAGACTTATGGAGTCATCGAAGGTGAAATGCGTTTGTTTGATATTGAACGAAATAAATTACTAGCGGTAAAGTCATTTAAAGTGGAAGAAAAAGGTACTCGGATATTTCAGGCTACTATGGATGATGATATCAATGACCCTGATTTACATATCGCAGCTCCTGAAAAAATTCGGTTCTTTAGCAAACTTGAAGATAAACTAGTGCGAGAGTTGAAAATGAAAACTAAAGTATATTTTGGATCAAGATAAACTTATGGCTCAGGTAGAAAAATTCAGGACTGAAATGTCAACAGGGTTGTTAGACGATTTGCTTCATGTTGATCTAACTGATGAGAATCTTTTTCATAAGATTCTCAGTTGCATGCAAAATCATATTAAGTATGATGCGGCTACTTTATATCTAAAAAACTCTAAGACGAATAAACTCAAAAAAATCGTATCAATAAAACAGGATGTTGAAATTCTTACCGGTTTACATGTAGACCTTGGTGATGGTCTATCGGGATGGTCTGCTGAATCTGCGACACCAATATTGATTGCCGACAGAACTAAAAAGAAAAGTTACAATCCAGATATAGACTTCGCGTCGTTTTTATCTGTTCCTATTTTGAAAGATGACAGCTTGTATGGTGTGTTGAACTTTGGCTCTTTTACAACCGAAAGATTCAGCCAAGAAGATATAAAACTTGTTGAATCAAGTTCTACTCTTATCTCAAAGTTTGTCGACTATTATGAACTTACATTACAATTGGACGAACTACAAACAGCCCAGATAAATTCTACCAGCCAGCTTGCAGAACTACAAAATCAAAAAATTATTGGATCAACCGTTGATGAGATTTCAAAAGAAACAGCCGAAGTCATTCATGGTATCAATAACTCATTGTCGATAATCATTGGTAATCTGCAATGTCTTCTTATTGGAAAAAATGAATTTAATCAAAAATCATTAGCGAGATTAAAACGGATCGAAATCGCAGCTAAAAAAATATCTGTATCAAATAATCGTATCATGAATTTGAATACACTTGTAAATCTCAAATCAGATAATAAAGTAGAACTTATTAAATCATGACAGGAATAAAATGAACGACTTATCTGAAAAAGAATTTAATCTTATCGAACATGTCGAAAATCTTAATGAAGAAGTAAAAGAGCTTGCCTTTAATCTTGCAATCTATTTAGCAAAGCAAAAAAAAGATTCAGAACAACTTTCCAAATTGGAACCGGAGTTTATACAATTAGTCAATGGAGCTGTCAAGGCAGGGCAGGAAATATCTCTCCTTATAAATGCTGCAAAAAGTAAAGAAACGATGGTCTATGATGTTCCGTCGGGGAGATTTCAATCAGATCATTTGGAAAACAAACTGAACTCAATAATCGAACAATGTCGGCAAATCCTTGATGAACTAGGAGTTAAAGACGAATATGAGTTCTAATAGAATCCGTGAATCAAAACTAACTAAGCAATTAGAAATTCTTTCCGATAGAATAATATGGAATGTAAGGTCTGTGAACTAAAACATCTCAATAGAACTAAAACATTTCAATAGAAATAGAACTATTAAACAAGAGAATAAATATGACTATTGTAAATTTTGACAAATTGAATAAAATGGCCGAAGATCGCGGTAAGCCGTTTAATGTACTTATTGTTGATGATGAAAAATGGGTACAGGATGTTTTTAAAGATTTTTGTGAACTCACAGATGCTTTCTCTGTCGAATTAGCAAACGATGGGCATGAAGCAATTGAAAAAGCAAAACAAAAAGCATATTACTTGATAACTCTTGATCTTATTATGCCGGAGATTTCCGGTTTGGATGTATTAGTAGAAATAAAAAAAATAACTCCGAAAGTTCCTATTATGATTATTACCGGTAATGCTACCGATAAACTCATAAACGAAGCAGGAGTGCTCGGGGCTTGTCGCGTTATGTATAAGCCAATCATGCTTGAGAACTTTATCTCTGAGCTGACTTCAACTTTGACAAAACATGAATCTGATATTTATAATTAAAGAGAAATAAATGAAAAACGAAGTAACAATATTAGTAGTAGACGATGAAGAGATGATGCGGGATTTGCTTACCAAAATACTCTCTCGAGAAGGATACAAAATCATTACAGCCTACGATGGTGTTAATGCTCTTGAAGTACTCGGTAAAGAAAAAGTTGATATAGTAATTTCTGATATGAAAATGCCGAACATGAACGGATTTGAATTATTAAAAAATATTAAAGCTGATTATGAAGGCACCAGTATTATTATTATGACTGCCTATGGTGATACCTATACAGTCAAAGACGCTCTTTTGCTTGGAGCCGATGAATATATTACCAAACCTTTTAAAAGTTATGAAATATCTTTAGTAGTAGAACGGGCTTATTGGCGATTATTGTCAACAGAAAATGGAAATTCTCAAACTGCTCAGTAGGAAAATATAATGGCGACACCCGAAGCTCAGACATCTAAAAATAAATTTCAATGCACTGTATCTAAAGATTCAATGGCAGTTTCTATTATTATAAAAAAACCTGCATCAAATGAAATGCCTCCATCGGTTGAAGAGATTATGGAAAGTCTGTATACCGATGGTATAACTTTTGGTATCAATGAAGCTCTTATTAAAAAATCACTCGACGATGAAAATTATAATAATCCTATTAAAATCGCCGATGGTGAACTTCCGAAAAAAGGGATAAATTCTGAATTTAAATATCATTTTGATACCGCCCAAGACCATAAACCTCAGGTTGATGACGATGGACGGATTGATTATAAAAATATAAATTTTATCCAAAACATTGAAGATGGTGAAGTTCTTGTTACCCGTACTCCGGCACAAGCTGGTATACCCGGGAAAAATGTCTATGGAAAACTTATTAAAGGCCCCGATGGACGGAATCTTCCGTTTAAAAATGGTGTTAATACAGCCGAGAGTGCCGATGGTACCACGCTGACTGCAACCTGTAGCGGAGCAATTGTCTTTCTTTATAATAAGGTCTCTGTAAATGATGTCATGGTCATTAAAGGTGATATCGATTTTAATGTCGGCAACTTAGATTGTCGTGGATCTGTGAGAGTCTCCGGTAGTGTCACAACCGGCTTCTCAATTAAAACGGATGGCGACCTTGAAGTAAATGGCAATGTTGAAGATGCCAATTTGGATGTCAGTGGTAATATTATGGTCAAAGGCGGGTTCTTTGGCAAGGGTGACGGTATTATGAAAGCTGGTGGCGAAGTCTATGTGAAATTTGCCGAAGGTCAGAAAATCTTTGCAGGAGGTGATATTATCCTTGGGGGAGAAGCTATCAACTGCCAAATAGAAACTAGTGGCAATGTTATTGTAAAAGGTCCAAAGGGTAAAATTCTGGGTGGTTCTACAAAGGCAAAAAAAGAAATCCATGCTAGTTATTTAGGCTCTGAATCAGGCACCCTTACCGAACTTTCTGTAGCGTACGATCATCAACTTATGAAAAAATATAATGAATGTGTGAAAGAGCATGAAAGAATCACTGCCGATGGTGATCGAATTAAAGATGTTTTGATTGGACTGGTAAGATTAAAATTAGATGGTAAAATTTCAAAAGAACAGACCGAAGTTCTCAATAAACTTAAAAAATTCAGAGATGAATTACCACAAAATCTTAAAACGCTTGAAGATGAACAGGAAGCAATCCAACTTGAATTAAAAAAGTTAGAAGATGCTCAGATTATTGCCGAAAAGAAAGTGTATCCCGGCGTGAAAGCAACATTCGGATTAGTCTATAGAGAAATTATGGATGAAACCGAGCGGTGCGTTATCAAACAGGAAAACGGCAAAATCTTCATTTCGGAATACAATCCCAAATAATCATACCCCTCCTATTTTATCGCTTGATATTCTAAAAAGAAAATGTATATTCACCATGCTTAACGATTATTTCGGAGAGGTGGCAGAGCGGCTGAATGCGGCGGATTGCTAATCCGTTATAGGGAAATAATCTCTATCCGGGGTTCGAATCCCCGCCTCTCCGCCATTAAATAATGGCTTTATTAGTACGAAAACTTTCCAAATTATTATAATTTTTCATAGATGTAAGTTCGATATGTATCCCAAGTAGCCCGCTTATTAAAATGATTTGTATTTATCAAAAATACTGAAGAATTAAAACTATTTTATTCTTATAGGGGAAACTTGAAACCTCGCATTTTTTTAGCTACTCTCATGATAATGATGAACACAAAAAGTGGGTTAGTCAAGCGGCTTTGGATCTATCTGAACGTGGCTTTGATGTTATTTTAGATCAGAATGACTTGAAACCAGGACAAGACATTTACCAATTTATGGAAGCGGCTGTTGAGTCATCAGATTTTGTACTTCTTATCTGTACACATCTTTATGCACAAAAAGCAAATAATCGGGTTCGTGGTGTTGGTGCCGAAACGGCACTTATAACATCTGAAATATATGAAGGTGCAAATAAAAAGTTTATTGCACTTCTCAAAGAGGGAGAATATGATAAATCAATCCCAAAATATATGAAGAGCCGTCTATATATAGATGTAAGAGATAAAGACAATAAAGAGCCATGGGAAAAACTTTGTTCACATCTCCTAAATAATGGTAAGGTAGATGAAATAGGTACTTATGTGTATGAAGCACTGTTTCATTTTGATGAAAAACGAATTTATGACAAACCACAATTGCATGAGCTTAAGCGTTTTACACAGTTTGTAGAATGGGGTAAAAATGATGACGGTCGTTGGTATGTCATTCGAAGTGACCCAATTAAGAATGACAATGCAACAATTTTATTTAAGAACCCTAAGCCAACGAGCTAAATTTAAGTTTTAATTGTATCCGTTTGGTGAATAATCTCTATCCATGGTTCGATCTCCCGCCTCCCCTCATATATAAAATATGTTTTACTAATTCGACAAACTTCCCAAATTATTCAGCTTCCTGAATCAGGCACGCCTGTGAATTTCTATCACTTCAATTATCAACTCGGTCACACTGAGTTAGTCGGTCTGTTCTATTAATTTCCTCTCGATAAATATGTATTTTTTGACAATCAATACCACATCTTCGTCTTTACATCATGTGGAGAATCAAAAAGTAACAAAACCGATGCTAAAGAGTGGGTTAACAAGGCATAATGGTGCTTTTAATAGTTTTTAGCTGTCTCTTATATCTTGACAGTTCTCTTGCAAAGAGTTATTTTAAATTTAACTACATATAGCTGGGAAGTTATAAAAACGAATTATAAACAATTTACACTTCACGGGAGGTTACTGTGAAAAATTGGAATTTTCTTCGACAACTAGTACTTTGTCTAGTGCTGTTATCATCTGTTTCAGTCAATGCAGCTACAATTTCTGTACCAACAGATTATACTACAATACAAGGAGCAATAGATGCATCCCAAAATGGTGATGTTATTTTAGTATCTCCGGGTACTTACGTAGAAACTATCAATTTTCTAGGTAAGAGTATTCATGTACAATCATTAGATGGACCTTTGACTACTGTAATCACCAATTCTGATGCAATAGATCTTGTAGAATTTAGTAATA
>JAJRSF010000068.1 GCA_024278935.1 Candidatus Zixiibacteriota bacterium
AGCAAGAGTTTATCCGTGTCGGTGGTATTCAGAATATCCATGTTGATGTTCGCATTATCGGTGCTACCAATAAAAATTTAGAAACTGCAATTGCAACCAAAGAATTCCGCGCTGATCTATTTTATCGTTTAAATGAAATTACACTGTTGTTACCATCATTGCGTGTACGTACTGAAGATATTCCACTTCTTGTAAATCATTTTGTGAAAAAATATGAAGAATCTTACAAAAAAAAGATACCTCCATTCTCACAGCATGTCATGAATCAACTAACCTCGTTTCATTGGCCGGGAAATGTTCGTCAGCTTGAAAATATGATGAAACAGGTCGTGGTGCGTGAAGATGAGTCGATTATTGGTGAACTACTTGCATCATCAGGTACTCAAGCGATACCTGAGCAATCTGTTGAGACAGTATCAACATTTTCGATTCCACAAGTGACTGACATTGCGGTCGCCGAATCGTATTCTTTGAAAGCGATTATCGGTGAAAAAATTGCTGTCGAAGAGAAAAAATTAATTTCAGAAGTACTGCATAAAACGAATTGGAACAGAAGAAAAGCAGCTGAACTTCTTGAGATTTCATACCGTTCATTATTGTATAAAATCAAAGATTACAGCCTGAATTCAACAAAGTAATCTGTCAAAAATACTTGAACTGCTCTGCTATAAATGTGCAATTATCTGCGTTTGTACGGCAGAGCTTTTTCTTTGCAATTTCCGTAATGTGTATTTGTTAGCCTATGTATTTAGTCGTATGGTGTTATCATCACTGAATTATTTTTGAGTATGTTCTAATTTTATCAAAATTCTCTCACTTCACAAACAATTATCAGATATTGGAACAGTTATTGCTGTACTTTTATTATACAATTTAGGGAGTAACTTTTTTGATAGGTAATGGAATGGATAACAAAGTATCACCACAACTCGCAGGTAACCCATTTATTGACAGGATGGATATTGAGTTAAAACGAGCTCAAAGATACCAGATTTTTGTCTCATTACTTGTCTATGACTTATCTTTTCTCTCAGAGGCAAAATCAGACAACGAATTATCACTCAAAGATATAATCCTACAAGCTATTACTCAGGCGATTCGCACAATTGACAATGTGACATTGCTTGCTTCTGATAAAATCGCATTACTGCTTCCTGAAACGAATAGACAAGGGGCCGAAATTGCCTCAAAAAGAATTACATCTGTTGTTGCAGAATGTCTAAAAGCACAAAATTTAGAACCTGAATTTCAAACTGTTTCTCCCCAGATGGCATCATATCCTGATGCGGCAGGGATGAAGACGATAAAAGATTTCTTGACGGATTTTTCCGGTCAATACAATTAACCATTCTTTTTTTTACCTCCCATTCCCATGAAGACTGCTCACCCCTCTGAGCGGTCTTCCTTTTTATTAATCTTGTTCGACAGCTTCTTTAGTCTTAAAAAGGGTGTATTTAATAATCGGAGGACCGACTGTTTCATAGAGTAAAACAGTGGCAAGAACGATAGGGGTTATTATAGCACCGAGTTCAGGGTTATCTCGATTGATAATATCGATTAACCCAATAGCTACTCCGGCCTGCACAATCATACCCAATCCTAAATATTTCTTGATAGACTCATCAAGTTTAAGCCATTTAGCGACAATATATATCCCCAGAAATTTACCGGCAACACGAAAGATGAAAAAGCAGATTCCTGCGAGACCTAAAGCAGGGAGAAGTTCGATATGAAGCGATGCACCCGCCAAGACAAAAAATGCGATATACAACGGTTGTTCGATTTGACGTAGTTCTATATAAACTAATCGATGCATAAGGGAGAGGTTGGTCGTGACAGCACCCATGATGAGGGTTGCAAATAATGGCTGTAGGTTGAGTGTGTGAGCGAGTCCTGATACAAGCATAACACCGGCGATGATAATCATCAGAAGTTCAGCCTGGTCGTGTACCCGTTGTTCCCATTTGGAGATCAAAAATCCAACAGCGAATCCAATGATTAACGAACCGCCTAATTCATATACCGGGCTTAAGACTGCCAGCAGAACATTGTCAGATGATGGCAGATTTCCAAATGCATATACCAATTGAAATGAGAGTATACAAATAATGTTTGACATTGCTACGACGGTGAGTAAGGTATCGGTGAATTCCCCTTTGGCTTGGAATTCTCGAATGACTAAAATTGTTGCCGCTGGTGCTGTTACAATTCCGATAGTACCGAGTAGCACTGATGGGTACCAATCTAAACCGACTAAACGTAATGCGAATGTCGTTAACAATAAAGCACCAATCGATTGACCGATTGTGAGCCATAAAACTTTTTTCCCAACATGGCGAATATGATGTATCTCAAACACCCCACCGATAGAAAACATAATCAAGCCGAGGGCGATGTCATTTAGAAGTGATAACGATCCGACGACTTCAGCAGAAATAAGATGAAGCACCGATGGACCGATTAGTAACCCGGTCAGTAAATAGCCGGTTACTTTCGGGAGTTTTATCAGCTTGGCAATATTACCACCTAATAAACCTAAAAGCATCACCGCACCAATCGGAGCAAGGTAATGTAGAGTTATATCAAAAAATAGAGTATGTTCATTCATATAGTTTATTTTCTTTTAATTTAATTATCTGACGTAATATCAGAAATCAAAAAGATATTGACAACTAATTTATAAAATATTATCATATAGTGTACTTAAAGAATGTTAAATATTTGAAAGGAGACTATTTATTATGAAAAAAGCAATTGTAACTCAAAGTGAATACGTATGTCTCCGACCTATTTCAATTTAATACTTATTATATGTTAAAAAATTGTGTAGACCACCGGACAGGGCGGTCTTTTTTTGCCTATGTATCTATTCACTTCTCAAACATCTCAGTAAATTTTAAATGAAATTCAGAATCCGAATGAAGGAACAGATATAATGATATTACAAGATATAGGTTATACCGATTTTTTTATCAGACATTTTTTACCATATAAAGAAAAAAACTATATACCTGCTCGAGTTATCAGGGAGAACAAAACAAATTATATTGTCATCTCAGAGCTAGGTGAATTAACGGCTCATCTCTCAGGTAAAATGATGCACGCCCAAGACAAAGCAGTCAAACCGATAGTAGGCGATTGGATTGTAGTAGACCCACAACCGGACAATCAATCGGCAGTTATTCAAGCGTTGCTTCCAAGACAGACTCAGGTGGAGCGAAAATCAGCAGGGGAGAAAACCGAAGTACAAATTATTGCTGCCAATATTGACAAACTTATTTTAGTTGTCGGACTTGATGATAATTTTAATATACGTCGTATCGAACGATATTTGACAATGATTTACGATTGCGGTGCGGAACCGATAATACTTTTAAACAAGGCTGATCTTTGCGAAAATGTTGATGATTATATTGCACAAGTCGAAGCTATCGCATTTGGCACACCAGTACTTTCGGTGAGTGCCGTTAACGCAGACGGTTTGGAAGAACTCGAAGCACATCTTACCAAAGGAAAAACTATTGCCCTTATAGGTTCATCGGGAGTTGGCAAATCAACAATCATAAATCATTTTATGCGGTATGAAAAAATGGAAGTGAAAAAAGTTTCCGATGAAAAACATCAGGGTCGACATACAACGACGCACCGCGAACTAATCCTTCTGCCCAATGGTGCTATCATGATTGATACTCCCGGTATGCGGGAGCTGCAACTTTGGGGCGATGAAGAGAACGTTGCTCAGTCCTTTTCAGATATTGAAGAGTTGGCGGCATCCTGTAAGTTCATGGACTGCCAACATGAAACCGAACCGGGATGTTCGGTGAAAGAAGCAATCGGTTCAGGTGAGTTAGATAAAAAAAGATATAAAAATTATCTGAAACAACTCAGAGAACTTAAGCACCTTGCCAAACGTAAAGACCAGCTCGGTCGACATACAGAAAAACAACGCTGTAAAAAATTCGCAGCCCAGATCAAAGATGCTGTCAAATTTAAAAAAAGGAACAATTTGAAATCTCATAAATGATACATGTTAATTGACAAAGAAGTATATTTAATCTGATATGAGTTAAACAGCTATGTCAATCGGAGGATTGTGTTAAAAGAGTTCAAGCAAAAGATATGATGTCTAGAGTAAAATTTCTTACTAAGAGTTTTATATTCTCATTGTTACTTTCTGTCTTTGCCTATCAGATTACAGTTGCTCAATCTGTTTCATTAGAAGCAGTAGATGGTACTATTTCTGCTACTAGACTACATACAAATCAACTTATTACATTTAATATTCGATTGAATAATAATTCTGGTTTAGATGTTTAGGGATTTACAACCAATTTTCATGTTTATTCTCCTGACGGTGCCAGTTGGACAACAACCGTTGGTGACACTACAGGTGCAATAAATACTAATTCTACCGGTGCTAGTGTATTTATCGAATATCCTGATGGTGGTTCTCAAGTAGATGGCGTAGGTGCTGATACAGTAACTTACGGTGGGTTTGATATCTTTCCTCCCGCATTACCAGATGGGTATAACGAAGTACCTTTTACATTAACAATCGGTCCAATCAATTCTGCCGATGGTGGCAAGACTATTTGTATCGACTCTGTTTCCTATCCACAAAATGAATGGAAATGGTCAATAGGAGTCAATGTGTACCCTGACTGGAACGGACCTCATTGTTTTACCGTTGTGGTGGTGTAGATTCTGATGGTGATGTAGTTACCGATGATTGTGATAATTGTCCTGATATAATAAATGCAAATCAAAATGATGCCGATGACGATGGAATCGGAGATGTCTGTGATGACTGTACTGATACTGATGGTGATGGATTCGGCGACCCCGGCTTTGCTGCTAACACTTGCCCCGTAGATAACTGCCCTACCTTTGCAAATCCTAGTCAGGAAGATTCTGATTTAGATGGTTGGGGTGATGCATGTTGTTGTGTTGGTATACGAGGCAATCTTGATGATAAGCTAAATGATGCAATTACTGTTTCTGGTTTAGTCTTTATGGTAGACTTTATATTTACAAGAGGAGCTGCTCCATATTGTCCGAACGAGGCAAATGTAAATGGTGATGCTGGCGGAGATATTGATATCTCTGATTTAGTAGCTCTTGCTGACTATATATTTACAGGTAGCCCTCAACCTGCTGTATGTCCGTAGATAAAACTATATGGTGGTTCCCCGGGTTAAGCCCGGGATGACATTGCGGGGACTGGATGATATTGTTTGGAAGAGATGACATTGGCTAGGAAGTATTCAAAAGAGAGAATTGTCCTGCAATTCTATTGGCAGAACCACTAAAGAGCTTGAAAGCTCGTTGGGTTCTTCCCTACAACTGGGACATTCGAATTTTCATAAAACAGGCTTCAGCCTGTCTGCCAGAATGACTGTTGTATGCTGTTATTACTTGACTATTTAACTACAATGTGACATATTTGTCATATGAAAATAACCCCACAAGAAATCATTAGATTTATAAAAGAAAAATCCGACCATCCGATGAAACTCAAAGAGTTGTCGAATGCACTTGGATTATCCAGTCGTGAATACGACCTTTTTCGCATTGCTGTAAAAGAACTTATCGCATCAGGTAAATTAGTCAAACTAAACCGCGGAAGAATCGGCGTTGCCGAAGAATTAAATGTCCGTGTCGGAACTGTCTCTGTTGCCAAAGGCGGCTTCGGATTTTTGATAACCGAAGGCGAACCGGACGATCTATTTATCCCACAATCAAAACTTCTGACCGCATTAGATGGTGACCAAGTTGTCGCTCGTCTTGATGGTATGGAAAGAGGACGCAAAACTGGCACGGTTATCAAAATTGTCGAACGAGGTATTCGCAACATTGTTGGTGTCTATACAAAATCACCGACCTTTGCGTTTGTTGTTCCTGATAATAAAAAATCCAGCGCGATATTTATATTCCGCTTAAGTTTTCTAAAAAAGCAAAAGATGGTCAGAAAGTTGTCTGCGTAATCACCGAATGGGATGACCCTAATCGGAATCCTGAGGGAGAGATCACCGAGGTTCTCGGATTCCCGGGACAGCCACGGGTTGATATGATGGCAGTTTTAAAATCGTATGACCTGCCGGAATCATTTCCCGATGAAGTTTTAGATGAAGCCGAAACTGAATCTGCCAAACTTGATGAGATCGAAGGAAGCGACCGTCTTGATCTGACGAAAGAATGTATCTACACTATTGATCCCGAAGATGCCAAAGATCATGATGACGCTATCTGTGTTGAACAAACCGAGACCGGTTTTAAATTGTCGGTGCATATTGCCGATGTTTCGCATTACGTGCAGGAAAATTCCGAGCTCGATAAAGAAGCGTACAACCGAGGGAACTCAGTCTATCTGCCTGGCATGGTAGTTCCGATGCTTCCTGAAATTTTATCAAATAATATCTGTTCGCTTAAAGTAAACAAAGTTCGTCTGGCACATTCTGTATTTATCGAGTTTGATAAACGAGGCAAGGTGTTACGCTTCTCATTTGCAGACACGATTATAAAATCAAAAGCAAAGTTAAGCTATATAGATGTGCAGGAATATTTTGATAGCAAAGAAGTCACTCCGAAAATAAAAAAAGTAAAAGAAAATTTAGACATTGCTCGTCAACTTGCCCAGATTTTAACTTTTAAAAGAATCAAAGATGGTTCTTTAGATTTTGATCTGCCAGAGTCAAATATAATTTTAGATAAAAATGGCGAAGTTATAGACCTTGCCGCAAAAGTACGGATGGAATCTCATCGCTTGGTTGAAGAGTTTATGCTTGCCGCAAACCAGGCAGTAGCTCTGCATCTGTTTCGCAACGCCCAGCCATTTTTGTATCGGGTTCATGAGAAGCCTGATACCGAACGCCTTCAGGAATTTTCATCGCTGATGAAACGTATCGGATTTTCGTTCCCTGTTTCAAACAATATGAATCCAAAACTGTTCGCTCGCTTTTTAGAAAAAGTTAAAGATGACCCTATGGCAGATTATATAAATGAACTGCTTCTTCGTTCAATGTCAAAAGCAGTTTATCAGCAAGAGAACCTTGGTCACTTTGGTTTAGCGTTTAAGTATTATACTCATTTTACTTCGCCAATTCGTCGCTATGCCGATTTAGTTGTGCATCGTCTTCTTCGGAAATTAGTAAACGGAAAATATCCACCTGCTCAAGCGAAAACTATACCGTCATATATTGACCGAGTTTCAAAACGATGCTCCGATACTGAACGAATTGCCACTAGAGCCGAACGGGATGCGATAAAAATTAAACAGATGTCGTTTATGGCTGATCGGGTTGGTGATGAATTCGAGGGTGTCATCACCGGTGTTATGTCGTACGGCTTTTTTGTACGGCTCGATGATATGGGTGTTGAGGGCATGGTGCGGATGTCGACTATCGACGATGATTATTATATTTATGATGAAGGGCATTACCGAATTGTCGGACGAAGATACGGCACTGTCTATCAACTGGGGGACAAGGTAAAAGTTGGTATTCTAAAAATTGATAAACAGGCTGCTGAGATGGATCTGTTTGTTGTGATGTCTGACAAACAAAAATCTTCTAAGAAGCAAGTTGAGAACAAGATAAAAGTGAAGAAAAATAATTTCCAGAAATTTCAAACAAAGAAATTTGTGAAGAAAAAACAAAAAAGAAGTAAGAATAAAAAATGAAAAAAAATATAATCATACTCTCTGGAAAAGATTTTGATTCTTCTATTAAATGGGGAAAGGTCGGCAAAGTTGTCGAAGAACTTTCAGAACTATACCAAATTGTAAAAGAATCTGAAGTCGACTTAATTCTTGTTGATGAAAACAATATTGGACTCCGTTCACAAGTTGCTATAAAAATAAGACGGTACAACGGGCTGACTGATATTTGGAAAGTAACCGAAAGTAATTATCAGGATGAAACATTAGAAGATTATTTTGATGGGTCATTTTCAGTTGAAATTGGTCAAGATGGTGTCGCTAAAAAAGTATCTCAAATATTGCACGCCAAAGAATTACTGGCAAATTATGGTATTATAGCACGGTCGCCTCAAATGAAATTAATTGCCGAAACGATTCATCGTATTGCACCGACCGATGTTCCTGTATTAATCGTAGGACCATCAGGAGCAGGTAAAGAACTAGTCGCAAAAGCAATTCATAAAGATTCAAGGCGAGAAAGCGATTCGTTTGTTGCGATAAACTGCGGAGCAATCGCAGAGGGACTTTTAGAGTCGGAATTATTCGGTCATGAAAAAGGAGCTTTCTCCGGCTCTATCTCAAAACGTGAAGGACTTTTTAAAAAAGCAGATAACGGTATTATCTTCCTAGATGAAATCGGTGAAACAAAACCTGAAATGCAGGTGAAATTATTACGGGTGCTTGAAGATGGTACCTATTACCCGGTCGGTTCATCATCGGCACAGTTTACCAATGTACGTATAGTCTCGGCTACAAATCGAGATTTGCTTGAGGCAATTGCCGAGAAAGAGTTTCGCGAAGATTTATATTTTAGAATCGGGGTGGTGAAAATAATTCTACCTCCTCTTTTTGAACGCAAAAATGATATTCAACCATTGCTGAAATATTTTTGGCGAAATGAAAAACTAGATTATTCCGATGCTGCCTTAGAAATGTTAATGCAATATGATTGGCCGGGTAATGTACGCCAGTTAAAAAACTTTGCCGATCGCATTATTGCTCTCAGGCAAAAAGGAATGGTCGAAGTTGACGACGTAACACAATTTATAGATGAACAGCATTTTCAGAATAAGAACCTACCAATTCCAACAGGGAAATCAACGGAAGAAGCAGGACAGGAACTTATTTACCATGCTATTTTATCATTAGGTTCTGAGATAAAAATGCTTCGTGATTTGATAACATCAAACTTACCTAATACTGACCCACAGGAAGTTCATCCCGATAATCAGGAAATTGCCAAAGGGATGACTGTTGAACAGATGGAGAAAATTATGATTCGTCAGGTCCTGGTGGAAACAAATGGAAACCGAAAAGAAGCTGCCAAGAAATTAGGTGTTGGTGAAAGAACATTGTATAGGAAATTAAATAAATATAATTTGAGTTAAAATTGAAATTAAAATTAACGCTTTTTCTTTTTATAATTTTTCTCTCAACTGAATGTATTTGGGGATCACAACAAATTGAAACAGTTGTCTTTCCATCAGAGGATGAAATTGCAGAAGCATTTTCATTGGGGGAAATCAGCTTTGAACAGTTTATTGTCTTAACTGAACTTATAGCAAATCAAGTTGAACCAAACTCATTTTTACTGGAAGAGATTCCGTATAGCTTGTTGCGTTTTGATACTCTGCCGGCTAACCCGACTCCGACTTCACAAGAAGAATATTTTCTGCATCAAAAAACTATCAAACAAAATTCTACAGAAGTTTTAATCAAAAATCAGTTCGCATCATATATCGCCGAAGATGCATCATCAAGGTACCAATCATCAATATACTACACAGGCGAGCAATTCAATTACAACTTTATTTTGAAAAAAGAATTTTCCGGACGTGAACGGTTTACTCGGAGATATATTTCGTTTACTCCTACAGACAAACGATTACACATTACTGTTGGTAATTTCACAAAACGGTTTGGGCTTGGCGGAGTCATCGGCTACCGTGGGAAACTTCTCTCTTACTCAGATGAAATTGATTCTGAATCTTTTCTGTTTCCTGATTATGGAGGGTTCAACGGAGTCTATCTGCTTAACCAGATGAAGAACTATGAAATACATGGCTTGACTTCGTATAGTCGCAATGATGAGTTTTCATTTCTTACTTCTGCAATTTTTGTTCAACCCAAAAGTTTATTGCCGTCGCTAATAGTGGGGTGGCATGAAATAAAAAATAGAAACTTACATACAAAATTTAATGACGTAAAAACTTCGCTTTATAAAAAAGTTAAATACTTGAGAGGTTTTATTTCAGCAGAGGCAATAGCTGATTTTAATAACCAAAATAATTCAACGGCTCTTATTGTAGACGGAAAACATAAAACAAAACAATTTTATATTACTTATTCATTTTGGAATTATGGTGATGCATTTTTAAATATCAGTGGCGGAAGTAAAACATCTTTGATCTCAGAGCGAGTTGAGCTTGAAAATTTACAGTATGATTTTTTAAGTAAACGCTCAAACCAGACTGGTGGGTTGTTGAAATCGAAATTACAGATTTCTAATAATTGGCAGGCTGACTTGGCATTGATTTCCTCTTTCAAAAATTCAGACACTACCGAGTTTCAAGTTTTTAGTCAACTCTCAAGAAAAATTCAGACATCCACAAAATTGTCGTTTGATTTTCTTTATAGGAATAAAGAAAGAAATGAAATAAATAATTACAGTCCTGAGAAAAAATATCAATCACGATTTATGCTTGTGCATCAAACGGATAACTATTATTTTCGAAACTATCTATTAGTTTTAGATAAAACTGATGAGCCTACATATATTGGTATCTTTTCAGAAGTAAAACTTAGAACTACAAACTATGGCAAAGTTCACCTATGGATAAACATGAGTAGGTTCAACCGAGATACAAATCATCTTGACTATTTTTATACGTTCATTAAAACGAAGTTCGTCTGAGCAATTCTCTCGCAATTAGTTTTAAGCTGAGTCATAGGTATAATAGAACCGCATCAGATAGGAATCAAAATCAATTTACGATAGATACGAGTTGGCGAATATGAAGTATCTCGCAATCATACTAGCTTTACTGTTTGCTTCAAGTGTTCATGCGAACCTAATTGTCAATGAATTGTTAGCAAACGAGCCGGGTGGGTTTACAACACTTGAGTGGATAGAGTTATTCAATGACAGCGATAGTTCTCTGGAGTTGTCTGAATATTTGTTGGTCGTTAATTCTGATACATTACTTTTGCCAGCAGTGACAGTACCAGCAAATTCTTATCAATTAATTTGCAGAAAATTATTTGCTCCAATAGACGAATCAAGTTTTGAAGCATACTGGGGGGATGGTTCGCAAGTGTGGGGAGATTCTGATTTTGAATCAAAAATCAGAGAACCAATTGAGATTTCATTTTCATTACCGAATGACAAAGGTGAAGTTTTATTATTACAACAGGAGAATATAGTTTCAACCTTGAACTGGGAAACAAATAGTGATGATGGTTTTTCATGGGAACGGAAATTTGTTGATTCTTCACTGATTCTGCAATCCAAATCACAAACAAACTCTACACCTGGTTATATCAATTCTGTTACGCTCGTTGAATATGATATAGCAATCGAAATGGTTTCTGTTTTCATAGAAGGTTTTAAACCGTTTTATAGATTTCAGATTACAAATAGAGGGTTAGGTGATATCAATGATGGCGTTTTATATATCTCTGACTCTACTACTTTGGTTCCTATGTTTTCTTTTCAGGTTCCATCTATAGCGAGTGATACAACGATTGAATTCGAAATATCTTTTGCTGTTTCGTCGGCAGGTATGTATCAACCGTTCATTGCCATTATAGAATCTTCAACTGATTTACGAAGTTCCAATGACAGTTTGTTTTTTACAGCAGTATCACAAAGCTATCCTCCGCTTATTGTTTCTGAATTTTTAGCAAACCCGCAACAAGAGAAAGAAACAGAGTGGATAGAAATTCAGAACAGGTCATCTGAAATTATAGATTTACAAAACTGGTTGATAGGCGATGCCTTAAAGTTGAATCAGATTGCTGTTGATTCTATATACCTTGCACCAAATCAGTATCTTGTTCTCACAAAATCTCGTGATAGTTTTTTGTTTGAATATCCGCTATTTGGTGGAACTCTTATAGAGCTTGCAAGTTGGGCTGGTCTCAACAATGACTCTGATAAAATTAGACTGCAATATAATTTTGGAATACTTGCTGATAACTATTTTTACAATTCTTTATATGATAGCAACTATACTGTCGGTCGTGATATTATAAATGAAACGTATACATGGGGGAGATCATCGGAGCAGTACGGGACTCCCGGAATTGAAAATAAACTTTTTAATTATCATGTTGATGAAAATGTGGAAATTAGATTGAGCTCAAAATATATTTCTCCCGATGGAGATGGGTTTGAAGATAATATAATAATTGCAATAGATGTTCCCTTATCAGAAAGCTATACTTTGAAGTTGTATGATATAAACGGAAATGTTGCGAAAACATTTTTTGAAGAAAGAGAATATGTTTCAAACAATATTGTATGGGATGGATTCGGTGATAACAATGCTAGGCTTCGGGTAGGAATTTACATCTTATACCTCACCACAGATTTTGGTAAGAGTGCTAAGGAGACGATTGTAATTGCGAGATAAAATTCTGGTTCTTCTATTAGTCTATCTGATTTCTTTTTCTGTAGTGCATGCCGATTCATTTCAGTTTCCAACAGCACGTGCCGATGCTCTTGGTGGAACTGCCTTGCTTTCAGCACCAACACCAACAGAGCAGCTTTTATCAGGTACACAAATGGCACCGACAGAAAAGTTGTCTTTTGAATTTGGTTACCAACGACAATATGATTTAAAAGAATTGGACCTACTGTATTCAGCATTCTCATATAAGATAAAAAATTATAACTTTCTTCTCGGCTTTGCCCAACTTGGCGACCCATCTATATATACTCAAAAAAATATAAGAGCAGGATTGCTTTACTCAAATTCATTTTTTACTGTTGGTTCTTTTCTGACGCATGAGTCACATGATTTTAACAAGCATTATCAATCTTTGAATCAAACTGCCGTTGGATTCTCTTTACAGTTTCGTTATAAAGTTTTTATTATAAACGCTCTGCTTGATAATATAAACCAACCGTTGTTAACTGAATCATCTCAAAAGTTAGATCGGAAACTAACTATCTTCGCTGAACTATTAGGCAATGCATATTATAAAACGACTCTGAAATTTTCAACTCGAAAGGGTTATGACAATAAATTTGGTATCGGAGAATCTCTGAAAATCTCTCGTATCGGAACTCTTATGTTTGGATTCTCAACTGCTCCAATCGAGTTTGGAGGCGGCTTTGAAGTCAGATGGAACAAATCTGATCTGATATATAACTCTTCCTACCATCCTGTCTTAGGATTTACTCATACAATGAGCTTTGTAGTTACTCTATTAGATAATTGATATTTCATATAAAATATAGTATCTTTTAACTAGGCATTCACGGGCAACTATAGAGAAACTCGAAAAAGAAATGTTGGCACCATATGCAACATGTTCGGTTGATTCACGAGGTCGTGTCTACCCAACGGCAGACCATCCTTTGCGTACCGCATTCCAACGTGACCGTGATAGGATAATTCATTCGACTGCATTTCGAAGGATGGAATATAAAACACAGGTTTTTATTCCACATGAAACCGACCACTATCGTACACGCTTAACACATACAATCGAAGTCGCCCAGATAAGCAGAACCTTGGCAAGAACCTTGCGTCTCAATGAAGACCTCGCCGAAGCTATCGCATTGGTACACGATGTTGGGCATACTCCTTTTGGACATTCAGGTGAAGATGTTTTAGATGATCTGTTAAAAGATTTTGGTGGCTTTAACCATAATCGTCAGTCATTACGAATTGTCGATCTGCTTGAGCAACAGTACAAAGATCATCCCGGTTTAAATTTATCATACGAAGTTCGTGAGGGGATAGTAAAGCATGAGACGAAGAACCATGTTGTCACCGATGAGTTCAACCCTGATGAGCATACTTCGCTTGAGGCGTCGCTTGTAGATGTTTCCGATGAGATTACCTATAACGCGCACGACATAGATGATGGTTTATCGTCGGGAATCATAACGCCCGATGATTTACGCCAGCTTGGTTTTTGGAAATATCTACAGCTTGGTCAGCTTGTTGAAAAACTTTCAGTGGGGGATGACATTCAAAGACATATTTTAGTACGTTCACTTCTTGATTTTATGGCGACCGATTTAGTCAATGAAACAAAACTTCGTTTAGTGCAAAACGATATACAAACTGTGCAGGATGTTCGCAGTTGCAAAGTCAAGCTCTGTGGTTATTCTGATGCCAATGCAATTATCGTTGGAGACTTGAAACAATTTTTAAATCAGAAATTGTATAAAGACCCGAAGCTACTTTCGATGGCTGACTGGGCAGAAGAAATCATTCAATTGATTTTTTATAAACTTATGGCTGAACCATCTCTCTTACCAAGTCGATTTACCGCAATGCTTGAGCATGAACAAAAAGAGATTGTAATTTCTGACTACATAGCCGGTATGACTGACCGTTATGCTCAAACTAGATATGAAAAATTCCAATAGCTTTTCTCACGGAGAATAATTTGTCAGTTCCCAAGATTCTTCTACAATGCCAAACATATTATCTATAGTAAAAGATATTTTCACAATCCCATACTCTTTAGCAATCCAAATAAATATTATAGCATAATCTTCAAACCCACTATTATATACTCTTAAGAGATAAGTGTCTTCAAAAGTGCCTGCTTCTGTTGTTATCGTTTGACGACCCAAAACATTCATAGAAGGAGTATTCCATCCTTCTGTATGCCAATTTTCTCCTACTTTGAAAGGGAAAAATAAGTCAAAAGATAATAGGTTATTTTGCCAAATTACAAAGAGTTTATTTTGAACAAGCAGGTTGTTAGTAGTGGCTTCTTGATTCGGAAAGTCAAAATACCAATTTTGGCGAATTGAATCTACTCCGGTTGAGATAGAATCTTGTATTGTCACAGTGACAGCATCAATAGTACCTATATAATTAGTATGCACTTTATATGTCCAGGATGCTCCTACCTGTAGAGGAAAATCGGTGAGTTCAAACTTGTCGGGTTGATGAAACGAAATGAGACTCCATGTTTCTCCGATGCCATCTGGAGCACTTGGGTCAAATTGAGAGGTATGAATCATCCCAATCTCCGGGACATACGAATAGTATTGAACTGCCTCTATACTAAAGGTTTCTGATTGTGTAATTTGATAACTATTTTGATAAGTTTTATCTAAAATCGTTTTTGGAGATTTCTCATTAATGTAAGTCTTACTGTCGGTCGAAAGTCCAGTGTTCCATTCATCTCCAACCTCTATCGGAAAGATAAGTTTTTGAGTAACCCGATAACTGTCTGCTTCAGGTTTGTAAAATGTTACAGTATCACCTGCAATGTGCCAATACATTGTATCAGAATAATTTCCGTAAGCTGTCAATAAACCCGAGATAACAACTAAGACAGACAACGAGTCATCTGAAATTTTTGCCATACCATCAATACGTGTAAAGAATGTATCGGTATCAAAAGCTATAGAACCTTCACGATATCTTTGATACTCCCAAACAGTCCCGATCTCGTGAGGGAAATCATCAATGCTGAATTCTGTTGGTACAATAACAGGGTTATTTTTACCACTGCAACTGATAAGTCCGCATACAAAAATAAGCAGTAGAGTAATTATTATGCTTTGTCTAAACTTCATTTGTCCATCCCAATTTTTAATTTTAAATCCCTACAAAATTATTCATTACTTTCTTATAAATTTAGAACATTACGGATTAGAGTACTCGATCAATCGCCAGAGATTATTACTAGTGCCATCTATGAAATACGTATGTTTTTGTACTATACCAATTTCTGGACAGACCCAATCTGTCTCTCTCGTGTAACACGTATCGCCACAGTTGTAAATAGTTTCTATAGCATAACAGGGAAAAAACCGCTCTTCTGAAATTGACAATATTGGAGTTATTGAATTTATTCTTGAAATATTTCCAATCGGATAGGTTGTCCATTGTTTACCAATTTCAAGAGGGAATTCAAAAGACTTAAAAGGCTCAATCATATTATCAGGTTTAAAGAACTTTGCGACGGTACCTTCTATTGAAACTATTTCCTGCCATGATATATTTGAGCTTGTGTAATTCCAAATGGCAACGGTTGATGATTCGGCTACCTGAACTAGTATCGTGTCATAGTTATGGGTTGAGTAATCAAAAACTTCATAGGTACGAGTCATTCCGTCGTAGTTTGGAAATTTATCTATTGAAAAAGGTTCTATAGGGTTGTCAGGTTCGTACGATTGTAAATCCCAGGTCATGTCTTCAAACGAACCTATTGAAAAAGTATTGTAACTCATTTTTATTATGCCGTAATCTTTGGCGAGCCAAATATAAAAAGTAGCAGATTCTTCAAACCAAGTTGTTCTACCTTTTAAAAGATATGCATCTTTGAATGTCCCGGCAGATGTTGCGACCGTTTGACGACCTATCACCTGCATCGATGAACCAAATAAGGCTTCGTCTGTCCAATACTTACCGACTGTTAATGGGAACTCAAGTATAAAATGAACTTGATTTTGATACCACTGGATTGCAAGTTGATTTTGTCTGAGTGTCATCTCTAATACTTTTTCTTGACTTGGATAATCAAACAGCCAGTTTTCTTTTATGAAACTGAGGGCTTGAAAGTTCGAATCAAGAATCGTAACTCGGCAAGTATCATAACAATTTATGCAATAAAGCAAATTATTGAATACTTTATAATTCCAGGAAGCTCCTACTTGTAACGGAAAATCAGAAAGTTCAAAAGAATCAGGAGTATAATAAGAGATAAGGTTCCAGGTTACATTTGATTCGGAATTTTGAAAAGGTTCGAATGAAGAGTGATATATTAAGCCGATATTTGGTACAAAAGAGTAATCAATATATAGCTCAACAATAGCATCATAATGCCTCGTGATCTGATAACTGTTCTGATAACTCTTATCTAAAATTGTCTTTACAGATTTACCTGTGACTTCGTTTGAGTCTATCATTGCAGTACCCGTAGTCCAAATAGCACCAACTTCTAAAGGGAAAATTAGTTTTTGAGTGACAGTTAATGAATCAAAAACATTTTTATAATAAGTAACAGTATCGCCGTCAATATGCCAGTAGGTTGTATCAATATAATCTTTTAATGGTGAGCTGGTTTCAGAAATAATCATATATACAAAGAGGGAATCTTGGCTGATCTGAGTTGTTCCATCTATTCGTACATATATTGTATCTGTTATCATAGATACAAAGTTATGATAGGAACGTTGGTATTGCCAGACTGTCCCAATTTCTGTGGGGAAATTATCAATTGTAAATGTAGTTGGTAGCAATAGGGGATTACTATCATCGCTACAACCTAGAACAGACAATAATAAAAGCGACATTATGATAATAAATTTCTTCAGACTTTTCACTTGACCTCTCCTGCGACTTAGGTAAAAAATTATTTAAAACTCGTATAATCAAATAGACGGATAAGTTGCTCAATTATGCAATATAAAGACTAAATATATCAACTTATTTCAAGTAGCGATATTGTATCACTCTGCTCTAGTTGCTAAACCATACAAATACAATAACTTAACTATCTAATCCGATTAAGGCACGGCTCTTGCATTATAGGCTGTCATGGAATGTTACTTTGGATCTTACAAACTGCCGGTCGATAACGAAATTGACCAATCTGCCGTTGTTTTGTTTTCAATACCGGAACTAGGCATTAAATTTAAGGCACCGTTCGACGGTGTTGATGATGACCATAGCGATTATGCGTCATTACTGGCGTTATTGGAGTTTATTGATGGAAATCAGAAATATTTCTCCAACAATACCTATCAAATTTTTGGTAATAATGTCAAAATTATTAACCAAGTGAATCAAAGAGAAATATCTCCGATGAAGTTCACAAACTTATTGGGGAAAACATCAAAATACCGTGATAAATACCGTTTTTCTCTAGAATGGATTGCGGTTGATGAAAATCCGGTTTTTCAACAGCTTTTTGACTAACACACAAGTATGAAAAGTTTACGAAAACCGAGTTTTTCAACAGCTTTTTGATTGACGACAAAATGTCTTTAGCCGTATACTAACAATGTATGGCAAACCCTAAACAGCTCCTGCAAGATATAACCGGCGGAAAATTTAAGCCGGTTTACTATTTTTTCGGTTCCGAAGATTATCGTATATCTGAAGCGGTGAAATTTGTCTCGCATAAATTTCTGCCCGATGAACAGTTCATAACAAATTTTCGAAAAATCGACGGAAAGAAAACCAAGACCGGTGATATCCTTACTGAGCTTGCGATGATTCCTATGCTTGGGGAAAAGCAAGTTTTTGTCATAACTGACTTTCAGTCTTTCAGACCAAAAGAGATTGAAAAGATTCTTAAAATTTTAAAACCGGTCGATCCAAATCGGATGGTCATGTTTACATCGCCATCATCAAAGACGCCTCGGAAATCATCAGCATTTATAAAAACTATGAACAAAGAAGCGGTTGTTGTTGAGTTTAATAAACTGAGCGTAAACGAAACTTTTGTGCAGATACAAGGGAAATTAAAAAGAGAAAATATCAATATCTCTGGTGATGCTATCAAATACTTAGCCGAACTTCTGGCGGGCAACCGTGGTGCAATCGAAACAGAGATTGCCAAGCTGATTGACTACATAGGCAAAGATGGTTCGATAGAAATAGATGATGTTAAAAAACTTGTCAATGGTTTCGAAGTCTTCACTGTTTTTGAAATGGCCGATTTTGTAGTTGCTCGAAATACAACAAAAGTATTGCAGATGTTAAAATCACTCATCGCCGATGGAAACAACCCGGTTGTTTTGACTTCATTATTACAGCAACATTTTTCCTCTTTATATCTGGTCAAAAACGGAAAACTGCCGATCGGCAACCGTTCATTTTTAGTCTATAAATTCAAACCACAAGCAGCCACATACAGTAATCAACAGCTTGAAAATATAATTATCAAAATCGCCGAAGCAGACGCAAACCTTCGTAGAACAGGCATGCCGGCGGTAATGACTCTCGAAGTATTAGCTATCGGTTTGACCGGAGTGCAGAACTAAAAATGAGAAAAAATTTGGAAGATTCTCAGAGTTCAAATGTAACTCCTACAGGTAGTAAGAGTGAAGAACAAAAGCTGATTGAGTCTGTCCAAAATGGTAACAAAACAGCTTTTGGAAAACTGATTCGGATACATCAGAAACGGCTTTTTCGGTTTATTTATGGATTGGTTAACTCTTTTGATATAACCGAAGATATTGTACAGGATACGTTTGTGAAAGCATATCAAAAAATAGAGACATTTAGAACAGGCTATGCTTTTTATCCCTGGCTGGCAACTATTGCTCGGAATCTGGCTTATAATTTTATTCAGAGAGAGCAGAAAAAAGAGTCTCTTGATAAAATGACCGAAGTTGGATTTGACCCACAATCAACAGATATTTCTGCTTTGGATAACCTCTTAGATGATGAGAATAAAAAAAGATTATATAAAGCAATCGGAGCCTTACCGGTGAAATACCGAGTTGTGTTTACATTACGACACTTTGAAAAAATGGATTACTCAGAAATCGCAAGCTTTTTAAAAATTCCTCCCGGTACAGTCGACTCGCGACTTTTTCGGGCTAGACAAATGCTTTTAGGTGCGGTCAAAGATTTATTATAACGGATAAGAATATGGAACATCAATTTTACATAGACAGATTATCAGCATATTTTGACAATGAACTCAAAAACGAAGAGTTCGTTATTGTCAAAGAACATATCGACTCTTGTGATGAATGTCAAAAGCGTCTTGCTGAACTTGAAAAACTTGAAAATCTATTTACTGATAATTCAGAGCTTTCTGAATCTGAATATTGGGAACAATCAGCACAAAAAATCGAAGCATCTTTAGACGCTCAAACACCGACTGAAATTATCCCAATAAAAAAGACAAAGTCTTCGTTATCGCTCTGGTGGAAACTGACCGGCGTGGCGGCATCGCTTGTCCTTGTTGCAATCTTTGCCTTTGAACAAAAAGATGTCGGCGATGAACTCCTCATGGAAGAGAAAAACAACTCCCCTATAGAAAATAGGAGTGCGTCTGTCCAGATAGCAAAAGATACTATCACTGACGAAGAACTTTCTCTTGGGAATATAGTAGCTGATGCAGATGACATGATTGAAACTGCTCTCGAACTAAACCAACCAATCGCACAACCATCTCAAGTGATAACTCCAAAGAAAAAAACTCGTTCCAAAAAACAGGTCGCAAGTAAACCTCAACCTGTAAAGTTAGAAAAAGAGAAAGTAAAAACTCAGCAAGCTCCACCTGTCATAGCTGAAATTGTAGAAGAGAAAATTATCGAAGAACCTGCTCCTGTAAAACTTAGAACATTAGAGTTCCAAAACGGGGGGGGTACTATTGCAACTTCTGATAACTACATTAAACTTGACCAAACATCAAAAGTTCAATCAGATAATCTTGTCGAAGATGAGTCCGAATCTGTAGCAACAACACAGATTTTTTCTAATACTTTTGATAGCACCCTGCCGAACAAGTTGCAAGATGGATTTGGCAAAACTGCCGAACTAGAGTACTGGCGGAGACGAGTCGCTACTAACAATGATCTCCTCAAAGCCCGCAAGAAAAACACTGTTCAGTATTCCAAATCATCAAAAAGCACTACAAGACAAAGAGGCAAAAGCACAAACAGAATTGATGTAGAATTCACTTACAAACAAATCTTTGAAGCGTATTATCATATTGCTATATTAACAAATGCCTCTTTTGAAGTGAAACAAGCTGTTGACTTTTTGACTATGCATGCCGATTCTCTAACCACAACCTATTCCAGTAACGCTTTATATTATTTACAGTTGTACCAAAATGAAATGAACCGACAAGAGAATAAAAAGAACCAAGAAGAATAAAATATAACCTTTTTAGATATCTATCGTATAGAGATACTAGAAGATTATTTATAATAAAAGGATATAATATGGTTGCAAAATTAAAACGATCTCGGTCAAACAAAGTCATCGGTGGTGTCTGTGGTGGCATAGGTGAATACTTTGCAATGGATCCTGTTTTTGTTCGAATTATAGTAGTTATCTTGGCTTTTGGAACTTCAGGCTTTGGAATTTTGGCTTATATAATAGCAATGATTATTATGCCACAAGATGAAGTCCAGTTTCATACCAATGAAAAAGGTGAGACAGTACAAGTTGAAGATTCTCCAAAAGAATATTCATCAATGAATAGGTACCTGCCGGGGTTTCTTTTAATAGGTATCGGAGTTATCTGGTTAGTCCGTGAAATTTTTATTGGTTCCATTTTGATGAATTCTGGCCGGTTGCTCTTATAGTAGGCGGACTGTTTTTAATCTTTCGTAAAAAAAATAATTCTAAAGATGATGATATTATAGAACCAACGGCAGAAGTGCATTCGTCAAAACCAAACGATGATAATGGAGGCACAACAATATGACACCTGCTCGGTTTAGATGGGGTATGCTGCTGATACAAGTTGGTATATTAATACTCATGCAAAACAATGATATCTTTGATGAAGAAGCGACTGAAAGTTTGCTTATCTATTTTCCTGTTGTCTTGATTGCAGTTGGAGTTGAAAAAATATTTACAAAAAGTAAAATGCAATTCATCTCTTATCTCACAACAGTTGCACTCTTTTTGGTGGCTTTGCTATCGTGCTTACATCGAATGAAATGAATTTTCAAGACGGTGATTATTTCTCCGATTCTATATATAGAGAAAAAGCCAACCCTGATTTACAATCTATCAAAGCAAGGCTCAACTTGGATCAAAATGATTTAACAATTCGTGATGCAAGTTCCGATCTTATCTTTGCAGAGTTTGAAGGGATTATCAAAAAGCCGATTATCGAATCAACGGTCGATTCCGATATTGCAAATATTTATATTGAAGCTCAAGCCAATTCTTATTTTGGTGGTGCTGTGAAAATTCATACCGGTGATACGCAGGATTGGAATATCAAGTTTTCCGAAGACCTACCGCTCGACCTAAACTGCTCAGGCTCCGACAACGATTTTCATCTGAATTTTCTAAATTCACGTTTACAAAAACTTACTTTAGAAACTGAAAATACAACTATATATCTGAAAATCGGTTCAAACGAACCATACGTACAAGTCTTTGTTACGGGTGAAGATTCCAAACTGCGTCTCAGGGTTCCTGAAAAAACAGGAATCAAAATTGCATGTGACGATGCTGAATATTTTCTGCGGTTAGGTTTTGATGAAACCGATGATGGTGAATTTATAAATGAAAATTATGAGACAGCAGAGAAAAAAATTGATCTTGAAGTTGACGATCGGTTATTGACTTTCTCATTAGATTATTATTAAAAGATGATTCTATAAATTTCAAACAGATCAAACGGCTTTCAAGCCGTTTTTTTATTGTCTCAATTTATCCTATGTGGTATTCTTCTCGTATGATTATAAAAAATAGAGGACTCATGAAAAATATATTAGTTATAACACTCGCAATGTTTGTACTCATCTCATGCATACAAAAAGAAACTGTTCAATTGGAAGAACGAACTGTCCTGCGAATTGGAACCGATGCAACCTATCCGCCATTTGAAACGGTCAATATTGAATCTGGTCAACCGGAAGGGTTCGATATTGATTTAATAACTGAAATTTGTAAAGTCAACGGTTGGCAGACGGAATTTATCGTCACTCCTTTTAGCGGAATTATCCCGGGACTACAAAATAAAAAATACGACCTTGTTTTATCAGCGATGACAATCACGCCCAAGAGAGCAGTTGTTGTAGATTTTTCAAATCCATACTATTTGGCAGGTCAAGTTGTCGCGGTTCCTCTTGACAATAATACAATCTTATCTTTCGATGATGTCCGTGGAAAAAAAGTTGGGGTACAACTGGGCACTACCGGTGAGTTGATGGCGAAAAAAGTTGATGGTATAGAAGTGTTTTCATTTGATAATATTGGCTCGGCATTTTTAGATATGCAAAATGGAAATCTCGATGCTATCCTCAATGATTTTCCGACAACACAAGCATATATCAACAGGCATAAATCCGCAAAAACTGTCGGTGAGATTCTTTCATCGGAATTTTATGGTATGGCAGTCCGAAAAGGTGACAAAAAATTGCTTGAGGCGGTAAACTCTGCTTTAGCACTTATCAAAAAAGATGGTCGCTACCAAGAGATACATCTCAAATGGTTTAACACTGCTCCTTTAAAACAATTTCTACAATTAGACTCTGCCGATAACGAGTAAAAATTGTACGATAATTTATTTGCATTTTTTCAATTAATTCTGTTCCTTTTCATCTATGGAAAATAAATCACTCAACTTATCCTCACTTAAGGGGAAAGTCATCGCTATTGATGGACCTGCCGGGTCAGGGAAGTCCACAACTTCGAAATTACTTGCCGCCCGACTTGGCTACACTTATTTAGATACCGGGGCAATGTATCGTGCTTTGACTTACTATGCTTTAACAAATAAAATCGATCTTTCTGATGGTGAAACTTTAACGAAGCTTGCCAAAATTTTACCAATAGACTTTAAAACGACTGCCGAAGTAAATAGAGTTTTCTTAAACGGAAATGAAGTCACCGATGAAATCCGTCTTCCTGAAGTTACTAAAAACGCTTCCGAAGTAGCCGCACATCAAGGTGTCCGTGAGGCAATGGTTCTCAAACAACAGGAGTTTGGCAAAGATGGGTCTATCGTTGCCGAAGGTCGTGACACTACAACGGTTGTTTTTCCCGATGCCGATGTAAAAATTTATCTGAATGCGACCGTCGAAGAACGTGCCCAACGAAGACTTTTAGACTTAATGAAAATGGGTGTGACGACAACTTTACAGGAATTAAAAGATGATATTGAAAAACGAGATTTCATGGATTCCAACCGTGAGCATTCTCCACTTATGAAAGCCAAAGATGCCTTCTTGGTTGATACTTCCAATATGACTTTTGAAGGGCAGATAGATCATATTATAACTCTTATACGATCTCTTTTGAAATAACAGATGGATTTAGTCTATTACGCAAGCTGGGCTTTTTTTCGGTCACTCACAAAAATACTTTATCGTATTAAAATTTCCGGCAAAGAACAGTTCCCTAAAACCGGTGGATTTATTATAGCATCAAACCATCAGTCATATTTAGATCCTCCAGTCGTAGGTTCCTGGGCGCCGAGGTTGGTTTATTTTTTAACTAAAGCAGAACTATGGGAAAATAAACTGGTTGGCTGGTACCTCACCCATGCCCACGCTGTTCCTGTAAAAAGGGGAGAGATGGATCGCAAAGCAAGCAGAGCAATTATTGGAAAAATAACTTCCGGCGATGGCGTCACGATTTTCCCCGAGGGAACAAGGTCTACTACGGGTGAGTTTTTAGAACCAAAGGCAGGAATCGGTATGATAGCGATGAAAGCTGAATGCCCGATTGTCCCTACCTATGTGAGTGGATTTAACCGTTTAAAAGATGTCTTTTTTGGTAGAGCAAAACTTACCATCACCTATGGTGAAATGATACCGGCTGAATGGATTATGGCACAAGGGTCGGGTAAAGAGGGCTATCAGGCAATCGCACAACGAGTTATGAGGGAAATTCAAAAAATTAAAGATTCACAGTCGATTTCTTAAGTTTTTATCGCATTCTTCCGATTTGAAACCTACATTCTATATGAAAAAACAGCTTGGAATTTTTTTATTTTTTCGTATATAAGATGACTGCTGTAAAGCAGATGTCCGCGTATGTGGACGGATTTGTTGGTCTCCTTGTAAAAGGAAATCCAAGCCAACAAGTCAAGTAAGGAATTATAACTATGGCTGAAGCCAAAAAAACTACTGTTACCGTCGCTGCAAAAACTTCTAAAAGAAAAGCACTGATTGGTAAAAAATCTCAAAAAACAAAAGTAAAACTCACCAAAACTGATGCGGTTGTTGAAGTAAAAGTTGCCGTTGAAACTGAAGTACAAGAACTAGTCACAACCTCGCGTCAAAAACGTATGGCCGAGAAAGCTAAAGTTCGGGCAGCACTGCCTCAAGCTGAAGCTCCTGAAGTTGGCAAAGTTCGTATCACTGATGTATCCGGCGTTGTATACGATGAAGAAGAATACAATGCAATGGTCGAAATGTATGATGCTACTATCAGAGACATTCGTGAAGGTGAAATTGTCAGCGGAACTATCTTAGGTGTAACCCGAGATGACGTTATCGTTGATGTAGGTTTTAAATCAGAAGGCATTATCGCAATCAATGAATTTGCTGGTCTTGATGAAATCAAAGTCGGTGATCCGATTGAAGTTTTCCTCGAGCAGATTGAAGATTCGCATGGTCAACTGATTCTCTCCAAACAAAAAGCAGACTTCATGCGTGTTTGGGATCAAATTCGTGAATTTCATGATTCCGGTGAAAAAGTCGAAGGTGTTGTCGTTCGTCGTATCAAAGGCGGTCTTGTCGTTGATGTTATGGGTGTCGATGCGTTCCTTCCTGGTTCTCAAGTTGCTCTTCGTCAGGTTCCTGATTTTGATGCACTTATCAGTCAGACAATGGAACTCAAAATTATTAAAATTAATAAAGCTCGTCGTAACATCGTTGTTTCAAGACGTATGGTTCTTGAAGCCGAACGCGAATCTATGCGTGACGAACTATTAGCTGATATCGCTGTCGAACAAGTTCGTAAAGGTATCGTGAAAAATATTACTGATTTTGGTGTCTTCATTGATTTAGGCGGTGTTGATGGTCTCCTGCATATCACAGATATGTCGTGGGGTCGGATTCGTCACCCATCCGAAATGGTAACTCTTGGTGAAGAAATCGATATTAAGATTTTAGATATCGACGAGAAAACATCTCGTATTTCTTTAGGTCTCAAACAAATGACTCCTTATCCTTGGGAAAATATCGAAACAAAATACCCTATTGGCGACAAAATTGTCGGTCGTGTAGTTTCGATTACTGATTACGGTTCATTTATTGAACTTGAAAAAGGTATTGAAGGTCTCATTCATATCTCTGAAATGTCCTGGACTCAACATATCAAACATCCGTCAAAAATTATGTCGGTTAATGATAATGTTGAAGCTGTTGTTTTATCTGTTGATAAAGATAACGAGAAAATTTCTCTCGGTATCAAACAGATGGAACCGGATCCATGGCAAACTATCGATGCTAAATATCCTATCGACAAAATTATCACAGGTAAAGTAAGAAACCTTACTGCCTTTGGTGCCTTTGTTGAACTTGAAGAAGGTATCGATGGACTGGTACATATCTCTGATATGTCCTGGACAAAACGTATCCAACATCCATCAGAAGTAATGAAGAAAAATGATTCGGTTGAAGTCAAGATTATCAAAGTTGACCATGAAAACCGTCGGATTTCTCTAGGACTCAAACAACTCTCCGAAGACCCTTGGACTGAAATCGCTGAAAAATATGCAACCGGTACAGAATGTCTTGGAACTATTACAAAAGTAATGGACCGTGGTGTTGTTGTTGATTTAGATGGTACTGTTGAAGGGTTCGTCCCAACTGCCCAACTTGGCAAAAAAGGCTTATCCGATGCA
>JAJRSF010000006.1 GCA_024278935.1 Candidatus Zixiibacteriota bacterium
TACAAACCTGTTTTTATCAATTGAATTTATCTTGAAAAAATTACAGCATGCCGGCGTATTTGATTCCTGTCAACTGAGACATCTCTTTTTTACAGGTCGTAATATCTTTCTCATTAAACTGATCTAGTCGATTATGTCCACACGCCCGAGCCATGACAGACATCAGTTCAGTTGAAGCGTTGAAGCAATTTGCCAGTTGTTTGGCACCTTTATCCACATCCAAACGAGCCCGTAAATCTTTCTTTTGAGTTGCAATCCCTGCCGGACAATTATTCGTATTACAAATACGTGCCGCCACACAACCACTCGACTGCATCGCAGAATTTGCAATTGCAACACCATCGGCACCAAGACACATCGCTTTTATAAAATCAGAAGGTACTCTTAAACCTCCGGTAATAATTAAACTGATTTCTCCTGACTTACCTTTTTTGTCCAAATGTTTTCGAGCTCTGGCTAATGCAGGGATTGTCGGAACAGAAATATTATTTCTAAAAATCAGAGGTGCTGCTCCAGTCCCGCCGCCACGACCATCTAAAATGATATAGTCAACACCAGACTCAATCGCAAAATCAATATCATCCTCAATATGATTTGCGGAAAGTTTCATTCCAATCGGTATACCGCCGGTGATTTCTCGAACGCGATCCGAAAACTTTTTAAAATCAGCAGGAGTGTGTAAATCGGCAAATGTCGAGGGTGAAACCGCTGGGGTTCCTTCAGAAAGGTTTCGAACTTTTGCTATTTTACCAACAACTTTGTTTCCGGGAAGATGCCCACCTGTTCCGGTTTTTGCCCCCTGTCCTCCTTTGAAATGAAACGCCTGTACATTTTTTAAGAGTTCTTCTTTAAACCCAAACTTCGCCGATGCTAACTCATAGAAATATTTTGAGTTTGCCTGTTGTTCTTCAGGAAGCATACCACCTTCACCGGAACATATTCCGGTTCCGGCAAGTTCAGCTCCTTTTGCCATTGCTGTTTTTGCTTCTTCGGACAATGAACCAAAACTCATATCAGATACAAAAAGTGGAATTTTTAATTTCAAAGGTTTTTTTGCCTTAGGACCTATAATTAATTCAGTTGATACTTCGACATCATCCATTAATGGCTTGGTCGCAAACTGTGCCGCCAAAAGTTGGATATCATCCCATAATGGCAATGTAGGACGAGGGACACCCATCGCACCCATTTCACCATGATGACCTGTTTTGCTCAGTCCATCACGAGCCAAATCATGAATATATTTTATCGTAGGTTCCTCGGGAGTCACCGATACGGTCGGCATTGCATCTGTCTCTGCTTTTTCAGCTACATCAGAAGCGTCTAAAATTGCGTGTGATCCATCGCAATAGGGAGGACTGTCAGTCTGCTTACACATACAGAGATACGCTTTTTCTGATACTTGCGGACTAAACTTGAGTGGCTCAAATTCTGTACCGCGATGCGCTCCGTCACAAAATGGTTGACCGCCAGATTTACCACAAGCACACCAAAAATAATCTTTACCGCTCGTTATATCTACACCAATCGGTTCAATACCAGCAATATCAGGTTTACTCTTCACATCGTTCTCCTCTAAATTTTTTTGCTTATATTCTATACGTAAAGTAACAATAGAATTATTATATTGTTCACGTAATTACATCAATAAGTTTTAAGTAATAGAATTCTTATTGGATTCTTTTAAGTTGAATAATTCTTTTAGTGTTTTTTTATGAGTTTTTATATCCATTAAATAAAGCCAATATAAAACAATTAATAACCCTAAAGCATAAATATCTATTTCTTGAAAATCTACAAATGTGCCATATCCAAAAATTATATATAATAAAAATATTGAAACAGCAATAATAAATAAATTTGGTCTAATCCATATTGAAATGATTGATCTTGAATTTTTTGTCTTAATTTTTCCATGTAAAATAGTAGCATATCTACTGTCAGTGTTTAAATTATAAAGAAAGAGCTCATCTTTTTTTACATGTCCACTATATAAATATTTATCTGGATTGTCATATACCTCTTGTTTTCTAACGGTAATTAATGAAGTCTTGTGTGATGTAACTTCAGAAAACCTAGTGTTGACTTCATCTACCTTTAGATTTGTATCTAATGTTAAGAGTCCAATAAAAAACTTAGATGTAAGTCTGTTTTCTTCAACCATAATTTAAATTATGGAATAAAGCTGACACAAGTCAATCTTAAATTTTCTAATTGTTTCCCCTCTTTTAAGAGGGGATAAAGGGGTGTGTTATCTTTTGTAGGGAAGAACCCTTTAGCGGTTCTGCCTTTGTTAATAGTAGGAAGCCGACAGACCTCTTCCTATTCGTAGGTCAGGTCTTTCCGAGACCTGACAAAGAATCTCTGCGATAGACCGAAGAATACCCCCACTCCTTTCCGGGCTTGACCCGGAATCCAGAATAGAAAAGAAGAGTTACTTTTTTACAATTCGAAAACAATATATTGTTCCACTACATTCAGATGTTGTAACAAGACATTTTTCATCAGTTGTTATAATAAGAGGACTAAAAGTTTTTCTTTGATTCCAATCTTCACCTCTCAAATACAATCCTTGATCATTAAATTCGATAGCAACAGAATCTTCAGAATAAATTTGTATTACTTTAAAGGGAGTTTTCTTTAATTCATAGGCAACCGTACTATCTATAACAGAATTCTCATATACTGATAATTGTGTTTTTCTTTTTCTACCATAATCCAAACCACCATCAGATATTCTATATTCAATTTTAACTATCTTTACTTCACTACTTTTATCAATCAATTTTTTGTTCAATTGAATATTTATATTTTCAACTCTCTTTAAACTTCCTTCTCTTTGAAAATAATATGTCTCATAATCATCATGCGTTATTGTCAATTCAAAAGCGTTATCGAGTATAAAAGTTTTTACCAAAAACTCACCATCTATATTTGATGATTTTTTTTGTATATACCCGTAATTTGAAATTTCTGCTTTTGGTATAACTTTCTTTGTATCTCTGTCAATAATCGTTCCTTTGATAATTCTTCTTGGACTTTCTATATATTTAATTTCATAACTTAAATTCCCGTCAATTAACATACTTTCAAATGAAAGAACCTTTACAAGTATCTCTACAAGAGTGTCTATTGGTATTATGATAGAGTCAATATATGCAGTTTCATTATAAGTTAATTGTAAATTATACATCCCGGGTTCTATAATCTGCAAGCCTACACCATTCGCTATAACTTGATTATCTTGCCTTAATTTTATCTTTATGTTACGACCGCTCTCAATATGATATTCCACACCTTCTTGATTTATAGATTTAACTTCCAAATAACCGATATTTGGTTCAAACGGCTTTGTTGAATTTACATTAGCAAATTTATTAGATTCTGCAAACAAGGATTGTCGAACTACAACAAAGGTCATTATAAACATGAAAAGCAACAATAGCTTATAGTTTTTATACATACAATCCCTCGTATTTAAGATTCGTTGTAACAACATACAATATTAACTTTTATAAGAGAATAAATATCTATTAAATTAACAACTTAAAAGTAGTTATGTTTAACCTCCTCTCCCACAAAACCCCTACACCATCACTACAAATCCAAACTTCGCCCCATACAATATAGAGAACCTAAAGTTATGAGAAAAAATATGTCTTACAAAAACGCTACAATAAATATTAACATAAATGGCTTAAGCCATTTTTTCAGACAAAGCCATTTCCCCCTAAGAGCCATAGGCTCATTTAGTTATGTCGAAAATTAGCAGGAAAAACGTACATAGTAGATTCCCTTTATATGCGAAACGAACCCATTTTAGAAAACAAAAAGACTGGATCCCTAATCAAGTTGGGGATGACATTATATAATGAGTATGATAATTAAAAGAGACAGACTATTTCTTACTAATAAGTTTTTCAGCAATTAGATGTAGAAACATACCGACATCGGTGACAAGTCCGATAGTTTGCATCGAACCTCTATCTTTGAGTTTCGTCACAACAGCAGGATTGATATCTATGCAAACTGTCATCACCTTAGCAGGGATCATATTACCGACTGCGATAGAGTGCAGCATCGACGACAACATAAGTACGATGCCAGTATCTTTTAAAATTTCAAAATGATCGTTTTGGGCTTCGTTCATATCGGTAATTGTATCGGGAATAGGTCCGTCATCACGAAGCGACCCGGCAAGCGAAAACGGAATCTTCGCTTTGATAGTTTCATACATCGTCCCCGCTGTCAAAGTTCCTTCGTTTACAAGGTTCTCCACCGACCCTGCCCGACGAACTTCGTTGATTGCCCGAAGATGATTGCGATGACCCATCTCGACCGGTTTACCTGTAGTAAGATTTATCCCAAGCGATGTGTCATACAAATTCGATTCTATATCATGCACCGCCAAAGCGTTGCCCGAAAGGAGTCCATTGATGTACCCATGTTTGATAAGCCGACCTAAATCTTCACCACCACCGGTATGCACACAGACAGGTCCGGCAACAGCGATAACTTTTTTATTTTTCGCCGCAAGCAAATCGGCAACTTTGTCAACAAACAACCGCACCTTGCGTTCGGTGGAAACATCGCCTGACATAAACGAAAAGTCAGAGCGATCCCGCTCGACAAACTCCGGCGTAATTTTGACACCGCTTAAACCTGTAACAACTTTATCACCTTTTATAATATCACGGAATTTTTTCACAAACGCTTTGTTATCATCAACGACAATGACACCATCCATCCGAAGTTTTCCAACCGTCAACAATTTCCCACCATACCGAATTTCGGTGAAGTGGTTTGTCGAGCTGTAAAAATCAGATGGCACCACACCATCGGACGGTACATCTTTGAGAACGACTTCATCGAGCTCATCAACCTGACAACCAAGCGATGAAAGCTTGAGAATAATTATATTCATATCGGTCAGATTGTCAGCAATGATTTTCAGTTTTGCCTGCGAAACTTCATTATTATTTTTACCGATATTAAATTCTAAAATTTCGTAGCTACCGCCATCGGCGATTATCGTATCGAAAATCTGACGCATCAGGTTTGAATCTATCAGATGTCCTTCGGATTTTATAATTTTTTCAATTTGTGCCATACATCTTCTATCGGAAAGAATTCGGATATTTTGATTTAAATTGAGAGACAACTTTGAATTTCGTTTGTTTTTTTCTATATTCATTTTCATGTTACATGATACACAGAAAAAAAATAATGAAAAAGCAGTTCTAATAGGTGTTGCGAGATCATCACAAGATAGGCTCGATGTTGAAGAATCACTCGACGAATTAGCCGAACTTGCATTTTCAGCTAACGCAAAGGTTGTCGGTCAAATGATTCAAACCCGACAACGCCCAAACCCAGCCTTGTACGTTGGAACTGGTTTTGTCGAAATGATCAAAGAAATGCTCACTGAAAATGATGGAAATACGATTATTTTTGATGATGCCCTTTCGCCTGCACAACAGCGAAATTTGGAAAAAGCATTAGAATGCAAAGTTATCGACCGTCCGATTTTGATTTTAGATATTTTTGCCACTCGGGCAAGAACCGCAGGCTCACGTTTGCAGGTCGAACTGGCTCAGCTAGAATATACCCTTCCGAGATTAACCGGAGCCTGGACTCATTTTTCCAAGCAATATGGTGGTATTGGAGCCAAAGGACCGGGTGAAACCCAGCTTGAGATTGACAGACGGCAGGTTCGGACAAAAATTACTCAACTGAAAAACAGGTTGAAAAAACTGGATGTCCAACGAGCTACTCAACGGAAACGTCGCCAAAACCTCTATAAAGTTGCTTTGGTCGGCTATACCAATGCCGGCAAATCGACTCTTTTTAATGTCCTGACCAAAGCCGATGTCAGAGTCAAAAACATGCTTTTCACAACTTTGGACTCGACCACCAGAGTTATGTCGACCGGTTATCCGTCGGTAACTGTTTTCTCAGACACGGTTGGGTTTATCAAAAAACTGCCACATCAGTTGGTAGAATCTTTCAAATCGACTCTTGAAGAAGTCGCCCTTGCCGATTTATTGATTCATGTTTTGGATTGCTCAGAAGAATCTTACGCCGAACGGTTTCAGCATACGAGAGAAATCTTGCGAGAAATCGGAGCTGATAAAGTGCCTTACTTGCTGGTATATAACAAGATTGATAAGTTTTCCGAGTTTATCCCGGAAAGAAAATTAGCCGATAAATCATTTAACCTCTCTGCTACAAAAAAAACTGGTATAAAACAGCTTCAGGCTGAAATAATTATACAGTCTGACACATTTTCTCAAAAAAGATAATTCAAAAAGTTAACTCATTGTCATATTTGTCGATAGAAAAACTATGGCAAAATCTATTTTAATAGTTGACGATAATCCAAATATGGCAACCCTCCTTTCTGAGATGCTTGAGATATTTGACTACGAGTCTGAGATGGCTGAGGATGGTCTTGTCGCATTGGAAATACTTGAACAGAGAAAATTCTCGCTCATAATCACTGATATGAAAATGCCAAATATGACCGGCTTGGAACTTCTCTCAGAAGTAAAACAGAAGTATCCCAAAATGCCTGTCGTTCTCATTTCGGGTTACTCAGTTGATAGTATGAATCAGGAAAATGCTGACAATAAACCGGATGGTTTTTTGTCAAAACCGTTTATGATGACCGATGTTGAGAAACTTTTAGAATCCCTGATATAACAATTTAAAAAAAGATATAAAGAGTCGAATATGGCTCTTTTTTTTTGCCTCATATTGTACTATACTTTCACAAAGCAATCTGAAAGAAAAGTATACATATGATAAAATATTTAAAAAAGTCTAAACTGTTTTCCGGGTTCGACGATGCTTCGCTTGAAAAAATGCTCACTGCTGTTTCTCTAAAAACAATTTCAAAAGGTGAGATAATTTTTTATGAAAAAGATCAAGCACCGGCATTTTTTATTGTCTGTGTTGGTCGGGTGAAGATTTTAAAAATATCTCCAGAGGGGAAAGAACAGATTCTGATGATTGCTACCGAGGGCGCATCTTTTGCCGAGGCAGCTTTGTTTGGCGGAGGAAGATACCCTGCTACTGCCCAAGCAATGACCGATGGAAAACTTTTGGTCATCCATCGTGATCGGTTTATCTCAATCATCGAACGGAACCCATCGATTGCTCTAAACCTTATCGCACGTCTTTCGGAACTTTTACACAAACTAAATAAACTGGTCGAAGAACTTTCGCTGACAGATATCAATACCCGCCTTGCTCATTATTTTATAAATATCATTGAAGAAAATAAGTTAGCAGAACAAGACAACATAGTCATAACTTTGTCTGAGAAAAAAACTGTGCTGGCGTCGCTTCTTGGAACTATCCCTGAAACTCTTTCACGCTCATTTAAGAAATTATCAAAAGAGAAAGTTATCTCTGTCAATGGTGCCGAAGTAACGATTGTAGATTTGGAAAAGCTCTACAAATTCGCTGATGAGTAGCAGCCTGATGGCTGTTTTATTTTTATTATAAAATTCTTATGTCAAAACAAACAAATATTTTAAAGATGAAAAACATTTTATAGTAGGTTTCTATTCTCTTTGAATATTCCCACACCCCAAGGGGTCTACCACCCGTCAATTTTACTACATAATCAAAGTAGTTTCGATATGCACCTTGTTTTATATGACCCTGATTATTTATTATAAAAAAGTAAAAACTCGTAAAAAACCGTATTTCGAAAAACGAACCCATTTTGCTGTAAGCCGAACAGATTGATAAGCTTACAACGAAAAAGTTCTCAGGCGATGTGGATAACTATTTGAACATACTACGACTACGCTCAGTATGACACATTTACAATAAAATAAAACTGTCTGCAGACAGTTGACTTAAGTCATACCAATATACTCCATGATTACCGATTATAAATTAAAATGAAGTGAAAACAAAAAGGATTACAAAATGGATGATTTGACTAGAAAACCGGAATCAGGCGGATGCCCAGGCTCTGCCATGCGTCAGTTTAAATCGCCGGCATCAGAACAAGCCGGTAATGAAAACACCGAAACAAAATCACAACCATCTCAACTTGCCCAATGGCCGGTTCAGCTTACTCTGATTCCACCGCATGCTCCGTATTTGAAAGATGCTGAACTTGTATTGACTGCCGACTGTGTGCCGTTTGCCTACGCCGATTACCACAAAGATTATCTCAAAGGTCGACCTATTGCAATCGCTTGTCCAAAACTTGATAATTTACAATCGTATGTTGAAAAATTGACAGAGATGATTAAGCTCAATAATTTTAAAGCTATCGAAGTGTTGGTTATGGAAGTGCCTTGTTGTAACGGGCTTTTTCAGGCTGCCGTGATGGCTCGTCAGAATTCAGGAATTAATGTACCGATAAAAGTTACCACAATTGGTGTACGTGGTGAAAATTTTGGAACAAAAGAGATGTAAATTCGTTATAAACAGTAAATAAGAATTCAATAACTTTACTTATAGCAATCGGTAAAGAAAAAGCAGGTGTTTAACAGTCACTTGCTTTTTTATTGCAGTATTGTTTTTGAATCATTCAAATTTTGTAAAAATAGATTATCAGGAAAGGGTTCCTGACAACGCATAGAAATTCATTATCAATTTGAACATAAAGGAAATAGAAATGGAAAAAGAATTTCTGCTCACACAAATTCTTGAGTCATGGCAGACAAACAATCGTATAAATCTATTTCTTATAGATAAGATTTCAGATGAGGGAATGAGATGTTCTCTTTCAAAAAGGGGCGGTCGCAATGTTGTCCGTCAATTTGCTCATCTGCATAATAATCGTGTCTGGCAACTACAAAAAAGAGCAAAAGAATTATCTGAAGGGTTATCTGTTTTTGAATCAAAGGAAGAGCCAAGTAAGAAGGTGTTAATCAAAAACCTAAATCAGTCGGCTAAGCAATTTGAAATCTATTTTTCTGATATTTTAGACAACAAATCGAAAAGAAAAACATTTAACAAAGGGATAATATCTTACCTTAGTTATTTTGTTGCCCACGAAAGTCATCATCGAGGTTCTATTCTTCTGACTTTAAAAGAGTGTGGTCACAAACTTGATAGTGATACAAGTATGGCAATCTGGAACTGGGACAAGATTTAGAAGCTTAGAAGTTTTTGGACTTCATCATGCAACGCCGCTCGGTAGTGTAGACCTGCAACAGTCGAGGCTCGCATAGTTTTTGAAAAGGTTTCAAATTGTTCAAGCTCTACTAGGGCAACTTCGCGAATTTCTTTTTTGTCGGTAAACTGAAAATCACCGCTCAAATATTTTGCCTGAAAAACATAGGAATACCAGTTTAGAATTTTATTAGAATTTATCTGTTTAAACTGCACATGCGTTTTGAGCAGAAACTTTTCAAATGCAATTTCGCATCCTGTTTCTTCTAGTGCCTCACGCTTGGCACCTGTCTCGAAATCTTCGCCCGGGTTTATCCCACCCGATGGCGCTCGATAAAGCCCTTTAGGATAAAAATGTTTTGCGACGACAATAATTTTTTTATCTTTGATGATATACAAAGTGACATCATGCTCCCGACCCTTCTTTTGGGTAGACTTGATAAAATCGAACTCATCTTTTGAAGTCTCAATCTCAAAAGTAACTTCTTTGGGTTGTCCGAATTTTTCAGATAGATTTTCAATTGTCTTTTGCGGTATAAACATCAATCAAGCAGAGCAAGAAGTTCGGTTTGATACGGCAGAGTATAGACCTCGGCACCGTTGTCACCTATCAGCACATCGATTTCGGTTCTAAACCCGCAATCATCCATATAGATTCCCGGTTCGATAGAAAAGAGATGCCCTTGTTGTAACTCCCGAGTATCTGCAGTTTCCAAATTATCAATCATCGGACCCGAGCCATGCACATGGTCGGTAATAGAATGCCCGGTGCGATGAGTAAAGTATTTTCCATAGCCTGCTTTTTCGACAACTTCGCGAGCGGCGTCATCGACTTCCGAACCATAGACCGAACGAGTGCCGATATGTTCATTTATATAATCAACGGCGGCGTTGCGAGCTTCGATAAGCACCGAAAATATTTTGACATACTTTTTAGGGATTTCATCACGAGTTCCTGCGTATGCTACCCAAGCAATGTCGGCATAGATACCGTTTGGATCTTTGAGTTTGCCCCAGAGGTCTATGAGAACCAGTTGACCTTTTTTGATAACTTCTGATTTTTCAGCAGATGGTTCGTAGTGTGGATTGCCGGCGTTGCCATCAACAGAACAGTTGGGGTCATCGGCTGTTTCCATATTGCGTTCATCAAATTTGGCTAAGATTAATTTGACAACATCGTATTCGGTAATAGTCTTATCGTTCTTTAAAGAATCGGCAATATAAGCAAAGGCTTGTTCTTTGATTTCGATAACATTTTTAGCGGCGATGCGATGAGTCTCTATCTGTTCTGGTGAAAGTCGTGCCTGAAAGTTTGCGACAAGATTTGCCGAGGTGACAACCTCTTTACCAAACGAACGAATCATCTCGATTGTCCCCGCATCGACAAGCCCGATATACGGAAGCCTTCCCATCGGTGCGTATTCCATTGCAATTTTTTTGCTTCCCTCTAAAACTTTTTCAAGTTCTGCTTCAAACAGTTTATATGATGAAAAGAGAATATGATTACCGGGAAGATGTTTATATTTATCTTTTTCAATCGCATGAATAAGTGCTGTCGGTTCACCTTGAGCAGGGATAAAATAAAATGTTTTTCGGGTGACCATGCCAGATGGTTTCAGCATAGCTGCGGCGATTAAATTGTAGCCATGAAAGTCAGCCATCAGCCAACCGTCGATTTTGTTTTCTAGCATGTATGCCTGAATTACTTGTATATTCATTTCAGTATTTCCTATACGATCAGATTATAATTTTTTAAATTCAAATTTCTGTTCATAGTTCTCATACAGCTTACCATCAATGAAGACTTGTGGATAGATAAAAAAGTTGAATGATTTTTCACCTGTGGCTGTTTCTACTTTAATGTCACGTCCGACAGAAAGCATAAGACGGTCGTAGTCTAAGTTGCCAAAGAGAAATTCTTTTTTAGAGTTATCTTTGACCGCTTCGGAAATATCACCCGGGATCCATCCGTGACCTTCTAAATAAAATTCTGCCCAGCAATGATAGCCGTTGATGACAGCTTCGTTTGTATCGGTTGGAAGAGGGAAGCCAATAAGGAACCGTGCCGGGATACCCGCCGAGCGTGCCATGCCGATAAAGAGCGAATGAAAATCGGTACAGTTTCCTTTGCGAATATCACAAGCGTAGAGCGCATCACCACGTCCCCAACCTTCGCCGCTTTTGTCATACTGCATCGTGCTGTATATGTTGTCATACATCGCTTGTGCTTTTACAACAGTTGTCATTGAGTCGGTAATTAGTGCGGCAGCTTCGGTAGCAACAACACCGTCGATAGGCACCAATGAATCTGCTTGGAGAAACCGATTTAAAACTAAAGGCTGTTCGATAGTTACCATCTTCTTCGTTTTATAGTTATCATGCTTTTCTCTGGTAATATCTATGGTAACTCTGAGATTGATATTAAACTGCAGACTATCAGTGAACAAGATTTTGGCGTATTTGTTATTATATTCCGGTTCTCGCAAAATTTCGTACGAGCCGTTGGTCTCAACTGTGACATTATGTACAACCTGACAATCATTTGTTTGCGGTATCGGCACAAAAATTTCACCGGTTTTAAAATCATTGGTTATCTGTGGAACTGTGACAGAGTATATAAATTGAAAATGGTTCTCTGTTTTTTCAACTTGTACTTGGTCGGCTTGTTTAGCACAACCTAAAATTGCTACTGTGATTAGTAAAGTAAAAAATAATCTTGTAAATTTCATCGTTGCTCCAAAAATGTCGTTATCGTTACTCTATGTTAACCATTTAACAGGCAAAAAGTTCATTGCATCGTCGCTGAATTTTTGTTACTCTTTAATACTCACAAAGATTTAACAACCCACGTATCATATTGAAATTATAATAAGAAAGAAAGATAAAGTGAAATTAAATATACTAAAACAATGTTTTGTCATTCCTCTGATGCTTATATTTTTCGTCAGTTGTACTTCAGAATCAGGAGCTGAAATGTCTCAAACCAAACATACCCATACCAATAAACTTATAAATGAAAACTCGCCCTATCTTCTTTCCCACGCTCATAACCCGGTCGACTGGTATCCGTGGGGTGCAGAGGCTTTAGCAAAAGCGAAAAAAGAGGGCAAACCGATATTTCTTTCAATCGGCTATGCTGCCTGTCATTGGTGCCATGTCATGGAGCGTGAGTCTTTTGAAAATGAAGAGATCGCTGCTTTGATGAACAAATATTTTATCTGTATCAAAGTTGACCGTGAACAACGCCCTGATTTGGATCAGATTTATATGACTTTTGTTACAGCCATGACCGGTCGAGGCGGATGGCCTATGTCGGTCTTTTTGACTTCCGATTTAAAGCCATTTTTTGGCGGGACATATTTTCCACCTGATGATAACTACGGTCGTCCCGGTTTTCGGAAAATTCTGACCGAACTTGGCGAGGCGTATATCAACAATAAAGAAGAGATCATAAATTCATCGGAAGATATTTTTACTCAGCTGACCAGTCGCATGAATCAAAATAGCGGGCTCTCGATAAGACTACACGATGGTATGATTGCCAATGGTGTTTCAGGTTTGTATCAAAATTTTGACCATCAGAATGGCGGGTTTGGGTCGGCTCCGAAATTTCCACATGCTATGGAACTCTCGCTTTTTTTACGTCAGTTTCACAAAACAGGTAACACCGACTATTTACATGCTTCGGAAAAAGCTCTTCAGAAAATGGCAAACGGCGGAATCTATGATCACCTTGGTGGCGGATTTGCCCGCTACGCAACCGATGCCAAATGGCTGGTGCCTCATTTTGAAAAAATGTTATACGATAACGCTATGCTTGTCACGACCTATACCGACGCTTATCAAATTACAAAAAATGAGTCGTACAAACAGACAGTTATCGAAACGCTTGATTTTGTTCTTCGTGAAATGACCGACGCTAAAACGGGTGGGTTCTACTCTGCACTCGACGCTGATAGCGAGGGTGAAGAAGGGAAGTTTTATGTCTGGAGTAAATCAGAGATCGACAGTCTGCTTGGTGCTGAAAGTTCTGACATTTTCTGTAAGTATTATGATGTAACTGCAAGAGGAAATTTTGAGGGGCATAATATTTTAAATATTAACGACGCATCGATTACTTTCAAAAGTTCACAAGAAGCGGCAAGTTTTAATAAATCAATTTCGAAATCTGAAAAAATATTGTTTGATGAACGAGCAAAACGAATCCGTCCGCTGACCGATGATAAAATTCTGACCTCATGGAATGGTCTGGCACTCTCTGCTTTTGCTAAAGGGTACCAGATCACAAAAGAGAAAAAATATTTGGATGCTGCAGTCCGCAACGCGACTTTTGTCAAAGAAAAATTATTCAGAGGCAACCAACTTACCCATGCCTACCGTGAGGAGATTCATTCCGATGGGCAGTTTTTGGAAGACTACGCATTTTATATCCGTGGACTTTTGGACCTCTATGAAACCGACAACTCCGAGAACCATGGACAATGGCTTACTTTTGCGACAGAGCTTGCTGAACAAACGGTCGAGCTTTTCATTGATGTTGATGGTAAGTTTTATCTTCGTCCTGATAACCAGAGCGATTTGATAATCCGACCATCCGATGAAACCGATGGGGCGATTCCTGCTCCGGGTTCAATTATGATTTCAAACCTTATCAAACTTGCTCGTATGAATGAAAATAAAGAGTTTGATTCGGCGGTTAAAAAATCACTCAACGCACTCTCGCCATTATTTTCAAATTCACCTGGCGGAATGACAACGGGACTGCAAGCTCTTGATTATTTTTTGAATGACAAGATTGAAATCGTTATTGTAGGTAATTCAGGCAAACGAGAAGAGATGCTTGAAATGCTATACAATCGGTTTATCCCAAACAAAGTTATCGCATTCGACGATGACGGCAAAAACGACCTACCGCTGTTTGAGGGGCGGAGCATAAGCGATGGTAAACTTCGTGCTTATCTTTGTGTCAACTCAGTTTGTAACTTACCTGTTGAAACAGTCGCCGAACTTAAAACCCAGTTGGATAAATTGTAAAAATTATGTTAGGGGCACACCCCTTGGGGTGTGGAAATATTCAAAAGGAATAGAAACCCACCCCTGAGGAGTGGGCTACCCGATAGGAACAGGCAGGCCAGTTCCCTACAAATTTTGCTGTACATTCCCATTTTGGCCTCCGGCTAAAGTCGGAGAGGAGTTGGTGGTAACCCAAAAAATAATTCAGAATTTTAGAGACAGGGGCGGTCTCTTTTCATATATTCCTTAAAACATAAAAGGAGTTTGTATGAAAATAGAAATGAACTGGGTCGGCGGAATGAGGTTTGACTCGGTCTCTGCCTTTGGACACAATATATCTACCGACACCGCCGAAGCACATGGTGGCACATCGGCAGGCTACAAACCGACCGAGCTGATTCTGTACGGAATAGCAGGATGCGCGGGTGTTGATGTTGTCAGGTTGATGAACAAACAACGTCAGGAAATGTCCTCACTAAAGATAGAAGTCATTGCTCACCAACAAGATGACTATCCAAAACCGTTCCATACATTTGTAATTAAATTCACTGCCACAGGTAAAAATATCGAAGAAAAACGGTTGAAAAAAGCTATTGAAATGTCTGAAGAAAAATACTGTGTCGTCAGCCAAACGATGAAAGAAGTCGCGAAAGTAACATCGAGTTATGAAATCATTAACGAATAAAAAAATCTCTGTTTATTCTGCATCATTTTGAATAGATTTGAGTCTGATAAGAAAATAACAAAAAGGATTTATGATATGCAAAAAGAAATCACATACGTAAAAAATTCATCAAAATCATTTGATGATACAATTGCTACTCTTGAAAAAAATGTCGCCGATAATATGTTTCGAGTGCTGCACACCCACGATGTTACCGCTACACTAGCTGAAAAAGAATTCACAATCAATCCACTAAAAATCATGGAGGTCTGCAACGCCGGTTTTGCCTACAAAGCATTAGGGTTAGACCAATCTGTCGCATTATTTATGCCTTGTAAATATGTCGTTGCTGAAAATGATGGAACTGTTTCGGTCACACTCTTTTTACCATCGGTTATTGCTGATTTTATTCAAAACGATGAGTTGAAAACTATGGCTGATGAAGTTGAAGTGAAACTGAAACATATTTTGGATATTTCTATATAAATAAATGAATCAGATAACTCGTACATTAATTTTTGTTGCTATCGGTATGGCACTCGGATTTGGATATTATTCTATTGTCTGTGCCATGGGTTCGACCTGACAACTTACATCGAATCCGTACCCGATGCTTGGGTTTGGAGCTGTTGCCGGTCTGGTAATGTCGTTTGATAAAAAAGAAAAGAAGAAATAAGCGATGCCAATATTTGAATACAAATGCACCGAGTGTGATAAAAAATTTGAGGAACTTGTTTTTGGTTCCGACACTATTGTCACTTGCCCTGATTGTAAATCTGAAAAGATAGAAAAATTGTTATCATCTTTTGCAGCATCGGTAAAAAGTTCCGGCTCGGCACCATGTGGTGCGTCGCCAAAGAGTTGTGGCTCTGCAGGTTTTGGTTGAGCGTAGACTTATATTCGTCGTGTACGAAAAAATTATAGTCAGATGACTACTCAATGAAGCGTTCAGAATTATGAACGCTTTTTTTATTGGCAAGGGGATGGGGCTTGACAGAAGGTAGAAATTAAAATATCCTTAAAAGAACATGTTTACGGAGGAAACAATGTTAAAATGTCTTATAATTCTTATATTGCTGTCTTTGTCATTTACTGTTAACGCTCAAGAAGTAGATACACTCTGGACTAGATCGTATAATGGTCCAGCTTGTGATGAAGATTATGCTATTGATTTAGAAATTGATTCTCATGATAACATTTATGTTCTTGGCTACCAATATCCCGCATCAATACATTTAATTAAATATGCACCAAATGCAGATATAGTTTGGATTAAATATTATTTTGGAGCAGCTACTGCGTCAACTTTAGATAATGACTATATTTATATTACTGGTCATTCTGGAGGTTGGTCTGGTAGTCCTCCATTTAATATGGTCACTCATAAAATAGATTTAGTTACAGGTGATACTATATGGACGAGAACTTATGCTGGTAATCTAGACAATGCTCAAGCCTCGGATTTATGTGTAGACAATCTTGGTAATGTATATATTACAGGCTTCAGTGAATTTACAGATTCTGGTCAAGATATTTTTACTATTAAATATGCACCCGACGGTGATACTGTTTGGACAAGAAGATACAACTCTAGTGGTCAACTTGATGATGCTGTAAAAATAATGGTCGATAAGCTTGGAAATGTCATAATCGCTGGAAATATTGGACATCTTACTACTAATTATTGTATTATAAAGTATGATAACAATGGTACTTTATTGTGGGACAATATTTATAATCCAGGTACTGCTTCTAATTCATTAAGAAGTCTTACAATAGATAATGATAACAATATATTAGCATCAGGTACAATTGATGATGGTTTAAATTTTGATTTTTTAACAATAAAATATTACCCGAATGGTGACACCGCGTGGGTACGAACCTATGATTCAATGAGGAGGATAGATATCGCATTTTCTGTACAAACTGATATACAAAACAATGTATATGTTACTGGTAGCACTGGTACGATTAAATATGATTCTTTAGGAACAGAATTGTGGCAAAACTTAATTAGTGGGAACACATTATGTTTAGAAGACAGTTCTTATATATATGTATCAGCATCTACAACAGCAAAACTAACTACAGATGGCAATACTGTTTGGACAATGCCTTACACCGACAAATATCATGATACTGGCGGTGCTGTAAAAATTAAGTTAGATTCTGAAAAAAACCTGATAAAAATCGGAAATTCTTTTTTTACGACGTGTGCTTCGACTACTGATTATATGACCGTAAAATATCACCAAGATTTATGCTGTATCAATATACGTGGTAATGTTGATGGTGATACTCAAGACGAAGTAGACATCTCTGATCTTGTGTTCATTGTAGACTTTATATTTACTGGCGGTTTAGCTCCTACTTGCAGAGAAGAAGCCAACGTAGATGGAGATTCAGACGAACAGATTGATATCTCTGATCTCGTAGCCTTAGTTGATTTTATATTCACAAACGGACAATCACCAACTGTTTGCCCTTATTAGATTTTTATTGGCAAGGGGATGGGGCTTGGTTCGGGCTTTCAAATATAAATGAGACCATCAGAACCAAATCGGAAATATCTGTGCCACCGCTGGCATCAAAATCTCCCTCGTCAGGACACCACAACACTAAATCGGCACCTGTATCAAAAATAAATGTCACAAGCATTACTAAATCTGAAATATCAACACCGATATTATCAGGAGGGTTCTCCGGGCTACCATCGATATTTCCCCGTAGCCCAAGACAACAACACGCATCACCAACAGAATCGTTATTTGAATCTTCTTGTAATGGGTTGTAAATTAATCGGCAGTTATCTTCATAGTCGGCAATTAAATCATTGTCGAAATCTTTTAGAATAACAGTTACCATAAATGTTGTTGAATCAAAGTTACCGTATATATCAGTAGCAGAGACAGAAATCTGATGAACGCCTACATCAAAGTATGAACCTGATGGTGGGTCAATCGTCACCGTTTCTAATTGACAGTTATCAGAAACTTGGGGATCGTACGAAACAAAAGCACCATAGTATCCTGAATCACTCAAGACCATAAAGTCTGAAACATTTTCAATAAGCGGTGGTTCATTGTCTTCAATAATAACTGTAAACGAATCGGTAGCTGAATACCCGGCAATATCTGTTATAGATACTGTCACTAAAGTTGAACCGATTTCAAAAAATGACCCCGATTCTGCTGACTTAGTCACTACAGCCCCTCCACAATTTTCAGATATATAAGTAGTATAATCTACAATAGCTCCACATTGGTTTTGGTCTGCTTGCAGGTTGAAATCTCCGCTCACAGCAATACCGGGACCTTGCCAATCTTCTACTATAACTATGAACTGGCAACTATCAACATTAAGAGACTCATCGGTTGCTGTAACAAAAACCATAGTAGACCCAACCGGGAAATAAGAAGAAGACGAAATAGAGTAATTCAGTTCCACATTTCCGCAATTATCGGTTACGGTAAGATCATAGTCGACGAAAGCACTGCATTGATCAATAGCATTAGGAACTGTCATATCAGCAATGCACTCAATCTGTGGCGGTTCGTTATCTTCAATGACAACTACAAAAGAACAACTGTCGATATTACCAAAAGGATCCTCGGCGATAGCCCAGACAGTTGTTTCTCCAACATCAAAAAATGCACCAGACTCTACCGAAGTAAGTAGCGTAAATTGATTCGAGTTATCGGTGACATCAATAGAGAACTCAACAGAGGCACCACAATTTCCTACATCGGTCGCTTGGATAATTGTATCAGGACATTGTAAAACCGGCGGTTCATTATCGACCACTGTCACGACAAATATTGTTGTGTCGGCATTGCCCGACATATCGGTTGCAACACAATAAATATTTGTAACGCCGATTGAAAAATAAGAACCTGAAGGATGAGAACTTGAAAGTGTTACATCTGAACATAAATCATCCGCAGAAAATTCATAAAAAAGCTGTGTCCACCATTCGCCAGGAGTTGTGTACAAAGTTGTATCTGTCGGACAAATCATTTGCGGTGCTTCATTATCTTCAACGGTAATATAGAAATTACAAAAATCTGAATGCCCTAAATCATCATAGGCAACCGTTGAAACAAGTGTTGTACCGAGTGGGAAAAAAGAACCGGATGCAGGCGAACTGGATGTCATCATACCACTACAGCTCGAATTTATTGGAATGGTAAAATTGACAACTGCACCACACATGCCGCTGTCATTTGGAACTATGATATTTGATGGACAATCTACCTGAAAGCCAGAAGTAGTGATATGAAAGCCACCTGAATAAAAGTCGATAGCACGATTCGGAATCGGTGCATCTCCGATAACACAAGTATCAGGCAGACCATTTTGAGTCGGGAATAATGATTCGGTTGTAATATTGTATTCACTGATGCCATTATAAAAGTATACCGAGTCAGAGACATACATTTCGCTCCCATCTTGTGATGCGAGTGCATTATCGCCACAATCCATCCATCGCCACCAGACCGGAACAAATTCATTTGTAAAAGTAAAGGTCGAACCTAATTGGAAACGAAGCAGTGCCAAGGTTCCCGATGAGTCAGCATAGCAGGAGGGGTGGATCGGTCCGTTATTAATTTCTGCCAAAGCTACAATGCGAATTGTGTTTGTCGATGGGGTGCTGTATGTGAAATATTCCCATCCGCATTCGGTGAGCAGATCCCCTTCGGTGACCTGTATAAATGTTATACTGCTATCATACTCAATTAAAAAATCATATCCGCCCAAAGTATAACCGAGAGATTCGTTTTCAAGCAGAATCGGCAGGTCGATCGTTTCACCTGATTTGACACAAGAAAGCCTGTCAAGTCGGACAGTCATATTTGCCGAGAGAGATGATGTTAGGAATATAACAAAGATGAGAGTTAGCAGTTTTTTCAAGTATATCCTTTGAAGGCAGACGGTTGTTATTGCTATATATAGTATCGTAAGAATTGAAAATTTCTATAATTGTCTGTTGTCCGATATAGTCTCGGATGGACTGTGGATTAGGTAAGTACTTTTATAGGTATATAATACTATATTAGGTTCTTTCGTCAAGAAAAACTTACGCATAAAAAAAAGGGAACCGTATCTACGGTTCCTTTTACATATAAAAGCTAATCCCCGAGGAGAGATTATTTCTTTATAAATTCTTGTTTATAGTTTTGCACGAAGATGATTTTATTTTCTTCTGTCTCTCTAAACAATTCGCATGTTACAAACCTTTGACCATCACGAAATGGTGTATATACCAAACCGGGATTTAGCGGAGTAAAACTAAATAAGGTTTTTACTTTACCTAGTTTTATAAACTCACCTGCGCTATTTACTTCAGTAACACGTAGCTCGTCACTATCGGTAAAATAAAATATCTCCGAGCCATCTTCATTCCAATGAGGAAGATTCCCTTCACCTTTTGAGACTTGCCATTTTCCTGAAGGATTAGGGAATGTAGTCACGTAGACTTCTGAACTATTATCATTATTCTTCTGGTATGCGAGCCATCGTCCATCTGGTGATAGTTCTCCCCATGCTACATTTTCAGTTGTATCAAAGACAGAATTTCTTTCACCTGTTGACATATCAAGTGCCCAAATAGAAGACACATTATTTGCAAATCTTTGATATAAAAGTGTTTTGCTGTTTGAAGTGAACTCAAGAGGAAACAACATAACTGCTTTTTCAGATACTAACAAAGATTCAGGTTTAACACCGCTTGAATGCTTCATATAAATATCATAATCCCCATTAGTTGAATCAATTTGGTCCGAGCCATAAACGATATATGACCCATCTGGACTCCATATTGGTATCAATTCGTCTGAGCCATCAAAAGTAAATCTAGTTTTTACTGTTCTATTTAAATCATACAGCCAAATATCTGATTCGTCTGCCGATGTAGCTCTTACTGTTATCGCAACAGTTTGCTGGTCGGGTGATATTGATGATGTATAATACATTTCTCCACTTAACAAAGTATCTACTTCAATTGAATTTCTGTTACGAATCGCCAGATAAGAACCATCGGTTGAAATCCCCTTTTCATAAATCAATTGAGAGTTCTGTGAAACAGTAAAAGAACCTTTGTTAAACCGTTGTACAAACAAAACTTCTTCAGCGATAGGAAATGGGTCGCCAGTTAATTCAAATGAAGAACCATCGAATGGTTGTACCATTAAAAAAGTTTCTCTTATATAATAAATATAACCGTCAACATAGATAGCATTTGACTTAGCTAAAAAGAGTCGTGTGACAGATGGGTCATTAAGCGAACTCATACAGACGGCATCTTTTTCACCACCATCACCACCCATAACTCTTGAAAAGAATATGAAATGATTTTGGTCTGGTAAAAATTGAGGGAACCGTTGTGAATTTTCTGACAATGATGTATCCATAACCGTAACTGGTTGAGGTTCACCTCCTGCTGCGGAAACTTTGTGAATTGGGTCTTGTATACTTGGGCTATAAAGAATAACATTGTCAACATTCCAACTACCACCACGAGCATTGTTCTCAGTACTGCATAACGTAAGAACAGGTCCACCGATTGGGGGTACTTTTTTTAATTTACTCTCAGCAAAAAAACCAATCTGCTTGCCATCAGGCGACCAAAATGGGTACTCACCATTGTCGGTTCCTTGGAGTGGAACAGCTTCTAAAGAGTTCAAGGGACGAACCCAGAGAATATCTTTATTTGTAACGGTATCTTCTGCGAGAAAAACTATTTTTCTCCCATCAGGAGAGATTGCAATATGTCCGCCACCAAATGATTTCAGTACTGCGTTATCGGGAGGGTCGATGAAAGTGCGTACGGTCTGGGTTTGAAAGCTATCTGAACTGAAATTTAGATATGCTAAGGTAACGGTTGCTAAGAAAAAACAAATCATGCCGATCATAATAATCGTTTCACGAGTCGAACGGTTCTGCGGAATCAAACTATGCGTGCTTGAACCAACCTTACCATCGGCTATCCATTGGAGAGACCGTTTTAGATCACCAACTGATTGCCATCGTTGCTCGGGGTCTTTGTCGAGACATTGCGAAATAGTTTGTTCAAGTATCGGTGGAAGCTGTGGAGCGATTTCAGAAACAGATTTTGGTTCATCTTTTATAATTGATGCAATAAGCGTCGCCTGCGAACCACCTCCAAATGCTTTTGTTCCTGTTAACATTTCATACATCAGGGCACCGAAAGAAAATATATCGGAACGGGTGTCTGCTTCTTTGCCTTCAAGTTGTTCGGGTGCCATGTATTGCATCGTGCCAACAAGAGTGCCTACTCCTGTGAGCGGAGTTGTCTGGGTTATGCTTTGAATACCGGGGGCTGAGTTTTCAAGTGAAATTTTTGCCAGACCAAAATCTAAAGGCTTGGCACCTGTTTTGGTCAGCATGATATTACCCGGTTTTAAATCACGATGGATAAGTCCCTGACGATGTGCTTTATCCAAAGCATCGGCAATCTGAATTGAGATTTCCAAAAACTCTTTCATCGGAATCGGACCTTGTTTAATTTTGTTCGAGAGAGTTTCGCCTTCGATAAATTCCATGACGAGATAGTCTATACCATCCTCTTTGCCAACATCGTAGAGGGTACAGATATTTGGATGGTTGAGCGATGAGATTGTTTTTGCTTCACGTTCAAAGCGTTGTTTGATATCATCGTTGAGTGCAAAAGTCGCCGGTAAAACTTTGACCGCTACAATGCGGTCAAGACGGGTATCTTTTGCTTTGTAGACTTCGCCCATGCCACCGGCGCCAGCTTGTTCTATAATTTCGTATGGACCGAGTTTTTTTCCTTGTTCGAGTGCCACCTAAACTCCTTGGTTCTTTAATTGCATTGGGTTTAAGTAAACAATATAGGTATTAACGGTCTTCAATACAAGGTTTTTATTGATAAACAGAGGTGTGGTGGGATGGTATTAGATTGGGTCGTGAGTGACTGTAAATGGTGGCTTTTGTTTTATATCTTTCAGTTTTAGATAGAAACGAACAAAAACAAGTGAAATATAACCACTAAAGATATATGACGTTGATATATAAATTATTGACAAAAACATGGACGGAATAGAATTGAAAGTTTCCGGTAATCCTGTAATTATCGTTACAAAATTTAAAGGAATAATTTCAAAGATTAAACTTTTTAAGACCAGTACTGAAAAAGAAATGGAAAACAATTTTATTAGAGTTAAAGTATAACCGACAGAAAGGAATTTACTTTCTTTGAATAGTTCACCAAGCTTTCTTTTAGGTTCATCAATTAATATATAAATACTTAGATAATATTTTGCAAATAAGAAAAATATAACAAGAAATCCTCCTATAAAAATTAAATTGTTCTTATCAGATAAGATAGAGATTATCGAGAAATGATTTGGATCTATCGGCTGTATTGTTGTTATATCCATAAAAATGCCAATTGGTATCATACAAATTACTAATACTAACCCAATTGTCCAAAAATATGCTAACGACAGACCAAACCTATCAAAACCTTCTAATATATTTTTCATGGATGGATTAGAATCTTTACCTGCATTTAACTCTAGTAATGTGTATCCAGCAGTTAATGGTGAGATCAAAAACATTGAAATTAAAATTCCGATATAAGGAATTTTATCTAATAAAGAATAAAGAAGTACTAATAAAAACGAGCCTCCAATTATAACCATCCAATGCTTTTTGAACATATCCCATCCCTCAAGTAGACATTCTTTGATGCTTATTTCGGGATATACTTCTTCGCTGTTGATTTCTGTTTGTTGAAGCTCTGGCATAATACACTCCCATTGAAAATTTAAGTTCTGTTAAAATTATTATATTTCTTTTTGGCTAACTCGATTTTTTGCATTACATATAATTTTATCAGGATAACCGACCTGGCTTAATAAATCAATAGCATTACGACTGGTAGAAATTCCTTCATGAATTTTATAATCAAAAACAAGATTGCCATCTACTATCTGTTCTCTGAAATGAACATTATTATAAATATCTTCTAAATTATTACAAATCTGTAAATCATGGGTTGCGGCAAGTACGATATCTTTATTATTTGCAAGGTACTTGTATACTTCAATCGATATTGCGTGCCTTTCGGTAGAGTTTGTTCCTCTAAAAATTTCATCTAACAAAAACAAATGTATATCTTCGGATTCTGATTTTTTTATAATTCTTAAGATTGATTCTACTTCGGATAAATAATAACTTTTACCTTCCATAATATTATCAACAATATTTAATGAAGAAATAGTTTTTATAAATGGCATCTGATATTTGTCAGCCAAACATGTGTGTATAGTTTGTGCCAGTATAGAATTAACGCCGATTGTTTTTAAAAATGTTGTTTTCCCCGACATGTTGGAACCAGTCACAATTGTATCTTTTTCATCAAAGAAAAAAGAATTTGGTATAGGGTTTTTTATCAAAGGATTATAAATATTTTCTATAATTTTCTTATTTGTATTGAAGATTGGTTGACAATATTTATTATTTTCAGTTCTAAACGATGCGATAGAAAGCATAGAATCTATAAATCCAACCAATTCATAAATTTCTCTGAGATGATGTTTCTTCTTTTCAATTTTCCCTACGACTGTGTAATAACTTTTCAGATCGAATAAGAAATAACTATTGATATAATCTATTAATGCTAATGGGTCTTTATATTGAAAGATAAATATTTTCTTTAGAATACTTTTTGTTTCTTTAAGGTTTTCTTTTAGTTTTGCCCGTAGAATTTTTAGTTCAGGAAAAGTAAGCTTTGAAATTTTTTTTGAAGCATAGAGAATTTTTACTAAATCTTTAAAAGAATAAATGTACACATCAATTTTTCTTTTAAGATAATAGCGTACTAAAACATTAACCGAAAACAAAATAAGTATAGCACTAAAATGCAGAGATTGAAAAACTGTCAGCAATATAACAATTATTGACAGATAATGTAAAACAGGAACTATAAATCTAAATATAGATTTTTCGATCAGAGTACCCCAGAGCAAATGGGGCATATAAGCACCATCGGTTGCTGAAAGAGAAGTCAAACAAAGCTGCACATGCTCACGCAAACTTTGATTTTCACAAAAACTACTTATCAGTTTTTCTCTTTTTTGTAGCTCCTCACGATTCATAATCGGATTGCGAATTAAATTATACAAATACTGTGAACCAACTTCAGTATACGTTCTATTTAAAATCGAATATATATCATCGAGGTTTAAATCCTCCCAAGTTGCATCATCTACATAATAAGACTTATTATTTTTTGGTTTTTCTTTTAACGAATAATAAAGTTGTGACAATTCAGAAACTTTTCTGTCGGAAAAAGGTTTTCCCCAATTTTTATTAATTTCAAGAAGTTTTTTTTGCCTTCTATACTTGATAATAATCCTCATCACAAAAAATATTATCAGTATAAAGAGTGCTAATAAACCAAGATGAATAAATTCTAATTTTTCAAATTGTATCAAAAATTCTCCCATTAAAAACGACAATCTTGTTTACTAGAACATACTAATAATGATGCGGGTTGTCCAATATAATATTGTAAATGCTGACAGTACATTTAAATATACAATACTGGATTCCCGATTTCTCGGGAATGACATTGTGTGAGATTCAGTATTAAATAAATAAAACAGCCATCAGGTTGTTACATCTGTTCGACACATCCGGCGATAAGGTCACGCAGTTTTGGTTCGGCTTCGCCGGCGATACGGATAACATCTTCGATTGTACATGGATGCATATTATCTGGCAGTCTCATATCTGTAATTATTGAGAATGCGAGGACTCGGTTGCCTTGATGATGAGCCGCGATAACCTCGGGGATTGTCGACATGCCGACCGCATCTCCACCCATCCGACGGAACATCCGATACTCCGCCGCAGTCTCCAGACATGGACCTGTCACGGCAAGGTAGACGCCTTCTTGAAGACGTAAGTTTTGTGCGAGTGCGACATCTTTGGCAAGTTGTATAAACTTTTTGTTATAGACTTCATACATATCAGGGAAACGAGGTCCCCATTTGTTATCGTTGGCTCCGATAAGCGGATTGCCCGGGAAGAAATTTATATGGTCATTGATAAGCATAATATCTCCCGATACAAAATTCGGGTTCATACCGCCCGCCGCATTGGACACAATAATCGTTTCCATACCGAGGGCTTTCATAACTCGTACCGGGAAAACTATCTGCTGAAAACTGTAGCCTTCATAAAAATGAAAGCGTCCCTGCATGCAGACAACTTTTTTACCGTTCAGATTTCCAAACAGTAACCGCCCATGGTGCGACTCGACTGTTGAGATCGGAAAGTTCGGAATATCATCGTAGTCGACCGAACCAATCATCTCGATACCATCGACAAGCGAACCAAGCCCGGTACCTAAGATAATTCCGATTGAGGGAGTGAAATCAATTTTTGATTTTATATAATCGACTGCTTCGTTTAGCTCTTTATGAAATTGCTCTATTTCAGACATTGTAATCTCCGTTTTGAATTCAAAATTTTTATACGTTGAATATACGGATTTTATAATAGTTGTCATCTGAATATTTTTTATATAAATTATAAATTATGATTCAAACGATAATTTGTGATATGGATGGACTCCTTTCAGATAGCGAAACTTTGCATCTGAAAGCGTACCAGCAGACATTGGCTCACTTTGGTCACACTCTTTCTGACCGAGGCTATATTGATTTATGGATTCGCGATGGACAGGGTATTGCCGAATATGCTGCCAAAGAGAATCTCGATTTAGACCCTGATGAAGTTCGCAATCACAAGCTGAAAATCTTTTGGGATATGCTTCAGACAGATTTGCAAGAGATGCCCTTTGCGACGGATTTTTTAGAGCGGATGGATGGTTCATATCGGTTATTGCTGGCATCGAGTTCGTATAATAAAAACGTACATTTTATTATAAAAAAATTAGGTATGGCACATTTTTTCGAGATGGTAGCCCATAAAGAATCTGTAGCTATACCAAAACCATCGCCCGATATATTTTTATACCTCGCATCTCAGCTTTCGCTTGACCCAAGTGAGTGTGTAGTTATTGAAGATGCCCAAAAAGGAATAATCGCTGCCCACGCCGCCGGAATGAAATCAATCGCAGTGCCGAACTGTTACACTGCTGACAATGATTTTTCGCATGCCGATAAGATTGTAAATAGTTTACAAGAGATAGATATGAAATTATTAAAAAGTTTCTGTTAAAAGGCTATTACTGTAAAAGTAATTCCAAGATGTTTTACCTCTATTTCATTCTGAATAGAAGAAGTTTTTCCAGAACAATATCTAATCGCTACTTGATAATGAGCCGCAAATTCATATCCTCCACCAAACAAGAAACCAGCTTTCGAATCAGTAGTCCCTTTACTATTTATTTCAAAACTATAGAATCCAACTCCAATAGCCGTATAAAATGACCTTCGTTTGTTAGAAAAATAATGATGCCATGATATTCCATCAAATGAATGTATGGCTGTTTTATTATCAAATATTGAAGAATTATATGCGTTAGAAGAATTTTCGTAGGTAATTAAATTTTTATTATTAAATGCATAGCCAATAATAAGATGAGCAGAAAAACCCATTTTTTTTTCTTCGAATAAATATGTATTATTAAATTGATATGAGTATGAAGATTCCCATTTGTTTAATAAACCAACTCCCAAACCACCTCCTATAACTATCCCTTCTCGCTTACCATCAAAGGCATGTGTAGGTGAAGTAAATAATAATGATATTACAATAAAAAACAATATTATTCGCATACTATAATCCTGTTGTAAAAGAAAAAATTAAATCGTTCTCAAGACATTTACCAAGTTCACTTTTTATCTCTTTCTTCAGAATCACAGTGTATTTCGTATTTTGGAGAAGAAGAGAATCTGGTCTAAAAATAATCATATCTGAAGAGGAACCTTCAATATTAACTGTTCCTGGTGTATGTGGATCAATCGAAAAATAATCAGATACTGGTTGTCCTAACAATAGATGTTGTTCAAAAGCTATATTTATCCAAAGAGATGTAGGCATTCTATCAGCCCCATCTGTAGGTCCTGTAAATTGAACTAACAATGGTGCATATTCAAGTAATACAAAATCATTATCATTTCGCTCACAGCTACATATAAATAACAAGCCAATAATGAACAATATTTTAATATATCTCATTAATATTTATCTTCCTCAAATTTTTATAATAGATTAAATAATACTTGAATCATGTCTAATTGTCAAGATAACTAAAATTCAGATAGTATTGACATTAGTATATAAATTTTATTTACTGTATGTATGCTAAATCGAATTGTCATAACAGGTGCTCCGGCATCGGGGAAAACTCTTTTTTTTGAACGACTAAAAAATAGTCGTCTGTGTGACGGTTTTATTTTCTTTGACGAACTTGCCCGAAAACTACTTCTGGAAAATCAGGACTATCGAAACAATTGGGATAAATTTCATATTGATATTTATAACCGCCAAGTCGAACGCGAAAACAGGCACAGCACAAACTCTTTTATCACCGACCGTGGCACAGTCGACACATTTGCTTTTCATCCGCAAACTGCACAAAATGTTGATTCAACTATTGATAAAGAATATGCCCGCTATACTGCCGTTATTCTGCTTGAAAGTTCTGCCAACTTGGGCGATCGGTATTATAAAACCGACAAGATCAGAAATGAATCTATCAAAGAAGCATTAGAAATTGAGAATAATTTACATAAGGCATGGTCGTCGCATCCAAATTTTCACCGTTTGACTGCTGAAAACTCAATTGAAAACAAATTTGCTTCTTTTTATCAGCTATTTGAGGGTATAATAGGATAGAAAATATAATTAACAAAACTAAGTTTTTTACGTCAGTATATATAGACAAAAGATAAAAAAACGCAGGAAGGTATGTATATGTATTTGCCAAAGAGGATAAGCTTCACCAAAATTTTGTTCTCAGCTCTCGCACTTCTCATTTTTAGCTCGACAACAATTTCAGCTAAATCTGAAATAATGAAAAAATTTGATAAGATTTATAAAGATATCGATGTTGACCTGCTTCGAGGTCCGATTGAAGAATTCACTGTCAAAGACTTCACTTATAAAAAAGATCTTGCCACATTTCATTTTGCTGAAGGTAAGATATATTTGGTGAGGTATGTAGATGAACGCCCGACAACAGCTATTTTTGTCGGTACCGGAAATGTATCTATAGAAGTTCCATCGCATGCCGAACGGATGACCTTGCAAAGTGTTACAAAAGATTCTGTCGTGAATGAACCGTTCGAATATTGTTTTATCCGCATGGCTGATGATTTTGATTTGGCACTCAAAGAAAAATTCACACCTGAAATAAAAGATTTGAAATGGAGAGTTTATCAACAAACTAAAGAAGAGATGGGTGAGTTCTTTTTCAAACCTACTATTTTTGAGAGAGTTGATAATTATTATCAAATCACAAAATGTTTGTTTGAACGAAACGCCAATGGATATTTCTGGATAGATTTTAATCGATACACCTACGCCTATGACCCTACCTGTCCACAACAAGTAGTAATTGGCTATGAATTTGAACCGGGTGAGTTGGAAATTACAGAAGCTGTCTTTTTAAATGCCGGACTCACTGATGAAATCAGTAGCTCTGAATTGTCAAATATCACATATCCTACAACGCCGGTGAGTCACAAAATTGAACTTGAGATGGGTGGCGCTAGCGGTGATAAATTGGAATGGGCTCAAACAGACTTCAGAATTGCAATCGATGCTGACAGTCTCAGATTTGTAAGCACGTTTTTACATTTTAACTTAAAACTTGATTCGATTTATTTTGATGGTAAGCCTGTCGACTATCACCGTCGCAAAGATTTTAAATTTATCGGTATTATTTTACCGAAGTATTATTATAAAAATGATACGCTGACTTTTACCTATTGGTATCATGGAACAAAATTTGATTATATCATGCCGTATGTAGAAAACAGACTCGCAACCGAACATACTCTTAAATTCAATGTTCCGAAAGGGTATAATTATCTTATGCCGGACATGGGCGATGTAGGGTACGCAGGTAAAGGGCTAGATACATTTTCGGTAGCACCTCAACTAAAATATTCTGAATTTTATTATCAGGGCTATGCGACCAACTTTGATACTCTTTCGAAGGTTTCTAAGATGGGAATACCAATAGATTTTCTCAAAACAAGTTCAATTAATAAAAATACAAATTGTTTTGTTCCCGATGAGCTATATGAAAGCTCGATGATAAATGCTTTTGACTTTATGTCATCATCAGTTGGTGCACCTATTGGAACTTTTAAAATCAATGTTTTCCCGGAAGGTTTTACCAGTATGCCGGGGCTAGTTGAGATGCCACAAATTATTTGTTATAACCCGGGCTATTCAGAACCTATGGGTGGATTTAATATTTTATCCGGTCATGCAATGGCAAGACAATGGTTTGGACATCAGTTAAAACCATATTCAGATAAAGAAGAATGGTTTGAAAAAGCTGCCGCAGAATTTTTATCGTTGCTGTTTATCGAAAGCGAAAGCTCAACGGCTTATTACAACAACCTTATGCTTCATAAAGATTCTCTCTATAAGATCGATCAGTTAAACCGCATCAGACCTCTCTACGCCGGTGACCGTGCCGGGAAAAAAATCAACACCAATAAAGGTGTCTGGTTTTTCCATATGTTACGTATGCTTATGTTTGATAAAGAAACATTTTCCGACCAGACTTTCAGCAAGTTTTTCCACAGACTCTGCTTACGGACAAATGGAAAGATTTATACCAATAAAGATATAATTGAACTTGCAGAAAAACAGTATGGGGCTGACTTGAGTTGGTTTTTTGACCAATGGCTTTTTAACTATACCGTTCCAAAATTTGAGGTTGTCTATGATATTTATAAAGAAGGCGATAAGTATTTTGTAAATGCTGAAATTGAAACAAGTAAAGTTGCCAAAAGTTTTTCCATGCCTATGCTATTTAATATTGCAAAAGCAGACGGTACTCCAGGACTATTTAGAGAAACAGTAAATGGTTCGCATACATCACTTAAATTCGGACCATTTGATTCGGAACCATCAAGTTTTACCTTTAATGAATTCTATTCTGTTCTGTGTGATAGCAATGTAAAAAAGAAATAAATTTATCATGATAAAATTAAACCGATAGCTTATGCTGTCGGTTTTTTTTATGCGGTTTTAGTTCTGAAACGAGAGGACAAAAGCACCCCGACAAATATTACTGCTATTCCGCCCAAACCGAGCAAACCGATAACTTCCCCGAATAAAAAATATCCAACAAGCAAAGCATAGACCGATCCGAGGTAATTAAAATTACTTACATTGGCTGCTTTTTCAAGTTGATAAGCTTTGGTCATAAAAATTTGTGCGACTGTTGTTGCGAGACCAATTAAAATAAGAATCAACCATTCAAATGGTTCAGGTGTTACCCAATGAAATAATGTATAGCTACCCACTATCGGAACTGTGACAAGTGGAAAGTAAAGTACAACAACCAAAGGATGGTCGCTGTCCTTGAGTTTGCGAATAAAATTATAGGCAAAGCCCGAACAGATCGCAGCCGCAACACCGATGACAACATCGAGCGGTAAGATTCGCGGGTCAAACCCTTTTATCATAAGCACTCCCGAAAACGAAAGCAGAAAAAATAACCATTGTATCGGTCGAGGATATTCCTTGAGCATAAAGCCTGCAATAATAATTGTAAAAATTGGCGAAAGATATTGTATTGTCACCGCCGAGGCTAACGGCATTTGCTGAATCGTGTAAAAATACATAAGCAGACCGGATGTACCAAAAATCCCGCGGAGCAGGAGATTTTTTTTATCGTTGCCCCATGGATAAATTTTTTGCCTTGTCACCATAGCATAGCACACAACAAGCGAGACTAAAGCTCTAAAAAAAACAATCTCGTACGCCGGAATATTTTGCAGGTACTTTACCCCAATATTCATCAATGTGAAAAACAATGTTGCTATAATTATATACTGTACACCTTTTGTCATAATGCGAATGAGTAGAAAAACCGATAGATTGTCAAGGAGTTACCGAGAAAGTACACACGCTACGAAATCTTCCTAATTTCGTCAGATAAGCAAAAACATATATTCTGCGACACACGAAGCATTTGTTGACGTATCATAGAATGATTGATATACTATTACATATACTGCTATTTAGCGTGGTTTTCATTGTTTGAGGGTGTCTAAAAAGAATAAATTGGAACAAAAATTATATTTGGAAGGTGATATTATGATAACGAAATCTAATTCATACTTTTTTTCAACTATTGTTTTGTTAATTCTTCTTTTTCCAATTATCAGTAATGCCCAGTATAAACCCACATATGATTTAAGGGATGTTAACATGGTATCGCCTGTAAAATATCAAATAGATGGTACCTGTTGGACATTCGGAACGATGTCAGCAATAGAGGGAAATCTTCTCATGACCGGACACTGGGCTGCCAATGGTGATACCGGTATGCCAAATCTGGCAGAATATCATCTTGATTGGTGGAATGGATTTAATGCTGAATTTAATGGTGACCTTGATCCTCCTACCGGAAATGGTTTGACAGTACATATGGGTGGCGATTACCGTGTTTCGGCAGCATATTTAGCACGTGGTGAGGGAGCAGTGCGAGATATTGATGGACAGTCACACACTCCGGCTCCACCAAGAAGCGGTTCGGAGTGGGGTTACTACTATGTCAGAGATATTGAATGGTATACTGCCGGGGAAGACTTAAGCAGAATAAATTTACTTAAAGAAAAACTTATATACGAAGGTGTTCTCGGTACTTGTATGTGTTACTCTATTTTGTATATAGATAATTCTACTTTCACTCATTATCAGCCAGATTCAACTACTGATGACCCTACCCATGCCATCTCAATTATCGGTTGGGATGACTTTAAAACAACTCAGGCACCTCTTCCCGGTGCCTGGCTATGTAAAAATAGTTGGGGAGACGGTTGGGGAGAGTCTGGATATTTTTGGATTTCCTATTACGACAAACATTGTGGTCAGCATGATGAAATGGGAGCAATTAGTTTTCAGGATGTTGTCCCGATGCCATACGATAATATTTATTACCATGACTACCACGGTTGGCGTGATACAAAAACTGATATTACCGAAGCTGTTAATGTCTTCACTGCTGACAATGGCGAACTCTTAGTCGGAGTCAGTTTCTTCACCGCCGTAGATTCTGTTGACTATACAATTACTATCTATGATGATACCCTAAATAATGACTTTACAAATATCTTAACTACTCAATCGGGACATATTGCATATACCGGCTTTCATACAATTGATTTAACTGAATCTATAACGTTGTCATTTGAAGATAATTTTTATGTCTATCTTTCTCTTTCAGATGGCGGTCAACCATTTGACCGAACATCGGAAGTGCCTGTTCTTTTAGGGAACAAAGCAATTACGATTGTCAATTCAACTGCAAGCCAAGGTGAAAGTTATTATCGTCAAGACGGACAATGGCATGATTTTATTGACATAGAATCAAGCGGAAATTTCTGCATGAAAGCATTGACCGAACTAGGTATCTCATTTGAAGCAGATACCACTTACGGGCATGTTCCTTTTGATGTACAGTTTACAGGTTCATCTGAACATACCGTAGATACATGGTCATGGGACTTTGGTGATGAGAGTAGTTCATCAAGTCAAAACCCAATCCATACTTTCAATCAACGAGGTCTGCATACTGTCACCCTCGGAGCAGACATTGATGGAAACTTTAGATCAAACACCAAGAAACAATATATTTTAGCTATTGCTGATACGATCAAAGCTGACACCTCATTTGGTGAACCGGGTGAAAGTATATGTATAACAGTTCAAACAAATAATTCTGCACCTCTATCATATATGATGATTCCTTTTGAATATCCCGGCGATCTCCCACTCACTCTTGATTCATTTAATACCAACGGATGTCGAACCGACCAATTTGAGGTCTGCGAAATGATTCATATGGATCCTTTTAATAAGCGGTATTTCTTTTTAGTTAGAACTGATAATACCGGCGAGAACCCATCACTGCCACCAGGGGAAGGTGCTGTTTTAAAAATATATATGACTGTTTCAAACTCAGCCGTCGAGAGTCAAACAGCAGCTATTCATTTCGACGGGTATAACTCATACACTCCAATTTTATTCTCTGATGAAATAAGTTACACTTTGGCAACTGTTAGTTCCGCAGTTGTTTTAAAAGGATGTTGCCGAGGAATCCGAGGAAATGTAAATGCTGATCTTAATGACGAAGTAGATATTTCAGATTTAGTCGCTTTAGTAGAACTCCTCTTCCAAGGAGGATCAATGCCAATCTGTCCTGAAGAAGCAGATCTGAATGCATCGGGATATCTTGATATTGATATTTCTGATTTAGTCTATATGATTGATTTCATCTTTACAAACGGAGCCGATCCGGCAGATTGTTATTAACAAATCTTCTTAAATTAAAAAGCAGGAACATTACGTTCCTGCTTTTTTGCTTAAAACATCACATCTTAATTTTTCAATAAAATAAAATCGCCCGCTTAAACCAGTTATCTTTTGTGTTTATAACAGCTTACATGCTAGATAATGGCTTAGCAGGTCTAATTTGTCCAATTTATGATTGCTTTTTTGATAAATCATGTCGTATTTTATTACAGATTATATAACAAACCTATTATACATGGAGTATTAAAAAAATGAAAAAATTACTAATGCTAACTCTCGCTATTACCTTGTGCATCGGGCTAGGTATCAGTATGACTCAGGCAGGTGATGCCGCTGAAGCCAAATGGTTTGACTTGGAAAACTGTGCAATGTGTACCGGGATGATGGCTGAAAAAGGCTTGATGGAAAACATGACATGGGAGCAACATAATATTTCAAACGGTATTCTTTCTGTTGCAACTGTGACTCCCGAATACAAGGAAGCCTTCGGTCGTTCTTGTGCCGCAAGAGATGCCCAAGGTCAAAACTTATGGCCGGTGAAAAAATGGAATTATGCGGAAGCTGTGCATCGCTCGCATCTTTATTTCCAAAAGGTCTGCAACATGAAAAAGTTGCCACCACAAACGGAAACATCGTTATCTTTACATCGGATAAAGCTGAAATTGTAACAGAGCTGCATGCCTGGGCTGATAAAAATGCCGAAGAGATGAAAAAGATGATGGCTTCTATGGGCGAACATGAAAGTAAGAAGTATTAGAAATTATTATAATAATTAATAAGAGAAAGCAGGAATTTTTATTCCTGCTTTTTTTATACTCTAAATTAAATCAATTAGATACTCTATATCTTCATCGCTAAGTGGTTCTTTCCAAAGTCCATTTACTAACCATAGCCCACTTTTACGAATTTTTTCTTTGGGAGAATATTGACCAAACCATTTCTCTGAAGGGCTACATTCTGTACATAGAGATACTGTAGAAATAATTTTAGATTCAATTTATAAACGTTTTTCTTTTTCATCAATAGGAACAACTACAAATAAAAATTTCTCTTGTATATAGGTTGTTATTCTTCTTTCAAGTAATAAAGTTTCTTCTTTAAATCTTTCACTATAATTAGTTTTATTAATTTTTGACGTCAAATCAATTTCCCAATTTTTTAGAAATGAATCATTTTCCCGATTAAGAAATGCTCTGCCAATATTCTTACGAAAAATACTTCTATCTTTATTCTCTTTTAAAAAATGTTGTTTAAGTCTTGAAAACAATTGATTAAGCCCTGTGTGTGTACCAACCCTTACAATGCGGTTTAAATCATGTCCAATTTCACCTTTTTCAAATAGAACATATATCCCATTTTCTGGAATATCAATTTTTTTGAAATCAAAGGTATGGGTAGGTAGGCTATTAAATAAGATATGAACTTTATGGCAATTATCTTTCATTGAGATAATTTTTCAAAAACTGTAGTTGTTTTCCAATTGGTAATCCCTCTAAAGGAATTTGATAGTTCTTTATATGTGGCAAGAGGAATTTCCTATACTTTAATCCTGCTAAAAAAGTAAACTCATCTTTTTCTAAGTCAGTAACTTCACTTAATTGTCTTAGAACTATTTCACTCCACGCTTTAATTTCGAGAGTTTTCATATTGTTTAATGTGACTTCATAAGGTTCTATTTCTCTCTCAGTATCTAAAAGTCCATATTTAGCAGAGAGGATAAATATCAAATCAGCATTAAAAGTTTGTACATATTTTATGTTATATTTAAACAACGGGCTTATATACAAATTTTTTGCCTTTGCTTTTGTAGCCAACTTTTTACTTACACATGAAATTAAGATTATTTTTTTCATATTAAAACACCTTTGTCGGAACCACAGGGGTTACGACCTACAATTAATTTTCCTACACCCGAAGCACCGCTTCGATCATAGCGTGTTGATGTTCTTTGCCATCGCCATGATGATGCATATCTGTTAAGAACTCCTTATGATGTAAAACTGTATAGTCTGGGAACAGTTTTAAAATTTCGTTCGGTTCCAAGTATGTCCGCACCATCCCCGATGCATCTTGAAACGAATTCTTGCCGACTTCTTTATCGCTTTCTTTACGAGTCGCAAACGATAGTTCTTCTGTTGAGAAGGCAGTGATAAAAACAAGCGAATCTTCGGCGACCCAATCATACATAGATTTTATCAGCATGTCTATTTCATCACGTGTTAATATTTGCAGAAGTCCAAAAATGAGAACAGCAGAATAATAATCAACCCTCGGTTCAAATTCCGACAAATCGCATTGTGAGTAAAAAATTGGGAGCGAGTTTTTTTCTGCCAGTTTCTGAATCTGTTTGATACCAACTTCCGAGGGTTCTAGTGCCTCGACACCAAATCCATTTTCTGCCAAGAAAAGAGAATGCCTGCCTTGCCCGGCACCGATATCTAGCACAGGCGATGAGTTGTCTATCTGTTTGTATAAATCTACGAGAATCTTTTCTGGCTTGTCTCCGAATACTGCCTTATGCGAACCGTATGTTTTATTGTAGTCTGACATGAGTCTTTCTCAATTGCATTGTATAGTTATGTTCAATCGAATTTTTTTTATCGTAAGCATATTCACAATTTCACCTAATAATATCGCTCCACCAATTCCAAGCAAAGTCGATTTACTGTCAAGCGATCCATCTCCCTGTGCCGATTTATCTCGATTGGCATAGCTATAATAAACGCCTGCCGAGAAAAAAAGAATTCGGGTATACCTTTTGGGAGAAATTTATATTCCTCTCGAACCCCGCTGTATTTAATTTTTGAAATTTGCTCCGTCATTATTGTATGGATTACCGGAGATTGATAATTTAGGACAGAATTATACCGAATAACCAGACTATCATTTGAAATCTTCCGAATTTTTCCGGAATATTCAATCCCATCATCGAGGGTAACATCGATATAATCATCATACGATAAAAGCGAGTCAATCTGCTGAAAACAGGTAGAATCACTTTCTTTGTCAGCAGCAAATACTGATTGAGATAAAATTACCATCAAAATCAACGAAATTAAGCATATTTTACTAAATTTGACAATAATTGTATTCATATTTATCCCTCTCAGAACCATTTAAATTTTCCAATAATCCGTTAATAATGTCATAGAGTTAATATATATATTCGTGAAGCTAAAACATATAAGAAATATCGACTTATAAGCGTATTAATATCTTGCCTATTAATATAATTTGTGTATATTATCGAGCTAATTTAAAGGAAGTAATGATATGAAAAGAACGTTTCAACCATCAAACCGTAAGAAGTTAAATGATCACGGTTTTCGCGCACGGATGTCTACCAAAGGCGGTCGAAGAGTATTAGCTCGTCGTCGTGCTAAAGGTAGAAAAATGTTAACTGTTAAAGTTGCTCGTAAGAAATAAACTCCCCCGGAAGAAAAGTCTCAAAAGCAAAGTTGCTATTGACAATCTGCTGAAAGTTGGGCAGAAATTATCCGGGGATTGTTTTATACTCTTTTTTACCGCAGCCAAAGATTTCAAGTATGCCGTTTTAGTCGGCAGAAAACTTGGCAACGCGGTTGAAAGAAACCGGATAAAACGTCTACATAGAGAGGCTATTCGCTTAAACTATCAGTCGCTTAATATCGACTGTGAAATTGCGGTTCTTCCGTTAAAATCAAGTAAACGAGCTTCATTTGAGCAAATTAATGCTGAAATCACTAGATTATTCACCAGAATCAACACTATGGCGTAAAATATCATCATATGCCGCATATCCCCTAATAATTGCTATATACTTATACCGCATACTGTTATCTCCAATATTCGGAAATAATTGCAGGTTTTACCCAACCTGTTCTCATTATTCCGAAGACGCTCTGCGGAAGTACGGAGCATTTAAAGGGAGCATGCTCACTGTGAAACGCCTGCTCCGATGCCACCCGTGGCATGAGGGCGGTTTTGACCCTGTTGAATAATTTTTAAGTAAATGAGTATAACTATTTAGAAGAGTTACTGTTTGTATAAATAATTTTATGTATATTATTTTAAAACTGATAAAAAATAATTTGAAATAAGGGATATTTCGTTGGACAAGACAACAATGGCACTCGTTGCCGCATTAGGATTGCTGATATTTTTCTATTTTGATATAATGGAATCTTTAGGGCTGTACTCTCCACCAAAGCCTATTGTAAAAGAGCAATTGGTTGACACAACTCAGACAACACAGCAAAATAATTATCAAGCTGATTCGCAAACGAATCAAACTTTAAACACTACACCTGTAGCACCTGATGTTGTGCAGACTGTTGATTCTAATTTGACAGAGAGCCTGACCGAAACAATAATTCCTGACACTATTGTTGTACAGACAAATAAATATGTTGTCACTATGACTACTTTTGGTGGCGGTCCTATTTCGATGCTTTTGAAAGAACATAAGTATCGCAATGGTGATATGATTCAGATGATTCCGAATGCACAGTACGCGACCCCATCGGCATCCTTTGCCGGCGGAACTTATAACACTTCGCAAACTCATTTTCAATCTTCGCTACAAGCAGGTCATTACGATGCAACCTCCGGCGAGCTTGCCATTACTTATCAGTTTGTAAAAGAAGATGGTTCTGGAATTAAAAAGCATTATCGTTTTTATCCTGACACATACCATTATGATTTAGAAATCGAACTTATCGATCCTGGCAAAATGGGACTCTCAGGAAAATATACTTTGATATGGAACACTCCTCTTGGCGTAACCGAACCACAGCCTCAATCTGATTATGATGTCATGAAAGTAATGACTTATCAAGGTGGGTCACTTGAAACTCTGGATGATTTTGAAGAGAACAAATTAAAACAATCTCTTGAAGGTAACACTGCCTGGGCAGGTGTTCGTTCAAAATATTTCTCTGCAGTTCTTATTCCTAAAAATAGAAATGCCGATGCCGCCGTTGCCAACGGTCTTATAAATTCTATTACAACAGTTGATGATATGATCGACGAACGTTTGTTAACAGTCGGTATTGATATGCCGTTTGCAAATGTTGTTTCGCTGACTGATAGTTTTACAGTTTTTGTCGGACCTCTTGACTATCATATGATGGCTAGCTACGACGTAGACCTTGAAGCAATTATGGATATCGGAACTACACCGTTTATTGGATGGCTTATAAAAATATTTGCCGTGCCTATCATGTGGTTGCTTCCGCAAATGTATAAATTTGTACCGAACTATGGTTTGGTAATTATTCTTTTTGCCTTCTTGGTAAAAATCTTAACACTTCCGCTTTCAATGAAATCATTTAAATCTATGAACGCGATGAAAGTTGTTCAACCGGAACTTGAAGCATTAAAAAAGAAACACGGTAAAGATCCCCAACGAATGCAAAAGGAAACGATGAAGCTCTACAAAGAGCATGGTGTCAATCCGATCTCCGGCTGTCTTCCTATGCTTCCGCAGATGCCTCTGTTCTTTGCCATGTTCGCAGTTTTCCGTTCTACCATCTTGTTGCGTGATGCACCTTTCTTTTGGTTTATAGATGATCTATCTCGCGGTGCAACTTCTTTGTACGCAGATCCATATATGTTCTTAGTTTTATTCATGATGGGTGCACAGTTTATATCCCAAAAACTTACGATGAGTGGTGGCACACAACAGAATCAAATGATTGGATATATCATGCCTCTCTTTATGGGTTATATGTTCCATTCGTTTGCTTCAGGACTTGTATTGTATTGGGCATGTTTCTCGTTATTCTCACTTATTGATTATTTCCTCTTTAAACGTAAAGAGTTGAAAAACACAAACGTAAAAACTGCATAACACTTTGAATGATCAGATTAAAAAGACAAATGACAGCGACGATGAAACCATTGTCGCTGTTATAACTCCCCCAGGCGAGGGTGGTGTCGCCGCACTTCGTGTTGCCGGCAAGCATAGCCTCTCTTATTTAAATCGTCATTTTATTTCAGCCTCTAAAAAACTTCAAAAAAAACCACAACCATTTCTCATGCGGTTTGGATATTTTGTTGATTCCAAAAAAGAAATTATAGATGAAGTCATGGCGGTCTACATGCCGCACGGAAAATCATATACCGGCTTAGAACAAGTCGAATTCTTTTGCCATGGCGGTAGACAAGTTGTCATGCTTATTCAAGAAGCACTTATCGCAAGTGGCGCTCGCATGGCAGAGCCGGGAGAGTTCAGTAAACTCGCCTTTTTATCAGGCAATATTGACCTTGCCAAAGCTGAATCGGTGGCTGAAATTATCTCTGCTAACACATCCAGTTCATTTAATTCAGCTCGGGAGCATCTTACCGGAGCATATTCGGAGCATATTGGCATGCTCCGCGAAGCATTGATTGATATTATTGCCGAAGTGGAAGCATCGATCGACTACCCCGAAGATGAAATCGATCCAAAAGAGAAGCTGAAACTTCAATTAGATTTAGAGAAAATAATCGCACAAGTTAAAGAACTTCGAGACTCCTATAAAGGTGGAAAGATTATCCAGGAAGGTTTCAAGATTGCGATTGCCGGTCGACCAAACGCCGGGAAATCATCGCTTTTTAATCTACTTCTCAAACAAAACCGTGCCTTGGTGACTGCAACTGCAGGAACAACTCGCGACTATCTTTCTGAATCAATCGAACTTTCTGGCTATAAAGTTGATATTATCGACACTGCCGGTATTCGGAAATCTGGTGGAGTGATAGAAAAAGAGGGACAGAAATCTGCTCAGAAGATTATTGACTCATCCGACTTGGTTCTCTGGATGTCTGACCTTAGTCAAAAAAGCTGGAAAAACAATCTTTCTCAAGACATAGAGAAGTTCGATAAGACCAATAACATACTGGTAGGGAATAAATTAGATGAATCTACATCAGTTAAATCTAACCTTGATTATATAGCTATTTCCTGTAAGACAAAAAAGTCGATTTCTACCTTAAAAAATGAAATTATCAAACGTATAGATGCTAACATGCCTGACCTAACATCGGGATTGATTGTCACATCTGCTCGCCATAAACAGAAATTGAGCGGAGCATTAAAGAAGTTAAAAGAAGCCCTAATAAAGCTTCAAGCAAATGAAACACCAGAACTTACGGCGTTTGACTTACGACTTGCAATCAATGAAATCGACGAAATAACAGGCAAAGTATACAATGAAGATATTTTAGGGAAAATATTCGCTAAATTCTGTATTGGAAAATAATTAAGTTTCACGTGAAACGAATAAAAATATGATTCTATCAAAACCAAAACCGACTGAATATGCTGACTATATGCAAAAGTATTTGGATAATCTTCCTGACGATATAAATCTGCTCGATCATCTTATTCAGAATCTGAAAGATATTATTGAGCTATATGTGTCAGTTCCTAATGATAAATATAAATATCGTTATGCCGAAGATAAATGGACAATCAAAGAAGTACTTTTACATGTAATTGACACAGAACGTGTATTTGCCTATAGAGCCTTAGCTTACGCCCGCGGAGATAAGAATCCGCTTCCGTCATTTCACGAAAATGCATATACCGCAAATTCAAATGCCAATAATCGCACCGCAACAGATCTTCTTGATGAGCTCAAATCTGTACGATTGGCAACTATTTCATTGCTCAAGACTTTTTCGCATGCACAGTTTAAAATTGTTGGGAAAACATCTGAGACCAATCTTTCAGTTGCGGCAATTGCGTTTTTTATTATTGGACATGCAATTCATCATAACAATATTATCAAAGAGAAATATCTAACCGAATGAAATCAGAATTTGATGTTATAGTCATAGGCGGAGGACATGCCGGAGTCGAAGCAGCCCTGGCGGTCGCCCGTATGGGAAAAAAAGCAGCTCTGATAAGTATGGAGCTTGATAAATTAGCCCTAATGTCTTGCAACCCGGCTATTGGCGGGATTGGTAAGTCACATTTGGTCAAAGAGATAGATGCTTTGGGCGGAGTTATGGCAGAGGCAATCGACGCATCGGGGATTCAATTTCGACGCTTAAATCTTTCCCGAGGTCCGGCAGTTTGGTCGACCAGAGTGCAGGCTGATCGGGAAAAGTATAATGATTATGTTGTAAACTTTGTAAAATCGCAAGCCAATATAAGCCTCATAGAGGGCTTAGCAGGAAAATTTCTTGTAGAAAGAGACACTATCGTTGGGGTAGTCACAGAATCCGGAGAAACCCTTTTATCGCAAGCAGTTATCGTCTGTACCGGTACATTTTTAGGCGGTTTGATACATATTGGCGATAAGCAGATTAAGTCAGGACGGATTGGCGAAAATGCTGCTTATCAACTTTCGGAATCATTTCATTCTTTAGGATTTGAACTCGGCCGACTTAAAACAGGAACACCTCCTCGAATTGACGGAAATACAATTGACTTCAGTAAATGTGAAGAACAACCGGGCGATGTTCCGATTCCGTTCTTTTCATACAACACTCTACCGAAAACTGTCGAACAAGTTGCTTGTTTTTTGACTTACACAACTGAAGCGACAAAAAAGATCGTCAAAGCGAATTCTCATCTTTCGCCAATATTTTCAGGAAAAATAAACTCAAGCGGTCCTCGGTACTGCCCATCGATTGAAGATAAGTTTTACCGTTTCGCCGATAAAGAGACACATCAGATATTTTTAGAACCTGAAGGAAACGGTACATCTGATATTTATCCAAACGGATTCTCAACTGCATTGCCCGAAAGTATTCAGCATGAGGCGATTAGGACGATTACAGGACTTGAGAATGCCAAGATTACGATCCCCGGATATGCTGTAGAATATGATTACTGCCCTGCTTATCAGATAAAACCAACGCTTGAGACCAAGAAAATCAGCGGTCTTTTCTTTGCGGGACAAATTAACGGAACATCGGGGTATGAAGAAGCCGCCGGACAAGGGCTACTAGCCGGGATAAATTCAGTTTTATATATTGAGAAAGAAAATCCGTTTGTTTTGGATAGATCGGAAGCATATTTAGGAGTAATGGTTGATGATCTGACTACTCGCTCGACAACCGAGCCATATCGATTGTTTACTTCAAGAGCAGAATATCGACTGGCACTTCGGGAAGACAATGCTCGTGATCGGTTATATAAGTATGCTAAGGAATACGGTTTGATAGATAAGAAACAGACAGAATCGTTTGAGACTCTTAGGGATAGCACCATTGACGTAATTCAGAAATTCAGTAAAGCTCGAATAGCAATATCTAAGACCGGTGAAGTTGGTAAGCGGTTTAAACGGAAGGATTCTATTAGCTTAGAAGAATTCCTTAAACAACCGGGCGTTACAATCAAGGATATGCTTCCTTTGCTTGATAATTTTGAGGAAAACTTTTCTGATTCTCTGGAGGTATTAGAACGGGCTGCGATTCAGATAAAATATGCAGGTTATATAGCAAAACAGCAACGCGAGATAAATAAGTTCAAAAAGATGGAAAACGAGACAATCCCTGAAGAGTTTAAATTTTCTAATATTAATGGTCTTAAAAACGAGGCAAAAGAGAAGTTTACTCGTTTTCAGCCATTATCGTTGGGGCAGGCCGGTCGTATTGAGGGAATAACTCCCGGCGATATAGCAGTGCTTTCAGTTTTCTTAAAAAGATATAAAGAAACGGGTAAATAAGAGATTATGGAAAAGATTCAATTAGATATCGACTATATATTAAAAAAGTATGATCCAAATAACAAACTCCAGGCATATTTTGACATATTAAAAGAGGAGAACGAAAAGCTCAACCTTGTTTCACGTGAAACAATTAAAAGCAAACTTCCACAGCTTGTCGCAGAATCTCTGCTTCCTCTGGAGTATATTGAACAGGATTCTTTTGCAAATTATGCCGATATTGGTTCCGGCGGAGGGTTGCCATCTTTTCCGATTCTGCTTACCAATAATATACAAAACAGCTTTCTTATCGAACGGATTGGTAAAAAAGCTCTTTCTTTGGAGCGAATGGTTGCATCTATCAAAGCTGAGAATATAACCGTTTTAGACCGTCAGCTTGAGGAATGTAAGTTTGAAACGAAGTTTGACTTGGTAACAATGCGGTTAGTAAAATTGAATAATCGGATATTAACAAAAATCTCTAAAATTCTCTCAAAAAATGCAATTTTCGTCTATTATCATAAACCGGAATTCCAAGTTGCGGATAAGTCGTTAACGGTTGTAACTTACTCGTATTCAATCGGTCCCAATTCTATTGATAAATATTTTTCCCTAATCTCAAAATAATTATAGCTTTATAGCAGATTTTAGTTGCGTTTGTATTTGTGCATGCATACAATAAGGTAAGATATTTGTATATATGAACTAAGGAGGTTTCTAGTGGCAAAAATTATCGCAATTATGAATCAAAAAGGCGGAGTTGGAAAAACAACGACTGCCGTAAACTTATCATCCTGTTTAGCTGCCGCCGAACATAAGACCTGTTTAATCGACATGGATCCTCAGGCAAATTCGACAAGTGGTATCGGACTTGAAAAAGACATCGAGCCATCTATCTACGATGTTCTCATTGGTAATAAATCTATCCACGAAGCAATCCGCCCGACCGAGCTAAGCTATCTGAATATAGTACCGTCATCTATTTCTTTGGTTGGTGCTGAGATTGAACTGGTCAATATGATGTCTCGTGAAGCTCGTTTGAAGAGTGCGTTGACCCATATTAACGACGATTACGAATATATTATTATCGACTGCCCACCATCGCTTGGTATTTTAACTATCAACACCCTGACAGCATCGAACTCTATCATCATTCCGATACAGTGCGAGTACTATGCGTTGGAAGGTCTGTCACAACTTGTCAATACAATTAATCTTGTAAAAGATAACTTGAACCCATCGCTAAAAATCGAGGGGGTTCTTTTGACAATGTATGATGGTCGTCTGAATTTATCTCGTCAGGTTTCTGAAGAAGTACGTAAGCACTTTAATGAAAAAGTTTACGAGACTGTTATCGCTCGAAATGTTCGTTTGTCGGAAGCGCCATCATTTGGGAAACCGATTATTTTATATGATATACTTTCAACCGGTGCCGAAAATTATATGTCATTAACTCAGGAGGTATTAGCACAATGAGCAAACTCGTATTAGGAAAAGGACTGTCCGCTTTAATACCGAGCGACAGCTCAACCGCAGTTGCCGAAAGTAAATACCGCACAATTCCACTTGAGCAGATTGCACCAAACCCACAGCAACCGAGACAACAATTTAATGAAGAAGCATTGCAGCAGCTTGCTCGTTCATTAAAAGAGAACGGTCTTATGCAGCCTTGGTTGTGAAGCAAAAAGGGAACGGCTATATAATTATTGCCGGTGAACGTCGCTTCCGTGCATCAAAACTTGCCGGCTTCACCGAAGTGCCTGTAATGCTTATGGAAGATGTTTCCGATACCCGTATGCTTGAACTTGCATTGATTGAAAACATACAACGTGAGAATCTTAATCCGATAGAAACCGCCGAAGCGTATAAGCATCTTTTAGAACAATGTGAGTTAACGCAAAACGAACTTGCCGACCGTGTTGGTAAAAGTAGAACCGCTGTTGCAAATACTATGCGATTGATGGGTCTCCCTGTTGAAGTAAAACAGATGCTTCGTGAAAGCAAACTTACCGAAGGGCATGCCCGTGCGATTCTATCTTTGGAAACCGAAGCTGATATGCTTACTGTCGCCGATCAAATTGTAAACAATTCTCTCTCGGTACGACAGGTTGAAACTGTTGCCAAGAGACAGAAAAAAAGAAGACTTATCCCAAAGCGAAAACTTCCCGGTTTAGTTGAAGTAGAGAACTATCTGAAACGTCTAATGGGAACCTCGGTAAAAATTACGCCCGGATTAAAACGTGGTAAAATTGAAATAGAATATTACACCGATGAAGATTTAGAACGGATGTTAGAACTGTTCAAAAAAATAGAACAATAGCAAAATGGCTGATTCAAAATATTATACATTAATGTTGATACCCGATGGCACCGAGAACCGTAAAGGGATTCGGGTTCGTCAAGTTGTATTTAAGATTGTTGCATCTGCTTTTATTCTGTTTCAAATTGCAATTATAATTTTCTTTATCTTTTTTGGATCAATTATTTCAAGAGCAACCGAAGCAGATGCTTTTGAAAAAGAGAATGAACGATTAAAAAAATATCAGTACAAAGTACAACTGCTGGAAAAGAATTTAATTGAAGCACGAGACATAGTAACTCGATTGACCGAGCTTGCCGGGATTGATATTTCGTTTCCTGAGATTCCTGATGACTCAACATTGTTTGCTGATTATGAAAAATCTAGAAACGCATTGGTTCCAAGAAACAATAGCACCGATTTTTCATATCCATCAGGGCTTCCTGTTGTCGGATTTATTTCGCAGGATTTTATTGAAGACGACGGCACCCATTTTCATCCGGGAGTCGACATCGCCTGTGCCGAAGGTATCCCTGTTTTGGCAACCGCAAAAGGAATAATTTTATATGCTGACTTTGACTCAACTTATGGGTATAAAGTAGTAGTGCAACATAGCGATTCGGTAACAACTGTTTATGGTCATAATAAAGAGTTGTTAGTTGAGGTCGGAGATAATATATTAGCAGGTGGACGGTTGGCGTTGTCGGGTAACACCGGAAAATCAACGGCACCGCATGTGCATTATGAATTGAGAATAAATAATAAACCTATAGATCCGTTAGGTAACTAAAACGATGAAAAAAAATAATGAAACGGACGGACTTATGAATACAATTATTGGTCAAGACACCGTAATCAATGGTACCCTCGAAATCAAGGGTGCGCTCCGTGTTGATGGCACGGTCAAAGGTAAAATTATCTGCACTGACTGTGTCACAGTTGGTTCCACCGGGATTGTGGAAGCTGAAATTGAAGCTGAAACAGCAATTATTGCCGGAAAAATGAGTGGCAATGTAGTCACAACGGAAAAAATCGAACTGCAGGCAAAATGTGAAATGGAAGGCGATCTTCGCACCAAATCACTGGTTATTGAGCAGGGAGCTGTTTTCTGTGGAGCATGCAATATGAAAGATACAAAACCAAACCTTGGTTTTTTAGCTCCGGATGATTCTGAGACTGTATCTAGCACGACCGAAGATTCAAGTTACTAGTTGTTGACAACTTGTCTGTATTGTGGGTAACATCTTAGTTTTGTGGATAACCTCTTTAATCGTTGTCGTGCTTTGCTTTAGCTTGTGAAGTAGATAATTATAGATTCTATTTATCCACAAACAAGAGGAATGAACCCAATATATTAAGTTCGTGTGAGAATTACGTTTAGGCTGTATTTTATTAAGCAGTGGTTCAATTTTAACATTTTTTCAGCTTGTCATAACTATCGATTGTATAATGGCTGATCTGTGTATAAGCGGTTTAGAATTCACTTATTTATGTGAATATCTCTACCGTTTTAATAATTATGTTTGAGTGAAAAGGAAAGTATCAGATGACAGCAGATAGCAATGACCTCCAAGCAGTCGAAAATCTTCAAAAAGCATATCAACAAATTCGTTCAGAAGTATCAAAAGTAATTATCGGGCAGGATAAAGTTGTCGAACAGCTTCTTATCTCGCTCTTTTCATCGGGACATTGTTTATTAGTTGGCGTTCCGGGGCTTGCCAAGACTTTATTGATTTCAACTTTGGCAGAAGTTCTTAACCTAGATTTTAATCGCATTCAATTCACACCCGACTTGATGCCATCTGACATTACCGGTACAGAAATTATCGAAGAAGACCACACCACCGGCAAACGAGAATTTCGTTTTGTCAGAGGTCCTATATTTGCTAATATTGTTTTAGCTGATGAAATCAACCGTACTCCTCCGAAAACTCAAGCGGCACTTCTGCAGGCGATGCAGGAACATGAAGTCACTACTGCCGGGGAAACATTTAAACTCGATGAGCCGTTTTTTGTTCTGGCAACGCAAAACCCGATTGAACAGGAAGGGACTTATCCTCTTCCCGAAGCACAACTTGATCGGTTTATGTTTAATATCATGGTTGACTATCCATCGGCAGAGGAAGAACATCTGATTGTAAAAACTACAACATCAGTTTCGGATGTAAAAATTAATAAGATATTATCAACGGAAGAAATTATTGGCTTCCAGAAATTAATTCGTCGTGTTCCTGTTTCCGACCATCTGATTGAGTATGCGGTGAATATTGTACGGGCTACTCGTCCGAATGAAGATAACGCATTTGATTATATAAAAAACTGGGTCAACTGGGGTGCCGGTCCGAGAGCATCGCAGTATTTGATACTCGCTGCCAAAACCAAAGCAGTTCTTGAAGGTCGTCCGACTCCGGGACCGGAAGATGTCCGCTTTGCCGCCTACCCGGTGCTTCGACATCGTATTGTAACATCGTTTAACGCCGAAGCAGATGGTATCGACATAATGGAAATTATCACAAAATTATTAGACTCGGTAAAACTACCTAAGACGGAGTAGAAAAATAATGAGTAGGTCGAAACCCGGTCGGTTTCGACTTTCCTGGATTCCTGCCTCCGCAGGAATGACATTATCTGAATTACCTATGTTAAATATAAAATTACAAAATCTTCCGCCATTTGGAAAACTGTTTGTCGGTATGACTGCGGTGCTTATGCTTTGTGTCTGCCTTTGGTCGATGATTATTTTCTATGTCGACCAAGGTATAATGACTGAAGATTCTAAACCACTCTACATGCAGGATAAAACTGAAAAGGTTCAAGAGTCGTATGACGAACAAGACGGTGAGTCGCAACTTCGTCACAATGTTGGGCTTGCTCATACGCATATCAACGGGCAGACCCTTTTGTATTTTGTCTTAGGATTTTTGTTTCTGTTTACATCAACAAAAGATAAGATTAAAAAATATGTCTATTGGATATTTGGCGTTGCAGTCTTTACGCATACTGTCGGTCTGTCGGGTCAAGGGTTCTATTCGATTTTTGATGACTTGCTGGCACTAAGTGGCGTGACATTGCTAGTCGTTATACCGTATATGTGTTTGCTTATAATTGTAGATTTATTTAAACTGCCTGAAGGCAGTCTTACTAATGAATAATTAAAGATAATGTCATTCCTGTGAAGAAACTGTTGAATATTTATTTCAAGACCCTTCGACAAGCTCAGGGTGACTTGAAATAAATTAATATAATAAGTCATACTAAACAGCTTGCAAGCTGTGAGCTTGTCGAAGTATGTTCAATAAAATTGATAAATATGAAAAATAATTTTGGTATCGCAATTCATGGTGGAGCAGGAACTATCTTACGGAAAAACCTGACTCCTAAACTAGAACAACAATTCCGAACAGCCTTAAGGCTGTCTATAGAATCGGGTAAATCTATACTTGAAAATGGCGGCACTTCCCTTGATGCTGTCCAAGCTGCTGTCGTAGTTATGGAAGATTCCGATCAGTTCAACGCCGGTAAAGGTGCGGTATTTACCAACGATGAAACCAACGAAATGGATTCATCTATCATGTGTGGTAAAACACTTGCCTGTGGATGTGGTACGCTTCTTCGTCATATCAAAAACCCTATAATTTTCGCACGTACCGTGATGGAAAAGTCTGAACATGTTTTATTAGCATCAGATGGTGCCGAACAATTTGCCAAATTGCATGATATTGAAATAGTCGATGCTAAGTATTTTCATACTAAACGTCGATGGTTCCAACTGCAAGTTGTCAAAGAAAGCGATGATAATAAAGCAATTCTCGACCATGATGGTGATAACAGTAAACATGGAACTGTCGGGGCTGTTGCCTTGGACAAAGATGGCAACCTTGCGGCGGCGACATCATCGGGTGGCATGACCAATAAAAAATATAATCGTATCGGCGACACACCAATGATAGGTGCTGGAACCTACGCCGACAATGCAACCTGTGCTGTTTCTACAACCGGTCATGGTGAATATTTCATGCGACTTGTCACCGCCAAAGATATCTGTGATATGATAAGCTATAAACAATTTTCAATTGATTTAGCTACTAAAGAAGCAATAAAAAAACTAACTGCCATAGATGGTTCCGGCGGTGTCATTGCCATTGACAACAATGGTAATATTGCAATGCCGATGAATTGTGCCGGAATGTATAGAGCATCATTTTCTGCTGATGACAAAGAACCATCGGTGAAGATTTTTGTAGAAGAGTAGTGGCAATGCCACTTAGCGACAATGTCACTTTTCTATAATTTAAAAGCGCTACCTATTAAGCAGTCATTGCGAGAAATTTTGCGACAGCAAACGAATCGTGGCAATCTTGTTTTTCAATAAATAAACATGAGGTTGCTGCACTCCCCTTGGTCGTTCGCAATGACAGAAAAAAGAAACTTATATGTCTGATGATTATAAAAAATATTTAGAACCTGAAGTTGTTTCCAAACTGAAAGGGATGGACCTCAAGGCACGTCTTGTTGTCGAAGGGTTTATTGCCGGGATGCATAAATCGCCATACCATGGTTTCTCAGTTGAGTTCGCCGAGCACCGTCAGTATATGCCGGGTGATAATATTTCAGATATTGATTGGAAAGTCTACGCAAAGTCTGACCGTTATTATATAAAACAGTATGAAGAGGAAACCAATCTCAAGGCTTATCTTTTGTTGGACTGTTCAAAATCAATGGCGTATAGCTCTGACCCTAAGCGAGTGCATAAGCTCGACTACGCCGGTATGTTGTCGGGAGCGTTGTCGTACATGCTTCTTCGCCAACGTGATGCGGTTGGGATAGTGACCTTTGATGAAAAGATTCGTCAGTATATTCCGCCACGTTCTAAAAAAGGACACCTGCATGTTTTGCTTAATGAGATTGCCAAACAGGTACCTTCTGAATCGACTGATATTTCAAATGCACTACATGAGATGGCCGAACGGATTAAACGACGCGGTCTGATTATTCTGATGTCTGATCTACTCGATGAACCTGATAAGATATTGTCAGGGTTGAAACATTTTCGATATAACAATCATGAAGTGATCGTCTTTCATATTTTAGACCCACGCGAACGGGACTTTGCTTTTTCAAAAGAAGCAATTTTTAAAGATATGGAAACAGGCGAGGAGATTACCACCTTGCCGTATCAAATCAAAAAAGATTTCGCCTCGCAGGTACAGGAATTCTCAGACAAAATCGCTACTACCTGTCGAGCCAGCAATATCGACTATGTCCCGATCGACACATCGATGTCATTTGACAAAGCTTTGTATGCCTTTTTAGCTAAACGGTCGAGATTGGTGTAGGGCTGAACCCTTTTATAGTACATTTGAACTACTTTTAAGTACAATTACCACTTGACAGCCGTACTCTTTTATAGTACACTTGTACTACTTATGAGTACAGACAACCAAAAAAATAAAAGCTTAGGCGAATCTCTTTTCCCAAAAATAAAAAGAGAATTGCTCTCGCTCTTTTTCCTAAACCCAAGTAAAACCTATTACCACAGAGAAGTTATAAGAATACTGGGCTCTTCACCCGGTGCAGTTCAGAAGGAACTCATAAATTTAGTAGAAGCTGAAATACTGAATACTGAATTTAAGGGAAATAGAAGATATTACCAAGTAAATCAAAATTGTTTTATATATCACGATTTAAGAGAGATTGTAGTTAAAACTTTTGGGGTTGTTGATATAATTAAAGAAGCATTAGACCCATTAAAAGATAAAATTGAAGTAGCATTTATTTATGGCTCTGTTGCACAAAAAACAGATACAGGTAATAGTGATATTGACTTACTATTTATAGCAGATATACCATTTAGAGAATTTGCTATTTTATTAAAACCACTTGAAGATGTTTTGCAGAGAGAAATTAACTTTTCTATATATCCAATTTTAATATTATTAAATGACAAAATAGAAGAGAATAATTTTTTGAATTCAGTTCTGAAAACTAATATAATATCTTTATTTGGGGAATCTGATGTCATTACAAGATTGGTTAAATAATAGGTGGTTAAAAGAGCATCAAACAAGCAAAAATGAAATTAGTGCCCTCCTTAAAAAACTCAAAGTAAATGAAATTCAGTTAAAAATTAAGGAAATTACTCCAGACTGGAGATTAGCTTTTGCATACAACAATATAATGACTATTGCAGCGATTGCTTTAAAAATTTCTGGGTATAGACTACCAGTAGATAGAGGACATCACGAAAAAACTATAGATTCTTTAAAATTTACATTGGATACAGATAGTGTAACAAGAATTGTTATTCATGAAATTAGAAAAAAAAGAAACAATGCAGAATATGATGCTGTTGGAACTATTAGTGAACAAGATGTAACCGAAGCAATGAATATCGCTAAAGAATTAAAATATAAATTAGAAGGTTGGCTCAAAGATAACCATCCTGTGTATTTAGAATAACCCCCCAATTTCCCACTTGCCAAATTTTCGAATTTCCGTACATTACCGACATGTATAACGAAACAGTCATGGAACATTTTCAGAACCCTCGCAATACCGGCGAAATCGAAAACGCCGATGGTATCGGTAAAGTAGGTAACCCAAGTTGCGGCGATGTTATGATGATGTATATCAAAGTTGAAGACGGTAAAATTGTTGATCTCAAATACAAGACTTTTGGATGTGCAGCTGCTATCGCGACATCATCGGTTGCCTCGGAACTTCTTATCGGCAAAACAATCGAGGAAGCCGAACAACTGACCAAGATGGATATTGTTGAAGTCTTAAACGGTCTCCCTGAAGAAAAAATCGCTTGTTCGACAATCGCCCCCGATGCAATCCGTGCTGCTATCGAGAATTACCGCAGCAGCCAAAAGGCTGATTCATAACTATGAATTAAAATAATTATACATATTTCATTCAAAGCTTAATAACAAACCTAAGCTTTTGTCAGGTCACGGTAAGACCTTGTATTTGATTACTATCCTATCATACTCCTATTACTCCTTTTTTCTCTTGCGAAATTTCAATTTTATTATATTATGGATATGTTAGTTTATTTTGAAGTTTTGCTACTGCTTACTTCATGATTTAACAAAATAAATAAATGATATAGAGCAAGGGAATTATTATGAAGTACTGTATTATAGCTATTATAATGTCTTTTTTTTCAGTTTCATCACTCATGGCAAATGTTGAAGGTTCCGATCATGATTTAACAAGTTCTGGACAACAACTTTGTATGGCGTGTCATCTTCCACATAATGCACAAGGCGACAAACTTTGGGTTTCAGTTCCCGGAGGAACTTTTTCTGGTGTTGCCGATTTATGCTATACGTGCCATGATGGTTCTATTACCACTACTGGTTCAACGACAATTTTTGATCAAACCGATGAACAGCATATCGATGTTGGTCCTGATTGTTCCGGTGCAGGTGGTTGTCATGATGTACATAATCAAAATCCTAACGGAACCGGCCGGTTTGTTGTTGTAGAAAGAACTAACGGTTCTTATTGTGAAACCTGTCATGATGATACTATGTTCCCCGGTGCTGAAGGTTTAGGTGATCACACCGCAGGTTTAACACATTTTACCAATGGTACAACTTTCAGATGTGAGCAATGCCATTCTGTCCATGGAGCTAGAGTACAGACAAATAATCCTCCCGGGCTTACAAATCCGATACTTTTACACAATAATATGCCTGCTGATGGTTACTATGGAAATTTCTGTGTCCATTGTCATTTAAGTATTCCTCCCGGTGTAGCTGTTCCCGGTACAGGCGGTGTAGCATCGATGGATCCGCTACTCTATTCAGAAGCGGTAAACGATGGTACCGAAGTCAGGCATCCTTCTATTTCATTAACAGGAACTTTTCCAACCGGTGGTTGCGATCTCTGTCATGATGTGCATGACCCTCTAGCAACCAACGTAAAATATTTACTAAAGATGGATAACACAAATTCTGCTTATTGTATTTCATGCCATGACGGTTCTCAAGCGCCCGGTGTCGGAGCTAATACCCATTTTATTGGGACACCATCTGACATATCTATGAATTCAGGATTGACCCCGGCATTACCATGGGCAAATCAAATCGACGAAGATGGAAACTCCGGTAACGATTGGGTTTCTGCCACTGCGAATTTGATGGTTTGTGAAACTTGTCATTCTGTGCATAGGTTAGGAAATACCGGTGTTGAAGCTACATATTTTTTAAGACATGAAAATGGTACCACAAATCAGATTTGCTCGACCTGTCATGTAGATAATTAGACATTTTTTAAACTATTGATTTTCTGAATAATTTATTACTTTCAAAGTATATTATGTAAAGAAAGGAAATAGATATGCACCAAAGGTTAAATTATAAATGTCATAAATGCGGATCAGATACATACGAAATCGGTGAGATGCGTGCTGCCGGTGGATTCTGGAGTAAAATATTTGATGTGCAGGGAGCAAAGTTTACATCGGTGACTTGTGCCAGATGTAAATATACTGATTTTTATAAAGCAGATTCATCTATGCTTGGTAATATTTTCGATTTCTTCACAAACTAGTGGCTGAAACCGCTCATATTAATCTATTTTAGATTTGTCGTTTAATAAGAAGTTTGCAATATAATCTGATTTATATATCAAAAACATTGAAAAGGTAAAAGTAATTATCCTTTTCAAGGTACTCAAAAATAAATCATTAACACTAAAGCTTCCATAAACAAATGAGTCAAATGTAAATAAAGAAAATCTTATAAAATCTAAAAGTTCATTAGAAAATATTATTACACCTATTAATATAAAACCAACTCTTAATAACATTTTATAATCAAGATTTTGAAAAGAAACGTCACTATCATTTTCAAATTTAAGAAGCTTGGATACCTGATGTGGCTTAATGAGTAAAAGCAAATATATAATAAAGCCAATAATATGAAATATATTCGAGTAAAATAATGAATTTGTATAATTATCATAATTTGAACTTCTAAAAATATCTATGTATGAGATAAAATATTCAATATATTCTTTTATATAATATATAGATAAGAATCTGACACCCAAGTCAAATAGATTTTTCATAAACCCTCCAAGATTTATTGTAATACAAATAATGCTTCTTCGTATTCGTGGACTTTTATAAATCCAAGTTTTGTGTATGATGCTATCGCCGAATCGTTGTCCGCTTTTACATTTAGGCAAACAGTCTTATCATCGGCGGTCAAATCTTCAAGCAGGCATGATGTAACCATCGTAGAGATTCCTTTGCCTCGATACTCTGTCGCTGTAGCAATATTACCAAGCACTGCAATTTTAAATTCGTCGGAATCTACATGCACCCCACTCACAGACACGATTTTATCATTGTCAAAATAGCCGTAATATTTACCGGTTTCCAGCATTCGTGATGTAAAGTAATTTGATGGGTACGCTTCTTGGTAGAGTTCTTTTAAACTTTCAAGATGTGACATATCGAGCTGTTTGATATTTGATGAATCAATGGAACTGATTTTTTGAAATTTTGCAAGTTTCATTTTACTGAATGTGCCGAGAGATGTTTCTTTATAATTTTGTAAAAACAGATCTCTATGTTGTTTTTGAAAATGCCCATAGAATTTCATAGGTAGAATCGGAATCATTTGAGAAAGTAGTTCATCAAAAAGTTTACTAACTCCAAATGCTAAGACAGTCGGCGTTTCGCACCCTGTATAAATTAGGATTGCTTCATGAATTTTTGCCGTGCCCGCATAATCGACCGCCCATTGGCAATCGTTAAAATAGAAATCATCAAGATCGCCAAGATGGTAACCAAAGAGAACCTTGTCTTTTTCAAAGTGTCGCTTAAGGCGTATTTTATTATCAGTAAATATGAGCATAAATTATTTAGAACTTACCGCTGATGTCTTGGTTGATTTGTGGGTTACGATAGTATTCAACACCGGCAAATCTTACAGAGATAAAAAACATCGCTTTCCCTTTACCACTTATCTCAAACTGTTTTGGGAACCAAAGATTATCTTCATATTTTTTATATACAATTATCATCTCTAGATTTTTCATTTTGAACATCATTTTTTTAGTGAGTTTTGCCGGAGAAAATTCAACACGCACTAATTGATATGTCTCTGAATCAAAATAATAATCACCGTTTATCAAATTAGCATTTTCTTCGTTGGCTCTCACCTTAAAGAAATGACAAGTGTAGTCTTCAATTTTGTCAGATGCTAAGCCAAGATATTCAATAGTGTAAAGTTCTTTACTGGCAGCATAAAATGGTTTCAGCATTGAGTATGAAATATCATTTGATTTTCGTTTTTGTTTTTTCTCTATTTTTTCTTTAGATGCTGACTGTAAATTTTTGTCATCCTGTTTTTTGGAATCTTTATAGTACGCTAAATATTCTTCAAACAAATAAGCAGTGTCGGTATCATATTTAATATAAATCTTTTTATCAAAACGAACTTTCTCAACAAACTGTCCATCTTTTTCTTCGCCCTCTATATACTCAGCATCGAATGTTACATTTTGAACTATCTTTTTTTGCTCCGCTTCAGCTTGCAGAATTTGGTCAATAAGGGTTTGTGTTTCACTGTTCGTTTGAGCCAATAGAGAGCTCGCAGTTATACATAGTAGAGCAGAGAAAACTAATATTATAAATTTATTCATTAGAGATTTCCTTCTTCAATTATTATTTCTCTTATTATATCACCTACAACAAGTCGATCAACAATTTCCATTCCGAGATCATCAACTTGTCCAAAAATTGTGTAGCGTCCTTCAAGGTGTATAAGTGGTGAGTGTGATATGAAAAATTGTGACCCGCCGGTATCTTTGCCAGAAGTAGCAATGCCAACAGTACCGCGGATATATTTTTCATCAGAGTATTCACATCGAATCAAATAGTCAGGTCCGCCCCATCCGGTACCTTCGGGGCAACCACCTTGGGCAACAAAATTTGGTATGACTCTATGAAAAGTAAGGTTTTCATAAAATTCATTGTCTACAAGGTCAATAAAATTAAGAACCGTCAAAGGTGCTTTGTCAAAACGAAGTTCAAACTCAAACTCCCCTTTGTTTGTAATGACTCGGGCGTATGGATTCGTTTTATATTTTTTTATCGCACGATGAATTTCAGATGTCGTTATACGAGTACGAGGCTGACGAATTATATCGGTACGTTTTTCCCCAAGAGTTATGTTGTACACATCGGATGCTTCTTTGCGAACAATATATTCTTTATCAAGTGCCATGTTAATTAAAATACGCAGAGCGTTTGTGTCGGCTTTGTTATCTTCCAAAAATGATTGTGCACAACTTACGAGCGTGCGACGAACGTCAATGTCAAGCTGTCCGGCTGTCATAGAGTATTCGCGAAGTTTCGGAAGATACGCTTTGAGTTTGCGAGTTCCGATTTCGTCGATAGCAAGCACCGGGAGCATATAGGCAGAGTCGGTAAGTGCCTGGTCGATATAAAATTTTATATTGGTAGAATCAATTAACAAAAGTTGCGCAAAAGCAGATGCCCGCACAGTGATGTCACGATCGGTAAATAGTGCCGAAAGGCGTGGTTTCACTTTTGTAGATTTTGTCGCACCAAAAGCATCGGCGGCGGCAGCTCTTATACGAGGGTTTTCATTTCGCATAAGCGAGTCGATTAAAATCACGGCTCTATCTTTTTCAACAGTTGCCAGATATTGTAAACCTGAAATCACAACATTGGTAGAACTGTCACTGTTGAGAATTGACTTTACAATATCAACGCCGTTTATGTTTTCCTGACTAAGCAGAGCAGAGATCAATGATGAAATAAGTTTTTCATCTGTCTCTTGATCTAATTTTTGGAGAAGTTTGTTTTGAGCAGTCTCAGTTTTTTTTGACGCCAGCGAACTTATCGCTTGGGCTACAACATTATTATCAGAATCATTTAAAGCAATAGCAACGTATCGTTCGGCTTCTTTGGTGTCAGAAAGAGCAACTCCTCGAACAGCCAGTGAGCGAACATATGGATCGGCATCGGGTAAAAACAATTCATAGTAATCATATGCTTTCTCAATTTGCATGCGAGTTAAAGCAAACAGCCCGGCAATACGGACTTCATCGTCGGTTTCATCTTGTAAAAACGAGATAAGTGCATCGGCTTCATCTTTTCCACTAGAACGAAAAAGGGCGATACATGCTTCTTTGCGAACTTCAGGAGATGGGTGGTCAAAGTAGGTCGTAAGTAATTTATGGATTGTAGAATGCGAACTGTCGGCGAGTCGACCTGCCGATGCGACCAGCATAGCACCAACTCGTGATGGAGCATCAAAGCCAACATCGAGAAGTTTTTCAGCAAATGCGGATTCATCGGTTAAGCCGATTGCAAAGGCAGCTTGCACAGCTACATCATCAACATCGGTTGTAATCAGTTTGAATAAAGTCGCCCCGGCGTTTTTTCCGCCGATTCGTCCGATAGCAAGAGCTGCTTTAGCTCGTACTTTCACATTTTCATCTTCTAAGTAAATTGAGAACTGGTCAACCGTCGTGCGGCTGTCTTCCAGATGAATCAGCTCGGCAAGTTTTTCTTCTGTGGAACGAGTGCGAAAATTATCATAAACGTAGTAAGCCGCAACTGTCACAAGAAGTAAAACAATGATAGTAGTGATTTTATTTTTCATTCTTAAAATTTACAGGCGAAATTGGTTAGCGTCAACTATTTAATATATAAAAAATACCCCTATTGGTTCAATCATAGGGGCATTATTCTATTTATTTTATTCTATAACATCTATATTCCGGCATTAATGCCAATAATAAAGTTTCTGCCTGACTCAGGAATTGGGTTATCAGGGTTACGTCCATTGAAAGGCTCTGAATACAGCTTATCAAAAATGTTATTTACAGATGCTGTCAGCCTGACATTTTCAAAAATATCAATACCATTGGTAAAATTAACGATTGTAAATCCCTTGGTAGAAATATCATCGAGATAGGTTAGATTAGCGATACGGTTTTGATCTTCAACTCTTCGAATTGTAATTTCTGAATTAAACCCATATTTTTTATGTTTATGACCAATAGAAAGAGTTGTTTTGATAGGTGAAACAAACAGAGGTTGGTCTTCTGTGTTGTTATCACCATGCTGGTAACTAAAAGTTAATGAACCATAGGAACCGTTGTGCAGATTACCTTCAACAACAGCTTCGAAACCATAGATAGTGACATTGTCAACATTGTCAAAACGCCACAACGGAGAATACACACCCGGTCCTACTGCTACCGAGTCAAATATATTGAGTTGCGTAAAGTCTTTATAGTCAGACCAGAAACCCATGAGAGAGTAGTTTACACTTTCATGAACTGCTTTAACACCATAATCAAGAGAGACAGATTTTTCAGGTTTGATATCAGGGTTGGGTCTTGTTTGTCTACCTGATGCAGATCCAAAGAAAAAACGTTCAACTACATTTGGCACACGGTATGCGGTTCCCAAGTTGGCGACTAAGTTAATTCCTTCGCCCAAACTGTATACCGCCCCCAAAGAACCATTCACCGAATTATATGTTTCATCTTCAGTAGGAAGCAGCTCGTCATCGTCATCTAGATAGCCATCGGTTTCATCGGTGTTAATCCAGAAATTATCAAACCGTATTCCGGCATTCAACATAAGTGGTTTGAGATCAAATTCTCCCGAGGCATAAATACCAATTGCTTTCCAATTATTTTCAGGAACCGATGAGTGTTGTGATGTGTCAATAAACGGGAACGGTCCAAAGCCTTCCATCAATGTATATGATGTCACCCCGCCAGTGATTTCTTCCTGCCAAGCATCAAAACCAAATGTCATTGTTGATTTACTATTCAGTTTATATAGTTCCTGGAAGTTCAAACCAATTTTTGTTACTTCGGTTGAGCTTTCCGAAGTGAGCGGAGTTATAGCAGCACCCGGAAATGGGTTGATAACTATACCACCGTAAAAGTCAGTAAAGAAATCTTTAGAAATTTTCTGGTAATATATTTTTGCTTCTATACGAGCCATTTTCTCAGAGATTCCGGTACCAGTGTATGAGAGTGAGAAATTATCTCTGTCATGGGTTGGCCAGAAAAACAGAAACGGCGTTGAGTCGTTTGGTACTCCGGCATACCCGATATCAGATGTGCGGAACATTCCAAAATCAAAATCGAGCTGACTTTTGTTATTTATTTTATAGCCGGCTTTGAAGTCAACATTATTTACCCGTACTTCGGAGTTCGCTAATCTGTCTAAACTGAAATCAGAACCTTGGGCATTGTTAAGTGAATCATAGAACCCCGGGCGGAACACAGTATAGACATCGTCGTTTTCATTCCAACCATCAGGCGGAGCAAAGTCATTGTTGGCCTCACGATACTGATAGCCACCGGAGAAACTCCATTTGGCTGATTCATAACCAAGATCAATTCTGTTGGAGTGTTGTTCGTCGGCAGAAGAGTAGCGTCCGTTATATCGAGCAAAAAATTGTGGGGTGCCGCTATATTTATTTTTTTTCGTTATAATATTTATAATTCCGCCCATGGCATCGGAACCATAGAGAACCGATGAAGGACCGTTGACAACTTCTATACGTTCTATCTCGGAAACATCAACAAGTGACATAGAGACTCCAGCAAATTCAGAAATGTCACGTTGGTCGTTTAAACGTTCACCATCAACTAGAACTAAAATCCGAGTTCCAAAAAGACCCCTGATAACAGGACGTGACCGAAACGGTCCGGCGTCATTCATATCTACACCCGGAAAAGTACGAATCACATCTGAAATAATTGTGTAACCTTTATTTATAATTTCTTCTGAAGATATTGCCGTAATCGGTTGTGAAACTTTGTAAGCTTCTTTCTTATATCTGTTGGCAGTCACTACGTAACTGTCTAAAACGGTGTAAGATATTTTGAGTAGAATTTTGTTTTCATTTTTAGCATCTACTAGTTCGCTTTTATTCGTAACATATCCGATATGACTTACAACTATCGAAAGCGGTAGTTCAATATCTTTAATTGTAAATGATCCGTTTTCATCTGTCATTACCGACTTATCGGTGTCAGCAATTTTAACAGATGCATTAGGCAGTGGTTCTTTATTGCTATCACTTAAAACAACACCGGTAATTGTTGCGGCTTGCAAAGTAACAGATGATAAAATAAAAATTAAACATGATATAATTAATTTTTTAGACATTTTGTACTCCTATTAATATACATTTGATTTATAATGCATAAAATGTACAACGTAAGTACGACAGCTTTGTCACCTTTTTGTCAAACAAAAAACAAATCTTGTTAAAGAATTGTTTGAAAAGCAGGTCCATAATTAATATTTTAAAATTATTAAATTTATTTGGAGAATTTTTTGGCTGCTTTTTCAAAAGAATCAGAACTCATCTTTTGAAGTGACTTAGAAAGTTGATTGAGATTTTTTTCTTTTAAACCGTTTAATTCCTTGGCAAATGCTCCCGATTCGATAGTGCTATAAATCTCCTGCATCCGCTTTTTTACCGAAGAATCGATGATTTTTTTGCCATTTTTAACCGATCCATATCGAGCCGCAACCGAAATCCGCTCATACATGCCAATAATGCCATGCTCTTTGATGAGGCTGATAATGAGGTCTAGTTGATAGCAAATTTCCAGATAGGCATTTTCCGGTTGTAGCCCATTTTCAGTCAGAACTTTATACCCATTGAAAATAAGCTCGGTCAGACCGCCACACAGCACCGCCTGTTCGCCAAAAAGGTCGCCGATAGCTTCATTTTTAAAAGAATTTGCAATCAGTTTTTCTTTTTGAATACCGATTGCATCGGCAAGTTCAATAAGCAGGTTTTCGGAATTTTTCTTCTGATTTTCAATCGCTTTAAAAGCCGAAACCGATTTATCGGTCAAATATTTTTCGCGGAGTGCGATACCGGGAGCATGCGGAGCAAGCAAAAGAATATCGCTGTCAGTAGGAGGTTTGATAAATTTGAAATGAATCGCAAAACCGTGTAGAAATACAAAGGTCGTCTCAGGTTTCAGATTCGGCTCAATTTCAGCCTCATAAATCCGCCCCTGCAGATGATCGGGCAGAGCAAAAATCAGTAAATCGGCAATTTTAACGGCACGTTGGGTGGTGGTAACTTTGAAATTGTCCTGTTTGGCCTATTTGCGAGACTTTGATTTCGACGGCAGCCCGATAGTGACATCGCATTTTGCGTCACGCAGATTCAGAGCAACTGCTCGCCCTTGTGAGCCATATCCTAAAACGACAATTTTTTTATTTTTCAATTCCTTTTTTCGCATGAACTGAATATACTTGAGTAAGAGACGATTTCCAATAGGAAGAAAAATAAAATGACACCAGACACACATACATCAATAACTCGTACAATAGTAGAATCCGCCCTCAAAGAAGATATCGGCAAAGGCGATCTGACATCGCTTGCCTGTATTGAGCCGAACCCGATGAACGCTCAGATAAAAGCAAAGTCCGATGGGTACCTTTCGGGAGTTATGCCCGTTTTATTTGCTTTTGACACTGTTGACTCAGCAAATATAATTCGACCGCTAAAAAATGATGGTGATTCTTTTAAGACTGGTGATATTATTTTTGAAATTGAAGGGTTCAACCAAACGATACTTACAGTCGAACGGACAGCTCTTAATTTTTTAGGACACTTAAGCGGGATAGCATCGCTGACCAATCAATTCGTTCAAAAAGTCAAAGGAACAAATTGTAAAATTTTAGATACTCGCAAAACCACACCCGGTCTGCGGATGCTTGAAAAAGATGCCGTCAGACATGGCGGCGGATTTAATCATCGCATCGGCTTGTATGATATGATACTTATAAAAGATAATCATATCAGTTCGGCGGGTTCGATTAGTAACGCTATTAAGCAGACAAAAGAATTTTTAGATACATCGGATTTCCGCATACAATTCCAGGAACAAAAAGAAAATATTGAAATCGAAGTTGAAGTCGCCACCCAAGACCAACTATGCGAAGCTATCGAAGTTGGTGTCACACGACTACTATTGGACAATCAATCTATTGATTCACTTAGGTCTATGGTGCAAAAAGCAAGAGAGCTAAACAAAGAAGTAAAACTGGAAGCATCGGGAAATGTCAACTTAGAAACAATTGAAGCAATCGCACAAACAGGTGTTGATTATATTTCGATCGGAGCATTGACCCACTCGGCGATCAGTTCTGATTTTACACTGTTAACAGACGAGGCATAAATTGTCACGCAAAAAAAAGAAAATATCGCTGAACAGATTCTTTATGATATTCGTTCAAGTTATTCTCTTTCGATTGAAACGATCTTAGCAAAATATTTAATCTTCCATGCAGAACTTCTAGATCATTTAAAAGAAATAGAATCATGGGGATATATTATTCAAAAATATGATGATTCCCTTTTGTTTCAATCAGCACCCGACATGCTTATAGATTCAGAGATTTCATTTGGACTCTCGACCAAAACAATCGGTAAAAAAATAGTCGCATTCCAAACCCTGCAGTCAACCAACGACTCCGCATCAAAACTTGCCGAACAAAACGCATCCGAGGGAACTATTATCGTTGCTGAAAAACAGACCAAAGGCAAGGGACGTTTCGGAAGACACTGGCATTCGATTGCGAACAAAGGAATCTACTGTTCGATAATTCTACGTCCTCCGTTTTCACCGGAGTTTGCTCCTGGGTTATCACTGATGACTGCTGTTGCTTTGGCTGATAGTTTTGAAATTTTTACGCAATCAAAGATACAAATCAAATGGCCGAACGATTTGCTTCTGAACAAAAAAAATGTGCTGGTATATTAACCGAACTCTCAGCCGATAAAAACAAAATCAACCATGTTATCGTTGGTGTCGGGATTAATATAAATCAGACTGCGGATGATTTCGACGATGAAATCCAAACCACGGCAACATCGCTGGCTATTGAAAACAAAGCAAAAGCAAAACGTATAATATTTCTGCAGACGTTTTTACTGAATTTTGAAAACAGATACGAACAATTTAAAATAGATAGACTGCTTTCGATGCATTCTAAACTTCGCAACTATTCATCGTTACTTGGTAAAGAGATTACATTGACTAACGGCAAAGAAACTATTAGCGGAAAAGTTCGTGATATAAACCAGGATGGTGCCTTGTTGCTTGAGTCATGTGGAAAAACGCAAGTTATACATTCGGGCGAAGTAACTATCGTAAAACAGTAGATTTGTTTGGAGAGTTATTGTAGGTCGAGTTCTAGCGAACACCAACAGGTGGATGCAGAACCCGACAAAACTGAAACAGTTAAACCGTGAAAGATGGAGATTCATAATGCCAAACAGAGTCAAAGTTAAAATCCATAAAAACGCATCAGCGAAAATCGAAGCAGATATTATTGAAATAGAACTTCCCGACGGAACTATTGTCGAAAAAGAAGGCAAAGCGTTTATCTGCCGTTGCGGCAAATCAACCAAGCAACCATTCTGCGATGGCACCCATAAAGAATGTGCCTTTGAAGAGTAACCGACATTGTCTGTATATATGTTGTTATGTAAGTTCCTTATTCACAGAAAGTGAATTGTGGACTGATATTTTATCGACAGTTTACAATTTTGATGAATCAAAATCAGGAACTGTCGAAACGGAAAACTAATAATTCATCGCATAAATTACAATTCAGCACAACTCCTTTCCTGCGTAAGCAGGAATCCAGTACAGAATTAGATAGAGCAACTTTCTCTTTATGAAAACAGGGTGACTTGTAAGACATAACTATTTATTTTGGGAATTAAATAAAATAACTTATTTACTATTGGTAGCGGTGGCGAGGTATAAGCCGGGGTGGTCGTCGATTGTTTCATCGACAAATTTACTTTGTTGAAGCATCTTGCGAAGCGTATCCTCAGAAGGGATATCATCATCGGTCACTGCTCCACCAACTTTGTGATGAATCTCAACCATCTCTTTGGACGATTCAAGTTGGATAATATAAATTTTAGAATTTGCTTTTAAAACCCGATGGGCTTCATCGAGTGCTCGTTGCTGATTGCTAAAATGTGGAAATGCAGCAAAAGCGACAATCATATCAAACGATGAATCTTTAAACGGCAATGCGGTAGCATCGGCATCAACAACAGAAACATTTGGAAAGGGAAAATTGCGATGAGCTTTTTGAGCCATCTCAATTGAAAAATCAACACCGGTCACCGAACCTTCATCGCCAACAGCTCGACGGAGCATATCAAACAAAATACCGGTTCCGCACCCAAGATCCAAAATATGCATACCATCTGAGACACCAATTTTACCGACTAAATGACGCAGGCGATCGAGGTCTTCAGCAGTAAAGGTATAGTCCCACTCTTCGGCGAGTTTATCAAAAAATTCTTGGTGTTTATCATGCATAGTAACCCAAGTATATAGATATTGATTTATAAGTCAAGTATTTTCGGCGTCAACATTTACACTTGTTTTGAGCCCCCCAATAAAAGTGTTTAAGAGGCAATATGTGATTTAAAAAAACATAAAATTCTCTTTTCATAAGTAAGTTATTGTTTATATTGCAAGATTAGCTAAAACGAAAGAAATTATGGCAAAAATAAATCATAAGTATAAGAAAAACAAAGAGTTCCTGCATGTCAAAGGTGCCAGAGAGCATAATCTAAAAAATATCGATGTCAAAATCCCGCGTGATTCTCTGACTGTAATTACCGGTCTTTCGGGGTCGGGGAAATCTTCGCTCGCTTTTGACACTATTTATGCCGAGGGGCAAAGACGATATGTTGAGTCGCTTTCTGCCTATGCTCGCCAGTTTTTAGGTTTGATGGAAAAGCCGGATATTGATTTTATCGAAGGATTATCCCCGGCGATTTCTATCGAGCAAAAAGGTACCGCAAAAAATCCTCGTTCGACTGTTGGAACGGTGACTGAAATTTATGATTATTTCAGGCTTCTGTTTGCCCGTATTGGTGTACCTCATTGTGTAAAATGTCGCCAACCGATAACCCAGCAAACTGTTGAGCAGATTGTCGATTCGGTGCTGACTTTTGAAGAAGGCACCCGTATGATTGTGCTGGCTCCGCTTGTCCGTGGTAAAAAAGGGGAGCATAAAGATATTATCGACGAAGCCAAGCGAGAAGGATTTGTCAGGTTGCGAGTTGATGGCGAGATTGTCGAAACTGATTCTGATATTGAACTGGATAAAAAGAAGAAACATACTATCGAAGCTGTTGTTGACCGTTTGATCGTAAAAGCAAAATCAAAACGTCGTCTTGCTGATTCAGTTGAAACTGCTTTAAAAATTGCTCTCGGAACTGTCCTAATAAATATAAAAAATAAAGACCTCCTTTTTTCCGAACAGTTTGCCTGTCTGAATTGTAATATTTCGTATGAAGAACCATCGCCTCGTCTCTTTTCGTTTAACTCACCTTTTGGTGCCTGTCAGACCTGTGATGGTTTAGGTCATAAAATGAAAGTTGACCCTGATTTTGTTGTACCGAATAATTCATTGTCGATAAGCGAGGGTGCAATCAAGCCTTGGGGCGGACCTGAAATGGCAAATTGGTACCGTGCCATGCTCAAAGGTGTCGCCGATCATTACGGTTTTAAATTCTCGACCAAGTTTAATAAGCTCTCAAAAAAAGTTCAGTATATTATTCTGCATGGTTCCGGTAAAGAAAAAATGAAGTTTGAATATGTCCCATCTTCAGGCAACACCAGAACCGCCGGGATTTATGAATCAACTTTCGAGGGCGTCATTCCGCATTTAGAACGTCGATACAAACAGACCCAGTCGACAGGTGTGCGAAATTGGATAGAGTCTTACATGTCCAAGAACTCTTGTCCGGCTTGTGAAGGTGCTCGACTTCGTCCCGAAGCACTCTCTGTCATTCTCGACCGCGAAACTATCGACACTATCACGGCGATGTCTATCAAACAGGCGATACTCTATTTCAAAAATATAAAATTAACAAAACGTCAGAACACAATAGCCAAACAAATTTTAAAAGAAGTCAAAGAACGCCTAGGTTTTCTTTCCGATGTTGGGCTTGATTATTTAACGCTCAGCAGGACAGCATCGACTTTGTCGGGCGGTGAAGCACAGCGGATTCGACTGGCTACGCAGATAGGTTCTCGCTTGGTTGGCGTGCTATATATTTTGGATGAACCATCTATCGGTTTGCACCAACGCGATAATGACAAGCTGTTGAAAATGCTTTTAGAACTTCGTGACATTGGCAATACCGTTTTGGTTGTAGAGCATGACCGTGAGACAATTGAGAACGCTGATTTTGTAATCGACTTAGGTCCTGGTGCGGGAGTGCATGGTGGCGAGATCGTTGGCATCGGAACCCCAAAAGATATTTTGAAAGCGAAAAAATCTATCACCGGGCAATACTTATCTGGTAAACGAAAAATCGAATACCCAAAAGAACGTCGTGAATCAAACGGCAACGCTATCAAATTATTTGGAGCAACAGGTAATAATTTAAAAAATGTCGACATTGAAATTCCACTAGGTTGTTTTGTCTGCGTGACCGGGGTTTCCGGTTCGGGGAAATCATCGGTTATTAATGAAACCCTCTACCGTATTATGGCTCGTCATTTTTATTCATCACGTAAATCTCCACTTCCATATAAAAAGATCAAAGGTCTCGAGCATATTGATAAAGTCATTGATATAGACCAATCACCTATCGGACGAACACCTCGCTCAAACCCTGTCACTTATACCGGACTGTTCACTCATATTCGTGATCTCTTTTCATCACTCACCGAAGCAAAAGCACGTGGCTATCTTCCGGGACGGTTCTCTTTTAATGTAAAAGGCGGACGATGCGAAGCATGCGAAGGCGACGGTATTATAAAAATTGAAATGCATTTTTTACCCGACGTTTATGTCCCTTGTGAAATTTGTAAAGGAAAACGTTATAACCGTGAGACGCTCGAAGTTACTTTCAAAGGGAAATCTATTGCCGATGTTTTAGATATGACTGTTGAAGAGGCTATGCACTTTTTTGAAAATATCCCACGTATCAAAAAGAAACTGCTAACACTTTTCAATGTCGGGCTTGGCTATATACATCTTGGTCAGCAAGCGACAACTCTTTCGGGTGGTGAAGCACAACGGATAAAACTTGCTACCGAACTTTCTAAAATGGCAACCGGACGCACAATGTATATTCTCGATGAGCCGACTACTGGTTTGCACTTTGAAGATATACGGATGCTTCTTTCGGTGCTCAACGAACTGGTTGAACGCGGTAATACTATTTTAGTTATCGAACATAACCTTGATGTTATCAAAACTGCTGACTGGGTAATTGATATTGGTCCCGAGGGTGGCGACGACGGCGGTCGCATACTTGCTGCGGGGACTCCTGAAGAAGTTGCCAAAATGAAAGCATCGTACACCGGTTATTATCTCAAACGTGAACTGAGTAAGAAGTAGGACTATATGTTAGATATACTTTTACAATCTTTGTCTTCTCGCTACAACTCTGCTTTTTCAGTATTAATAAGATGGGCATCTGCCCGTGCCTGAACTTCCTGAAGTAGAAACCGTAGTTCGAGGACTTCGCAAAACAGTTCTTGATAAAACTATTGCAAAAGTTATAGTCGATGCTCCCGTGAAGTCTATTGTCGTATCGGAATCTTTTAAGAGTAAATCATTTGAAGCTATCTTAAAGAACAAAACTATTAAGCAAATTAATAGGCGTGGCAAAAATATTCTTATCGAATTGTCAGGTGATTTAACTTTGTGGGTACATCTTAAAATGACCGGTCATTTTTATTATAAAGATGTTTCTACAGAAAAAGAAAAACATGACCTTATAACATTTCAGTTCAAAAAACCTGATAGCAATTTTAAACTTATTTTCAATGATTACAGGCGGTTTGGGAGAAATAGATTATATTATTCAAATGAAGTGATGGAACAAAAGGGGCTGAAAGAACTAGGTCCTGAACCACTTGAAATTTCATCTGATGATTTTGTTACAATAGTACAGTCAAAAAACAGAATGATAAAACCGGCTCTGCTTGACCAATCATTAATAGCGGGTATCGGAAATATTTACGCCGATGAAGCGTTGTACGCATCGAGGATTCATCCCAAGCGTCTGTTTTCATCGCTGTCAAAAAAGAAACTTGTCGAACTACACGAACATATCCAACGGATTTTGTCAATGGCGATTGATAATATGGGTTCATCAGTGGATACATATACGGGGGTAAACGGAGAGACAGGAAAGTTTCAAAATTATCTAAAAGCATACGGCAACGAGGGAGGTGCGTGTGAGCGATGTAATAAAATTATTGTCAGGGAAAAAATAGGTTCGCGCTCGGCACACTACTGTCCAAAATGTCAAAAGATTTAACAGCTACAGAATCTTAGATTTCATTCGCATCAAAGCAAGTTCGTTGTCATCATGTTCCGCTACAAAATAAATCATATCAATCAACCGCATCGGTTTGTTTAGTCGAGGATGTTGTGCGGTGAAGCCAATTTCTTTTTCAGTCAAGTTTTCGATCTTATTAACAAACTTTGTACGGACAACGGTAAAATTCTGTATAAGCTCTTGCATTTCTATTTTGTTGTGATTGGCATTTTTTGTTTTTGGGTTTGACATATCAGCGGCAACTAGTTCTTTTTCGCCTAGCAAAAATTGTTCGAGACGTTTATTCCAAAGTGTTTCAACATCAGCAAGATGCCCAACATGTTCTTTGATAGACCACTTACCCTCAGGCTTGTTAGTTAAAATATTTTCGTTAAGCGGTGCAACAATTTTTAACATTCTGAGTGGCGTAAAACGAATTCGTTCAAGTAAGCAGGGAAAAATCCCTAGAGGGAAGTCAAAATCGAATCTACGTTCTATCCATGGTGTAATTTTTACCATAAAATACTTTCTATAAATTATTCTATTCGTAAACCGATTTGTTTATTGAAAATATGTATTGATGATTCATTGATTGAAAAAGTTACTATTTCATCTATCTCTTTAGCATACTGACAGCCTGAGATTTTTAACTCGATTCCATTATAGTTTATGGTGGTAATATATTGTTCACCAAAATATTCCGATGACGTCACTTTTGCTTGGTACTGGCCATCATGATGCAAAGAAATATCTTCAGGACGGATACCAATTGGCAAATCTATATTTTCATCTATTTGCAAAGACTCAAGACGAAACCCAAAAGGCATAATAAGTTTATTTTCAATAGTCACGTCGACAATATTTATTTTTGGGAAACCAATAAACTGTGCTGTAAAAACAGAGTTTGGTTTTTTATACAATTCTTCAGGGGTGCCAACTTGTACAATCTCGCCATTGTTTAAAAGTAAAATACGATCCGCCATTGAAAGTGCTTCGGCTTGGTCATGGGTCACATGAATCATCGTCGTTTGCAACTCTTGTTGTATGCGAACAATCTCGCGACGCATTTTCAGTCGCAAATCCGCATCGAGGTTCGACAACGGTTCATCAAGAAGAAAAATATCAGGCTTGCGAATAATCGCCCGCCCAAGTGCTACTCGTTGTCTTTGTCCACCGGAGAGTTGAGATGGTTTTTGTTTTAACTTTTCAGTAAGCCCAAGCATAGATGCGATGGCATCTACTTTTTCATTGATAACAGATTTTTTTTCTTTTGCGATTTTTAATGGGAATCCAAGATTTTTTTCAACTGTCATATGCGGATAAAGAGAATAGTTTTGAAAGACCATCGCAACGTTTCGTGCTTTTGGTTCTAATTGGTCTATGCGATTATCGTGCAGATATATTTCACCCGACGACAAATCTTCAAGCCCCGCAATCAACCGAAGCAAAGTAGACTTGCCACAACCGGAGGGACCCAGGATTACCAACAGTTCGTTCTCTAGAAGTTCAAGCGTTATAGAATTTAGAACTTCAAGTTTGCCAAACGATTTTGAAACTTTATTTAAGTAAAGTGAATTCATTTATACCTTGTCAATTATTTTTCCGTCATCAATAAGAAACGATTTCCCTTGCGACTTCAAAAACTGAGGTGGTTCTACAGCTGTAGTTAAAAACAATTGATCAAAATTAGCAAATAATTTTATTAACTCTTCTGAACGACTGTTGTCAAGCTCAGCAAATATTTCGTCTAATAATAGAAGCGGAGTGATATTACGTTCTTCTTTTATCAGTTTATATACCGCAAGTTTTAATGATAATGCTGCTGTACGAATTTCGCCTTGCGAACCATAGCTACGAGCAGGAAGTGAGTCAATGAAAAAAGAAATGTCATCAAGATGTGGTCCGACCAAAGAACGCTCCATGATAGATTCTTTCATGCGATAACTCTCAAGTGTTTCTCTGAATGCCGATTGAATTTCTTCTATGCCTTCTAGTTCTTCACAATTTTTAACTGATGGTTTATATTGTAAATCAAATTGAGAACCAGAAGCGATGTTGCTGTAATTTTCATGAGTCTCTTCTTTGATAGCATCTAAAAATTGTTTGCGTAATAAAATAATTTCTGAACCATTTATGATAAGCAGTTCGTTATAAGCAGAAATATCAACTTTGTTTTTAAGTCCTGCGTTTTTTTGCTGTAGTACTTTATGATAGTCTGTTAAGAGTCGTAGATATTTTTTTGAATATTGTGAAAGATAGATATCTATAAAGTTTCGTCGTGTTGATGGCGACCCTGCTAGAATTTCAGAATCTTCAGGACCTGCCGCAACCGCACAAAAGTTTTCATATAGTTCTGATGTTTTAATAGCAACCTGGTCGAGAGTTATTTTTTTTCGTGAATTTTTTTGATAAGCAACTGCAAGTTCAATAGAGTTTTCATCTTCTGAAAGTAAACCTTCTATACGATAAAAATCTGTTTCTTTTTTTACCAGAACTGTTTCCGATGCCGCCCTATGCGACCGACCTAAACATAAGACAAAAATTGCTTCAAGCAGATTCGTTTTCCCTGAACCGTTTTTACCATAAAAAATATTTACTGTTGGAGAAAACTGTGCTTGTAGGTTTTCAAAGTTTCTGAAGTTTGTTAAGGATAGTGAATTGATTATCATTATATTTTCTTCACAAAAAAACGGCAGACAGATTTCTGTCTACCGTCTTTTCTATATACATTATTTTAGTCAGCTAAACGAAGTGGCATAATAAGACAGAGGGAATCTTCTCTGGCAACTGACGGAGTATAAATAATTCCGGCAGCCACAGAAGATGAAAGTTCAAAGATAACTTCTTCTGCGTCCATCTTATTTAAAATATCATTTACATAAATTGCGTTGTATCCAAGTTCTAACGCTTCGCCGTTGTAGTCACACTCAAGCGATTCTTTTCCTTCACCACCTACATCAGCGTTCGTTGTAGAAAGCGTAAGAGTACCATTCTTAAGACTAAACTTCACTTGGTGTGTGAGAGAGTTAGATAAAATAGAAACACGCTTGACAGCTCTTGAAAGATCGTTTTTAGACACAGTCATTTTCTTATCAGTTGCTGCCGGGATAACTTGTTCAAAGTTTGGATACGGTCCGTCGATCAAACGAGAAGTCAAAACGATATCGCCCATGTTGAAAATTATATTATTCTCGCCAAAAATAATACCAATCTCTTTTTCTGTTTCACCGATAAACTTCGGAATCAGATTCAAAACTTTTGGTGGAACGATTACGTCGTCGTAGAGACCTTTGAGTTTTTTATTATCAACTGACATTTTCGCAAGACGGTGACCGTCGGTTGCAACCATCAGCATCTTCTCACCTTTGGTCTGCCAGAGTACACCGTTTAAGGCAGGACGGGTTTCATCGTCCGACCAAGCAAAAGTAGTTTTTAATACCATACGGGATAGATCAAGACCTGAAATCTTAATTTCTTTTTTCGTATTTACCGCAGGAAGTTTTGGAAACTCATCAGGAGATACTGATGCAATTTTATAGGAACCGTTTGGTATTTTAATTTCAACTCGTGAGTTGGTTGCTTCGAAAGAAATATCAGACTCCGGAAGTTCTTTTATAATATCAAAAAGAATACGAGCCGGAATTGATGTTGAACCTTTTTGACAACGGTACAATCAATCGATGCTGTGATAGAAATATCAAGATCAGTCGCAGAGATTTTTATTTTATTATCCAACGATTCAATTAAAATATTTGTCAGTATTGGTAAAGTTGATTTAGTAGGTACAACTTGCAAGACATGTTGCAGATAACTAAACAACCTTGATTTCGGTAAAGAGAATTTCATTTATTTACTCTCCTGAGAATTAAAAATCCACATATAATATTATTTTTCTTACTTATATATATATAATATAATAATAATAACTACTGTGTAAATGTCAATAACTGCCGAAAAATTTTATTTCGGCTCACACTACTAAAAGTCAGGCAACAACTTAACAACTGGTTTTGACCCCCAAAGTTGTACACATTACAATTCACACTTAAAAACATATTTCTTGGTTTATCCACAAATTCACAATTTTTCATTTTATCCATATACAATTCACAACGTTACCCACAGCTTATCAATAGAGCAAAGAGGCTGAAATTTTATCAATTTTATCACGCAGCGATGGGTCACTTGACATCTTTTTCGAGATCAAATCGCAGGCATGAATGACAGTTGAGTGGTCTCTTCCGCCGAACTCATCGCCTATTGTTTTCAGCGAATGTTCGGTTAATGAGCGTGATAAATACATCGCAACCTGACGAGCCAAAGCGATATTTGATGTTTTCTTTTTCGCTTTCATCATTTCAAGGTCGATATGAAAATGGTCCGATGTCTGTTCCTGAACCATTTTAATAGTAACTTCTTTTTTCTTACTTGAGAATGTGTCGGCGAGAACTTTGCGTGCGAGTTCTAAATCAACAGATTCACCTTTCAAAGAAGAGTATGCCAGAAGGCGTATTAAGGCTCCCTCAAGCTCTCTCACATTGGTCGACACTTTATCGGCAATGAAGCGGATAACGTTGTCAGGAAGCGTGACACCCTCGGAGTTGAGCTTCTTCATAAGGATAGCCGAACGGTTTTCCATATCCGGTGCTTGCAGGTCTGTCACCAGTCCCGATGAGAACCGCGAGAGCAAACGTTCTTCTAACCCTTTAATATCTTTTGGCGAACGATCAGATGACAAAATAATCTGCTTGCCCAAATGATACAAAGTGTTAAAGGTGTGGAAAAATTGTTCCTGGGTTGATTCTTTCCCCGAGAAAAACTGGATATCGTCGATGATTAAGACATCAACATCGCGATACGCTTTAGTAAAATCGGCAACCGAATGATTAGAAATCGACGAAATAAAATCAGAGGTAAACTGTTCCGATGTCGCATACATAACTTTTTTATCTGGAAACTGCTCCAAGATTTTATGACCGATCGCTTGAATAATGTGTGTTTTCCCAAGACCGGTACCGCCATAAATATAAAGCGGATTGTACTTGGTCAAACCGGGTGCTTCGGCAACAGCATTGGCTGCGGCACAGGCAAACTGATTAAAGTCACCAACAACAAGCGATTCAAAATTATACTTCTCATGTAAATTGTGTTGTTTTGCTGATGGCTTTTTGATTGTCAAAGATCTTTTTTCTTCCTGAGGAGGAGAATAAAAATCTATCGAACGCTGTTCGGTCTCTTCGACACTTTTTACGACATATATAATATCGTGTTTTTTACCGGAGACTTCAAAGAGCGCTTCGTCGATAAGTTCTTGAAAATGGTCTCGTATCCAATCTGCGACAAATTGGTTAGGTACCGAGACATGAAAATCACCATTGCTACCCGGAGCGCCAATCGTTGGCTTCAACCAGGTGCGGAATGTTTGTTCTTTTATCCTATGAGAAAGATAATTGAGACAATCAGACCATTGTGTTGAGTTTGTTTGTAGTTCGTTCAAATCAGGATCCCCCCTGAGCGTTTGTTAACATTTATTTCCATATAATTCATATACTAATTTATTATCTCTATACAAGTTGTGATTTTTTGTTCACAATGACTACAAAAGTTATACACAACTTTGTCCACATATTTATGTTTGAGTATCGTTTGTAAAGCAAAGCAGAGCAACAGATTTCGGTTTGCAGGCTAAACTTATCCACATACTATTAACATTGGTTAACAAGCAGTAAGCTTGTGACTATAGATACTTTATGAGTTATCCACCGTCAAGGAACTGTATGTTATTAATTATTAATATAATTGAAAGTGTTGTATGAAAGATAGTTATAGCGAAACTAAAAAATCGTTTCAGAGAGAAACAACGATGTGGGAAGTTACAATTAATAGTCACATTGTATAACCCCTACTATTTTCATACAGTTAAGCGGATGTTCTTTTTGCGATCCGTACATGTCGAATGTGATAGACGAATAAAAAATTAATCAGTACCTTACACTTATACGTTTATAAAATTAGTTGTAGGTCAGGAGGCCTGTCCTCCTGACTTTTTATATAGAATCTCAATAATATTTATTATAATAAAATTATGTCAAACTTAAGACGGGTGGCACACCCTTTAGGGTGTGGATCTCTTCAATGAGAATAACAACTTACCCAAAATGGTGCTCTACAATCCGCACTTTATCTACAAAGTCAAACTAATTTAAAAATTGTCACGATCTTATAATGAAAATATCAGATAAGAAAAATATGCGTACAAAAACATTAATAGCTTTTACTTTTGCAATCACCACAAAACTTGTAGCGATTGATCGTTTTTCACAAAACGAACCCATTTTCAAAACGTACATAAGAATTGATTAACTAAAAAAAATGTAAATTTGAAAAAACGAACCCAATATGCTATAAGCTAATGAGAGTAATAAAATTACAAGGAAAAAATTGATTGAATGATTGTGGGTAACTATGAATGAAAATAGATGTCAGGAGGACAGGCTTCCTGACATACGAAACTTCTAAGATTCTTCTGTGTTATTTTCAAGTACTTCTTCTTCTACTTCACCGTCTAATTTTTTAGTCAGAATGAGATACAACAGATAAACTATCGAGCATGAGATTGCCGAGTCGGCAATGTTAAACGTCCACCATCGTTGCAACTGAAACCCAAATAGGTCAATATCGAAAAAGTCGACATCAATAAAGTCGACAACTTTTCCATAGGCGATTCGGTCAATCAAATTTCCAATAGCACCACCTGCGATAAACGAAAGAGGAACCGAGAGCATTAGTTTTGAACGGTTAGCGTAAATATAGTAGAGGACAAAAAGTAAAATCAACGATGCTGAGATAAGGTAATAATTCGATGAGCCCAAGTTGGTTCCCATCGCTCCCCCCTCGTTATAAACAAGTGTGAACATAAAAAATTGACCAATAACTTCAATAGGGTTGCCATAAGTTAGCGCATCGACCGCCCAGATTTTTGTAATCTGATCAAAGGCTACAACAAGAAAAATTATAGCAAGCGGGATAAATAAGTGTCGTTTTGTCGGGGTGTCCAATCTATTATCTCTTACCTTTTTTTTGGATAGGTTTTTTCTTCTCTTCTTCTTCTTTACAGGCGATACAAAAACGAGCATGCGGAACAACTTCAAGCCGTGCGTTCGGGATTTTTTTATCACATGCAAAACATTTGCCGTAACTACCATCTTCGATACGCTTGAGTGCTTCATCAATATGATGCACAAACCGTCCCGATTTTGAACCACGGGCAAAAGCCATTTCACGTTCCATGGCGTCGGTACCTTGGTCGGCCATATGATAGGAATGCGATGAAAGGTCGCCGGTTTTTTCTTTCAAGGTAGCATCAAAGCGTGATGAAATACCTGAAATTTCTTTTGTCATCGTCGCACGTTTTTCAATCAGAAGAGATTTAAATTTTTGTAAATCGGATTTTTTCATTTTCATTTTTTCACCACCGATTTCTTATTTTTTCAGAACTTCTATTTCTGCTTTTTCACCGTTAATGTTCCACTCGGTGCCATTATCAAGTTTCTCTTTAAACTCAATACTGTCTGCCAAAGTTTCACTTGTAATAAAGTCTTTATATTTTGTGAGTGCATCAACTAATTTTTTCGATGATGCCACAAATATTTCAATCCGATCGGTCACATCAAATCCGTTGGTTTTCCGCATATTCTGAACTTTATTGACTACTTCGCGGGCGAACCCTTCGTTTATTAACTCACCAGAAAGCAATGTTTCCAATGCGATAGTCAATGAACCTTCCGACTCAACAGCGTAGTTGTCGATTTCCGTTTTCTTGATATCGATTTCGTCGGTGGTTAAGTCAAACGATGTGCCGTTTATATCAAGACTGATTTTTTTATCAGAGGCAAACTTTTTGACCGTATTTGAATCAAGAGCTACTATTTGAGCGGCACCATCTTTAGCGTTTTTACCCAGCTTTGAACCGGCAGTTTTAAAATTCAACTTCGCAGCATAGGTAACAAGTTCGTCCAAAGAATCCGACGCTTCGATTGCTTTAATATTTAGCTCGTCTTTAATGACATTAAGAAACTCGTCTAACGACTCAAAAGATTGACCGTCAGGTAAATTGATAATCAACTTTGCAAGCGGTTGACGAACCTTAAGGTTTTTGCCTGAACGAGCAGCCCGACCAAGCGAAACGATTTTTTCCGAAAGTCCCATTGCTGTTTCAAGCTGTCTGTCGATTAACGACTCATCATGTTTAGGATATGATGTCATATGAATCGAAAGAGGTATATCATATTTCTCTCTGTTTTCACCCATCAACTCTTTCCAAATCATTTCAGAAACCATTGGGACAACAGGAGCCGAAAGCTGACAGATACCTGCGAGCATTTGATAGAGCGTGAGGTAGGCTCTCATCTTAGATGGGTCGTCACCTTTTGCCCAGAACCGACGACGGTTATTGCGGACATACCAGTTGGAAAGTTCTTCGATAACAAAACTCTGAATCGCCCGAGTTGGTTTGGTGATTTCGTAATTATCAAACGACTCGGTTACTTCTTTGACAAGCGAGTTGTAACGAGAGATTATCCATTTATCAAAAATATCTTTTTCGCCTGCTTTGCTTTCTAAAAATGCTTCGACAGATTTGTTATCATCTGCAGCACGCTGAGGGATGTTGTCAATGTTTGCATAGATAGCAAAAAACGAATATGTATTTTTTAAAGTATCAAAATATTTTCGGATAACTTCTTTGAGACCTTCTAAATCAAATTTTGTCGGAAGCCATGGGTTCGATGTTGAAACCATATACCACCTGATAGGGTCGGCGCCAAAATCGTCAACAGTTGTGAATGGGTTGACAACGTTGCCTTTATGTTTCGACATTTTTTTACCATGCTTATCCAAAATAAATTCAAGGACAATAACATTTTTAAATGGTATATCATCAAACAAGATAGTTGAGATAGCCAAGAGTGAATAGAACCATCCGCGAGTTTGATCAACGGCTTCAGAAATAAAGTCTGCCGGAAACTTATCTTCAAACTTTTCTTTATTTTCAAATGGGTAATGCCATTGGGCAAATGGCATCGCACCGGAATCAAACCAGACATCAACAACTTCCGGGATACGGGTCATCGTGCCACCACATTCACAAGTCAGCTTGATATCATCCATCATCGGTTTGTGCAAATCAAGTTCTTCGGGAACATCGATTCCTTCTTTGCGTAGTTGCTCAATAGAACCTACCTCACGTTGCTTTTTACAATCTTTGTCATCACAAATCCAAATCGGGATAGGAGTTCCCCAGAAGCGTTCGCGTGAAAGAGCCCAGTCGACATTATTCTCAAGCCAGTTGAGCATACGACCGGAACGGATTTCATCGGGATGCCAATTAATTTTATTATTATTTTCAATCAACTTCTCTTTAAACTGAGTCGTTTTGAGATACCATGATTTTTGAGCGATATAAATAAGCGGAGAATCGCATCGCCAGCAGAACGGATAGTTATGTTCGTACTGTTCTTTTTTAAACATCAGTCCGGCAATTTTTAGATTCTTAATAATTTCTTTGTCGGCATCTTTGATAAACATACCGGCGTAAGGTTTTACAAAATCTTTGAACGTTCCGTTGTTGTGTATTGCCTGAAATACAGGAAGATTATTTGCTTTGCCGATTTCATAATCGTCAGCACCAAAGCCAGGGGCGATATGAACAATTCCAGTTCCATCGTCAAGCGTTACAAAATCGCCATTGACTGCGAAATATGCTTTGTCGGACTGATCTGCAAAACAGTCAAAGAGCGGTTCATATTTACGTCCGACAAAATCAGAACCTTTAAATTTTTCTAAAACTTTTACTTCAGTATCACCACCAAAAACTTTATTGATAAGTGCTTCAGCCAGCAATAATTTTTCATCTTCATGCTCAACAATAACATAGTCGGCGTCAGCTTTGAGACAGATAGCGGCGTTTGATGGAAGCGTCCATGGCGTAGTAGTCCAGACGAGGTATGAGAAATCTCCGTCGGCAGCTTTCATTTTGACATAAATCGACGGGTCTTTTATCATCTGGTAGCCTTGAGCTACTTCGTGCGATGAAAGACCTGTGCCACACCTTGGGCAGTATGGGACAATTTTGTGTCCTTGATAAATCAGGTCGCGGTCGTAGAAATTTTTCAGGATCCACCAGACCGATTCGATGTAATCATTTTTGAGAGTGACATAGGCGTCGTCGAGATCAAGCCAGTAGCCGGTTCGTTCGGTGATCGTGTTCCAGTCTTCGAGGTAAGTGAAAACCGATTCGCGGCATTTTTTGTTAAATTTGGAAATTCCGTATTCGACAATTTCTTTTTTCGACTTTAAACCGAGCTGTTTTTCAACTTCGATTTCAACCGGTAAACCATGGGTGTCCCATCCACCTTTACGGTCGACTCTGAAGCCTTGCATCGATTTGTATCGGCAGACTAAGTCTTTGACAGTACGGGAGATAACATGGTGAATACCTGGGCGTCCGTTGGCTGTTGGTGGTCCTTCAAAAAAGACAAAATGGGGACGGTCTTTTGCGAGTTGGTTCGATTTGTGGAAAACATCATCAGTTTTCCAAAATTTGAGTATATTTTCTTCCTCTTTCGGGAGGGAGTAATTTTCTTTTAATTCGTTAAATTTCATATTCTTACACGAGTTTTAGGTTGTTTGTTTTATAGCCTATAATAATAGCCGTTTTGATACGTTTTGTAAAGGTTTTTGTGTTTGGCTGGGTGGAATTGATATGTATAGTACGTGTATAGTATATGTATAGAGTATACACGTTATTAGTGAATATATGACATGTAAACAATACGTAAAGTATATGTAAAGACTTTGTGTGTTATTGCGATAACGTATAAAGTATTATATTAACTTTATCTATCTATTGACAAACATATAAAGTTATACTATGATATTTATGTGTTATACCGATATTATGTGTAAACAACATATAAAGTACATGTAAACTGTTTATATGTTATTATATCTATTTGTATAATGAAAGTAGGTTAAAATGGAAAAATATAAGCTAGAAAAACCAGATATATCAAAAATCAACAATAAAGAACTAATAGACAAATTTTTAACTATTAATAATTTTGGAAATTACAGCTTTAGAGCGTCTTATCCAAATTATCTCTTTTGGGATAGAGTTAAATACTTAGAAAGACCTTCAAATTTTTCAGATAAAGAATTTTGGTTAATGATTAAACTTTTCAGAAAAAATTCTCCAAATAGAATAAATAGTATAATTATAACAGAAAAAGGCGAATACTTTACTTGGCAACCAGTAAGTAATGCGGAGAGTTTTTATCATGAAGTAACTCAGCAATGTAGTGGGAATTTAAAATTATCAAATGTTACAAGTGAAAAACAAAAACAGTATTACATGTCAAAGGGAGTCATGGAAGAAGCAATAGCATCGTCTCAACTTGAAGGTGCTGCGGTTACAAGAAAAGTTGCCAAAAAAATGATTCGTGAAAAAAGAAAGCCAAAGAATAAATCGGAGCAGATGATTCTAAATAATTTCAACACAATAATTTATATAGAGCAAGAATTTCAAAACAAAGAGTTAAGTTTAGAAAACCTCTGTGAACTACAAAGTATGCTAACAGAAAATACGTTTGATGATGATACAAAAAGAGGGAGGCTTAGAAAAGACTCTGATGAAATTGTAGTTGAAAATACGGAAGATGGAAAAGTTTTACATAGCCCCCCAAAAGAAGAATTCTTAAAAAGTGAAATAAAAAGACTTTTAGATTATGCGAATGATAAAATATCTGACGTTCAGTTTGTGCATCCAGTAACAAAGGCAATAGTTATTCATTTTTGGATCGGTTATTTACATCCATTTTGTGATGGAAACGGTCGTTTGGCGAGAGCTCTGTTTTATTGGTATCTATTAAAACATAATTACTGGGTGTTTTCATATCTACCGCTATCCAAAATAATAAAGGAATCTCCTGTTCAATATAGAAACGCATACCTCTACACAGAACAAGACGATTTAGATTTAACATATTTTATTGATTATAATATTAGGAAAATAAAACAGGCACTTAGCGAGTTTGAATTATATGTTGCGAAAAAACAAAAACAGAATAAAAAGATGATATTATTTGCACAATCTACATACAATCTTAATGATAGACAAATTAATTTAATTTTATATCTATATAATAATAGTGAAGAGAGCACTACAATTAATACACATTCAACAGTTAATGCGGTATCTCGTGTGACAGCTCGGAAAGATTTGATTGCATTAAAAGAATACGGGTTTCTTACATCCAAAAAAATTGGGAAGTATGTGCATTACTACGCGACTGAAAAAGTAAACGAATTGTTTGAGTAAAAATTTTCAGCTTGATATATTAAATAAGTTATTGTAATATTGATATACAACGTAGCCTATTTTTTGGGAGGTTTTATGATCAAACAATTTATAATTATATTTTTAACAATATTAATAGCATCAAGCTCTTTTGCTTTAGATAAAAAAATCGAAAAAGCACTTGTAGCAAATGACTGGCAACAAGTATATGATTTACTTGAAAAGAATTCAAAAGATGATCCTATACATAACTTTCTTAGGGTACAAGCTTGTATAGCGATTGATTGTGGAGTGGATGTTATTCACCCTAACTTTGATGAAAAGTCTTTTGAAAAGCTTAGCCAATGGATTAACAACTTTAGTTCAAGACACCAATACAATATTGTTGCAAAGCAAATGCTTAGGGAATTACATTTATTAAACGGAAATTTTCAAAAAGCAATACAATATTCAATTGAGATTACAAAAGGAGACAGTTCGTTTATCTTAGCGTACAATACACGAAGCAATGCATTTATTGCCCAAGGGAAATTTGAGTATGCTCTCAATGCCTTAAACCAACTACTTATACAAGATACTTCTCATTCATTAGCATATCTTAATCGAGGTGTGATATACGATGAAATGCATGACTACAAAAACGCATTAATAAATTATAAAAAATCAATCTAACTAAGCTCAAACAATTCGATGGTATATTACAATCTAGGAAATACCCACCGTCATCTTGGTAACGATTCTTTAGCTATAATAAACTATAGTAAAACCTTAGAGATAGATAACAAACATATGGCGGCATATTATAATCGAGGAAACACATACTTTGACACCAAAAGTTTAGAGAATTCCAAAAAAGATTATCAGATGTTTTTAAAGTTAGTTCCTCAAGAAATGTATCAAATAATAAATACGGTAAATACAAAAATTGAATACATAGATAATTACGATAAGAACTTTGATAAAGAAAAAATTAGAAATGTTATAACAAACGCTTATGATGCTTGGATAGTACAGGACTGGCTTCTACTGGCATCATCAATGCATCAAGACGCTTTAGAGAGATTTAAAAGTATTCATCTTCCTAAGTACCAGTCAATTGATAAGATAAATGGAGAGTTGTTTCTATTTGGGAAAATTGTGTACAATATAAATAGTATCATTAATTTTCCACCTCAATTGTTTTTCGAATTTCAAATGAAGCAGTTAACAGGGGAAACAAGTCAATTTAAAGATATGTTCATAGTTCAGAAGTTGGAAATTCTTGATATACTGGCAGATGGACCTGATATTGCAATAGCAAAATTAAAAATCGAATACGCTACCGGTGAAACAGCTATAGAAAATTTAGAAATGATATTTGTAGATAGAAAATGGAAGCTTTGGTATCCTGAGCCGATAGTTAAATTGCTTATGGCAACATCAGAAGAATCTGAAGAAGATTAATTATTTAATACGGAGGTTTTATGATCAAACAGTTTATAATTATTTTTATTACAATATTAATAGCATCAAGCTCTTTTGCATTAGATAAAAAAATCGAAAAAGCACTCGTTGCTAATGACTGGCAACAAGTGTATGATTTACTTGAAAAGAAAAATAAATATAACAAAGATCCTCTACATCAGTTTCTCATGTATCAAGCATGTTTTGTTCTCAACTGCGATCTTTCTATCAGTTATCCAAAATTAGATAATAAGTCGAGAAAAAAAATTAGCAAATGGATAGATAAATTTAGTTCAAAAAACCCAAATAATATTGTATCAAAACATTTCTTAAGTGAACAATATTTAATTAAAGGCAAATATCATAAAGCAATTCTAAGTTCTATTGAAGTTTCCGAGGAAGATAGTACCTTTTTACCGGCGTACAATACCCGAAGCAATGCTTTTATTGTTCAAGGTGATTATAAGAATGCTCTCATAGATTTAAATAAAATACTAAGCCAAGATCCCACCCATTCATATGGCTACCTCTACAGAGGTTTCGTATACGATGAGATGCATGACTATGAAAATGCATTAAAGGACTATGCGAAAACAATAGAATGTAACCCAAATAATGTGACGGCTTATTATAATCAAGGTAACACCTATCGACATCTGGGTAATGATTCATTGGCGATTCTGAGTTTTAGTAACGCAATCAAATGTGACTCCAAGGATTTTTCCGCATATCATAACCGTGGCAATACATATTTTGACAGGGAAGAATTTGCGAATGCCAAAAACGATTATGATAAATTTTTAAAACTAGCCCCCAAAGAAATGCGTGATCAAAAGATTGTCATAAAACACAAATTAGAAATAATTAAAAATGGCGGCAGTAGTTTTGATGAGAAGGAAATTGAAAAAATTATTACAAATGCTTACATAGCGTGGGCGAATAAAGATTGGGAAAATTTCACAACTCAAATGCATCCGCTGGCATTATTAAGATTTAAAGAAGCATTGCTTCCGTTTTATGATGAGTTGTTTAGAGGCAAAAGCTATAGAGAATATATTATAGTATCAGGGCTAATTTTAAAAAAGGGAAATCTCAGAAGAAGAACAGACAAAGAGTTTTTTGAATTGGAAGCAAAACTTTCAAGTTCTGATAAAAGTAATTCACGAGATATATCCCTTCCAAAAAGTATGATAGTAAATAAAATAGAACAACTCAGCTTCGACCTACTAAGTGTTAAAATTTATACAACCTATGTAAATGGAAAAAAACAAGACGAAGAACTAGGTCTTAAGTTAGATGGTACCAAGTGGAAAATATTACTACCGGCGCCATTTATGAGAGTAATGGTGGCAATGATAGAACATTATAAAAAATAATTTCATAGAGGTTTTATGATTAAACAGTTCATCATAATTTTTCTTACAATAATAATTGCATCAAGCTCTTTTGCTATAGATAAAAATATCGAAGGAGCAATTCTTTTAGGTGATTGGGAAAGAGTTTACCATGAATTAAATATTGATTCAGCTAAAAAATATAATTCAATTAATCAATTTTTATTACTAAAAGCTAGCGTGGCTACAAATAGATATATGCATTGGAATGAATCTTTAGAAAAAAATTCTCAGTCAATATTGGCATGGTTAAACTGGACAAAAAAATTATTGCTTAACAACCCTGAAAACCCTTACGCACTTTATCTTGCTGCCGACGGTGAGTTTTTTGCAAGAAACTTTGAAGAAGCAATTGATTTGTATAAGAAGGCGATAAAAAAGAAAAAAGATTTTGCTCTCGCCTATGATGGAAGAGCAACGGTCTACACGGTGTTACAAAAATACAAAAAAGCACGTTCCGATTGTAATAAGGCTATAAAAATAAACCGATCTTTTGGTGCTTCTTATGCATTGCGAGCAGTAGTTCATGATATGTTAGAGAAAAAAAAGGAAGCAATCAAAGATTTTAATAAGGCACTTTTACTAATTCCAAATGATGTTGTCACATTAAATAATCGAGGTTTATTTTATTCTAAAACTGAAAACTATGATAGTGCTATAACTGATTTTACAACAGCTATCAATCTAGATTCTTTAGATAGAGATTCATATAATAATCGTGGGCTTACCTATATCAAGACAGAAAATTATAACGATGCTATTTTAGATTTTGATAAAAATATATTACTACAAAATTCTATATTATCATATATCTATAAATCTTATGCATATGAAATACAGGGTAAGTTTAGCGAAGCATTTGCGGTTATTAAATCAGCAATTATGTCACAAGGTGATAGTTTAGAAATTAAACCGCGGGAAATTTCGAAAGAAGTAGATCTATCTGTTCTTGAACTTAAAGCTACCGATGGTGACCGTAAAGCTCAATATGAACTTTCTGCACAGATGATGCTTCATGCGAATGATAATAATTTTCCTCTCGCATTTGATTTATTAAAAGAATCAGCAAAGCAGGAATATCCTCCTGCCCAAGCGAATCTTGGTCTGATATATGTAAACGGAAAATGGGTCTATCGTGATTTTAAAAAAGCTTTTTATTGGTTTCAAAAAGGTGCTAATAATGGAGATACTCTTGCTCAATATTCACTTGGACAAATGTATCGAAGAGGTGATTTTGTGAAACAAGATATTGACACAGCTTTAAAATGGTATTACAAAGCCGCTAACCAAGGGATGGCATCTGCAAGTTATAATATCGGAATTTATTATCAACAGGGAATCAAATATAACAAAAATTATAATAAAGCATTTAAGTGGTTTAAAAGAGCAGCCTTAAAAGGCTACGCTGTTGCGCAGTATAATGTCGGCAGCTATTATCAAAAAGGGGATGGTGTCGAAAAAAATCAAAACCTCGCATTTATTTGGTATAGACTTGCTGCTGAAAATAAAGATGCAGATGCACAATTACAAATTGGTAGATTCTATGCCATAGCTGAAGTTGTGCCGTTAAATGATATTCTTGCTTCTATGTGGTTTCTGCATAGTGCAGTTCGAGGAAATCAAGATGGTCAAAACTCGCTTGATCTTTTGCAATCCCAAGTACCAAAAGATCAAAAACGAAAAGCTGTTGAAATGGGAAAAGATTGGATAAAGAGTTGGCCACACGAATAATTATTAATTGGGCAGGCATTATAGTCTACCCAATTAAATAATTGTAACTTTCTATAAAGCCATCTTAAGTGGGGAGCTTGCGATTTCCCATTGACCTTTGGCAATATTTTTTGATCCTTTAAAAACTAAGTACGAATACTTGCCATAATGAGGAATCAACTGTCCTAATCTTGCAAGTGATTCAAAGTCTGAAGTCAGTACGACTAAATATTTTTTGTACTCTTTAAAATTATCTCCCGACAATACAAATGTATGCCCCTCTCTCGGGCAAGTCTCACCACTAATACTGATCGAATGATCTGTTATTTGTATCATACCCGAAACATAATCAGGGATCGTTGTTGGGTTGAGTACAGCTACCGATGTTGAATCATTGCCATTTTCTGATTCAGTAGCAGATATTATTATTTGTTCTTCGCCGTTCATGTTTTGAGCAAACTGTGTGAAGGCATCGGCTCCGTTAGATTCTAAATTTTCAATCGCATAGTTCTGATTTTCAAAACCGAGTACACCAGAAATAATCGGCTCGACTTCTTCATCATATAACTTACGGAACAGATGAAACTCCGGATCGATTTCTATTTTGTCAGCAGAGCCAGGAGCAGTCAGTTGGAATATCTGTTCGAAGTTTGAAAGTGTTATCGTTGTATCAAATTGTGTATCAGCACCAGAAAATCGAACAGGCACTTGCAGATCGTATCTTCCACCACTAAGCTCAGTCAGCTTGAATGTGACCCGTTTGCTTCCGGCTTCATCTTTAGAGATAACATTAGAAAGTGTTATCATAGGAGCTCCGGTCTGGTCGATCCATTGTGGGATGACATGGGTCAAGTTTAAATTCGACGTCTTTTCAAAAGCAGCTATCCATTCTTCCCATGAAATTTTCTTTGTAATATACTCGGCGTAGACATCTTTCCACGCTTGCCAGAAAGCATCGGAACCGATCTCTTCTTCAATCATATGATAGACCATCATCGCTTTGTTGTAGCCAATCGTACGAGTGTTTTTTGATGTACGCGAGGTGAATTCTCTAATCGGAAAATCATTACCTTCGTTGACATAGCTAACATACTGTTTCAAAATATCTTTTCGATACGCCATCGCAGAGCTTTCCGAACGCATCAGTTTGTATCTATAATCTGCACCATAGACTGTAGCTGCTTCGCACCAGTTACCGCGGTCGTAATCGACATAGACCGAATTGCCCCACCAGTTATGGAGAACTTCATGTCCAAGCGATGTATACTTTATAAATGGCAAACGAATAATCTGCTGACCCAACAATGTCCAACCCGGCATACCGTATCCGGTCGGGAAAAAGTTTTCGGCAACAATAAAAGAGTTGTATGGGTAGGGACCTATCATTTCGGAATACATATCCATATAGTCAACAGTTGCCGAGAGATAAGATTCAAACAGCGATGTATCTTCAACAAAAAAGTAACAGGCAATATTAATATCGTTCACAGTTGTATCTTTAACAACATAAGGTGCCGCCATAAACATAAGCCCGTCAGATTTAAATGGGTTTTCCCATGTCTGAATCTTGCGGTTATCTTTTTGAACATGTTCCATTTTATTACCGTCCGCTACTGACTCCCAGTTAGATGGAATATCAACAGTCACAGAAAATGAAATAACATCTTCTTTCCCTTGTGGATAGTAGTAAGATGATGGCGAAAGATAAGCACCTTTTTCAAGGATGGTTCCCGAGACTTCACGCCCGACATTTTCATTGGAGAACCGTGCATTCTCGACATCATCGTTGAATGTAGCCTTGTATGAAATATAAAACGGAAAAGTACCAGCAGTTTCATTATTGAATTGGAAAAGATAGTAAGAACTGTCTTCTGATAACCCTAGAATGTACTCAGTCTTAATCTTATTAACCCTGAAAGAATTGATTTTGGCTGTCTTGTTTAATTGAAAAAAACAAGCACCGCTTGGAATATTGAATGTTCCGCCATCAGAAATAGTAGCAGACTGATTAGCAACATCTAAAAAAATATCCAAATTGTGTGATTCAAACGATACGTTAATATCATCTTCTGCAACTACAAATACTGGTGCTAATAGAACAATTGCCAATAAACAAATTTTTGAGAATTTCATAAAAAATCCTTTTTCATTATTTTATTTTATTGAATTAAAGTAGTCGATAGAAACTATGAGAACAAGGATTATTTAAAGGTTAGTGGTTGATATTAAAAAAGGCAGCTTTCATAAGCGAAAGCTGCCTTTTACAAATTATATAATTATGACTTTTTTTATGCTTCACCGTTGATAGAAAAATCATAACATTTCATTTCGGTCCAATTTAATTTAATCTGGAAAAAATTATCGCCACCATCAAAAAGAACTACATATTTTGACTTCCAATCAGAAAACGAATCTGTTTCATCGATAAAATAATTCAGATAGATTAGAATCTGTTTATCTTTAAACCCACAGAAATATTGTCTTTTATAAAGTTTTCTTTTTTTGTAAATCTCTGGTGCTTCGATTTTAATCTTTTCAAAAATAATTGCTTCGGCAAGTGACCTTTCACCTTCAGAGAGATATCGAGAGGAGTCAGCAAAGGTCGGATCAAAAAGGTTATATTCCAAAGATACCCAATTAGAATCATTGAGGGCGTAAATTTCTTCTTTAACAACTGGTTCAGCATTTTGCTTCTTCTCAGTTTTTACTTTTTCTCCACAACCTATAAATAACGATGTGAAGATTAGCATAGTTAAAACAGTGTATATTGTTTTCATATAAAAGACCTTATGTTTTGAATCTGACGTATAGGTTTGTTGAAAAATTACAAAGCGTAATACTTATAAACAAAACTGATAAGTCGGTTCCCTACAATATTTGGACACTTGTAGGACAGTGTTCTGTTGATTTGAACTCTGCTAAAATAATAAAAGAGAAATTCAAATTTTTTTTTATATTATTTAATCCAAATAGACACAGGAGATAAAACAGTAACTACAATTTTATCATTTATATTATAATTTGCTTGAAACCAATCTCTTAATTCAACTCTGCCCATAATGCGTGGCGTATTATTAGTATTAGCAGAGCGATTTATAAAACCATTTATCAAATATTTTTGATTACCACAATAAATATAAATCTTTTGTCCATTTAAACCAAATAAATTTTCATATTGCTTACTTACATTAAAAAACCCTTGTTTATAATATGTTGTTTGAAGAGAAAATTTGAAAATTGATTTATTACAAGCAGGGATTACTAAGGACGTGCTAGTATTTAACTGTTTTTTTGAAATCTTACTTTGTTTTAATTTTTTATTAGTTGATTTATTTTTGTTAGTGCTATTCCAACTAGGTAAAATAGTATTTATAAGTGAAACTTCTAACCCAGCAGCAAGATTAAGATGAAAATTACCATAATGGAATAATCCATTATCAGGCAGAGCATATATGTCAACTTCTTCACCTGCTTTAAGTAACCTTAATATATGTGCGTTATTTTTTATATTTGTTGTTTGTGATGGTCCAGGATTTTGATAACCATACATTCTTTTCTGTAAAAGTTGTATAGTTTCACCAATATACTTTATTATATCCTTATGTACAAATGCATATAAAATATTGGGAGTTTGAGCATGACTATTCAGCGTATATTTAATCTTCTTATTCTTTAACTCCCAATACCCAATTTTTTCAAATCCGATATCTAATAATCTGTTCATTGTTAACATGCCCTCATAAAATAATTAAAAGGCAGAACCACTAAAGGGTTCTGCCCTACTATCTAATTGTCGAAACCACAATGGTGTCGACTTACAATATTTCTATTCCTGGGTCAACCGTTCAACTTCGGCTACATTTGCTTTAAACAAAGCAATTGTAGACTCGACCGGTTCCGCAGTCGACATATCAACGCCACATTCTTTGAGCAATTGAATCGGATAATCTTTCCCGCCAGATTTTATAAGTTCTAAGTAACGTTCGATAATACCATCTTCGCCGTCGATAATTTTTTTCAAAATTGCCTGCGATGCAGCATACGATGTTGCATACTGATAAACATAAAACGTCATATAAAAATGAGGGATCCGACTCCACTTCAGCGGAGACATTTCATCAAGCGTCAATGAAGGACCATAATATTGTTTGGTCAGGTCACCCCAAATTTTACTCATAGCGTCAGGTGATAAGGCACCGCCATTTTCGACTGCCTGATGGATCATCAATTCAAAGCGAGCATACATAACCTGATGGAAAAAGGTTCCCATAGTTCCGTCGATTTGTCTATTAAGCAAATATAGTTTTTCTTCTTTACTGTCGGCTTCTTTAAGAAGGTGCTGCATCAGCAACCCTTCATTGAGAGTCGAGGCAACCTCGGCAACAAATGTCGAGTACTGTGATTTTTGGAATGGTTGCACTTCGTTTGAATAGACAGAGTGCAGGCAATGTCCAAGTTCGTGAGCAAGGGTAAACATATTGTCAACAGTGTCGTTGTAGTTCATCAAAACATATGGATGTACTGAGTAGTTACCCCAGCTATAAGCACCGCCACGTTTCCCGTCGGTTTCATAGACATCAACCCAACGATCATCAAAGGCATGTATCAAACGTTTGTTGTAATCATCGCCGAGTGGCAGGCAACCGTCGATAACTTTTTTAACCGCTTTTTCATAGGGAACTTCGTAGTCGTAGTCCGGGAACAAGGGACACATCATGTCGTATGGTGCAATCTCGTCGAGCTTTAAAATCTTTTTGCGAAGTGCTGTCCATTGGTGCATACCGTCAATCTGTGCTTCGGTTGTATCAAGCAAGGAATGGTAGACCGTTGTCGGAATATTGTCACCGTCTAGTGCACGATGTAAAGCGTTATCAAAATTACGAGCTTTAGTATAAAATAAATTTTTGTTTACTTCAGTAGAAAGAGTCGAACTTATAGTATTAATATGATCTTTGTACGATGATAATAATCCGTCGCTGGCATCTTTGCGAACCCGACGATCCGATGAGTCCATAAATTTTGCAAAGCGTTGTTTGGTCAGCTGTACGTCGTTACCGTTTTCATCTTTGATAGATGGATATTTTATATCGGCAGAGTCAAGCATTCCAAACGTTTGTTCGGCACCACTTGCAAAAGTCATTGTGAGCGAAAGCAGTTCTTCGATTTCTTCAGAGCGAATATGTTCACGGGAACGAATAAGCTCTTTGATATATAAATCATAGATGTCAGTTTTTTTAAACTGAGAAGAAAGTTTCAATAGTTCCGCATCGGTCATTTTCAAAAGTTCAGGTTCGACAAACGATGATGCCGCTCCAACTTCTGCCGAGAGCATCATAGCTCTGTCGGTCATTTCCTGATATTCTGACTGACGACTGTCCAAATCAAGATTTAGTCTTGCATATTGAAAGAGGCAGGAAATTTTCATCGAGATTTCAGAACGAAGTTCCATACAGTCAAAAAGCGAATCGGCATCTGAAAGTTTACCCGCAAAGGTAACTAATATAGCAGATTGATCTTTCACTTCGGCAAAAACAGTTTCCCATTCGGCAGAGTCTTTATAAATGTCAGCCAGGTTCCATTTGTCTTTGGTGGGAATATCGCTTCTTTGGGGAATTTTATTTGATTGTTCTTTTGTATCGGTAGTCATTTTGTACCTTTTTTTGAGGTTCTATTTTTGAAAGTAAATAAAGTGAAATTATAAAATAATGCAATAGTCAGTTACCACTAATTTACATTCAATCTGAAATATTGTAATACTATAATATGCTAGATGGGACTAAAACTGTGTCAGGCAGACCGGTTTTTCTTCACAGTAGAATAATCTGTGCAAGCTATCCAGATGTTTTTCACTCGATAGATTTGCCAACTTATACTTGTGCAATGTCTTCAAATCAATCGCCCCTAATAACATCGAGCTAAAATCTGCTGTGTTCAGCCTAAGGGTGACATCGGTTTTAGAACTGGAACTTTTAAGAGTCGGCAACCCATTATCAAAATAGACAACAATCGGTTTATCGTTCTCTTTTAAAAAAGTGTCTTTGATTTCAAGTTTCAGTTGAATCGTGATATCGCCAAACGAATGGTTTTGCAAAGTCATAAACAGAAGTTTTGGGTTGAGCAAACGGAACATTATGCCAACGGTTTGATGATTTGTCTCATGGTAGACCGGGCTCAAAATATTGCCGGTATCATTGCGAGGATCACGAACGGCAAAATGAAAATTCTCATCATGCGTAATATACTGCACAACTTCAACCTGATCTTTTTGGGTATGAAGCAGAGCAAGAAACGCACTGAGCACATTGTTGTTGAGATAAACCATTTCAGTAATATGAATTTCGTTATGTAAAAAATCATCGGGCGAATCGGTTCTCTGTTTTACAAATTTAAAAACAAGATATCCAAGCAGCTTGCCATCTTTTTCATAGCCATAAAATTTTGAATCTTTATTATGTTTGAAGAACCCTTCCCGATGTTCTTTAAAATCATAGAACATTCCGGTTTTTGTGTCGGCGTACGAGTCAAAACATTGCTGTATTTTAACTCTGTCTTTCGGAGTCAGTTTTGTAATATGTTTTTTTGAACCAGCCGATGGAAAGTTTTTTGGATGAATCCGATAGACCGATGTTTTCGCTCCGTAACCAGCTCCCATCATGCGGTAAAAATCAGGGCGGAACGGATAGAGCGATGCAAACTCGGCACCTTGTTTACGGTAATGCTGCATAAAAAATTTACAGAGGTCACGAGCGACATGTTCTTTTTTATGAAGCAGGTCAACAACTAAAAAACCACCACCGCCACAGAGAACTTTGTTACCAAAAAGATTCATCTGGAAATCATGGAGTAAAATCCCGCCAGCCAATTTTTTATTTTTGTATAACCCGTAAAAAGTTGAGCGTGTTGACTCAGAACGTTCTATTAGTCCTTTGGCAAGCTCTTTAATCTGCTCTTGAGTGTTCATGCCCATTCCGGGAAACGCACCCGATGCTATCTCGGCGTATTGTAAAAAATCTTTCTTCGGAATCTTTTTAATCTCTGGCATAACGAACTACTTTTTTTGTGAATCAATTTACAATTAACACATCACCGTATCCGGTTATCCCACCGCTTATGTCAATGAAGACTCTATAGATACCGTTAGGTGGAACAAATGTTTTAAAATCTGCTGTACTTATATAGAACGCATGCATTCCTGCTTCAAACGAACCAGATTTTTGGTATAGCAAATGTAATTCATTGTCAACTACAGATACTGTAACATCTGATTGATTTGGTGTGCTAAATCCTATTGTAAAATTATCGTTTGTCGGGTTTGGATATGCAGCAGCAAGTTCAAAATGGCTAGGTATTATTTTCATAAGTGGATCTTCAGACTGTTCGTCATTATTGTTTTCTATAATCTGTACACCGGATGAAGAAGATAAAAATGGTGACGTACCATAAAATAATCGCCAGTCATCGGAATCTTGCGGACCATTTGGATCTCCAAATATATTCATATGCGTGATACCTTGGAACCCATCATTGACATAAGATACATCAATTGCTTTATCACCGGAACATCCGAGCAAAATTCCAATGACACATAAACTCATAAGTAATTTTTTCATAGCTTAAAAGTAATACTGCACGGTTAAAAGTTGAGCCGTTGTTATATAGGTAGTTCCCGCACGAAGCATTATTGATGGTGAGGCAACATCGTCAGTTATAATAACAGCAACTTGATAGGCACCAGATACTGAAAAATTATCAGAGAAAAAATATTCAGCTCCAAAAAGTGGTCCTATATATAAATCTGCAACAGAATTACCATCGGAAGTTGCAACATCATAATTGAAACCTACGCCAAAGAATGGACGAAACGATTCAGCCGGACGACTATGCGATGCAAGCGTCAGCCCAAAGTTGGTACGGATAATAGATGGATCCGAAAGATGGTTTACAGAAATTTCAGGACTGATAGTAAGTTTTTCCGATGCCCAGTAATGAAAAATAAATACCGGTGATGACTCCGCTACAGTAAACCCGATGCCGACTTGTCCTGCGTTGCCTCCTGCGAAAACATTTGTAGCTGTAACTGTACCAAGTAGAATGATGAAAACTAAAATTTTTTGTATGAGTCGCAATTGCTTCTCCCTTCCGTTTTCTTATTACAATAGCATTCAGTTCGATCATTGTCAATGGTAAAAAATTTAGCAAACTTAACTGTTGAACTAAGAGTTGACAATGCGGTCAATTAATGTATCTTTTTCTAAAGAGATTTACGGAGGATTTCAAAATGAAGTTTAAAATTATTTTAATATCAGCGCTGTTAATGTTACTCGGCTGTTCACTTATCAATGGACCGAACAAGCCAACCCCAAATTTATTTGAAAATTACGCATACCCTCTTGAAGTTGGTAACAGTTGGACTTATGAAAGAACATTTACCTATAGTAATATTCAACCTGACACAGTTCAACTACCTGTACGCAAAGGTTCGTCTATTTTTGATATTACAGAAATCGATACTATAAATGATAGCTTGGAGTATTATGTTCTTAATGCTGCAGCTACAGACTCTATGATTCAAGGGAGTCTTTATACAGGTAAAATATTATTAAACAACGAAGCCGATGGTCTGTATATCTATGCAAGTACTGGTTCAAGCATTCCCTCACCAATCTCACCTTTACTAAATTTGAAAGAAGAGAGTATTAAGTCTTCTCCATTAAATTTTTCAACTGTATCTGCCCATAATGAGGAAATAAAAACACTTCAATATCCTATCGAAATAGGTGAGCAATGGATAATATCTGATACTGTTGGATTTTCATTTTTTACGGAAAAAGTAATTACACGTTTTGAAATATTAAAAACCACGGTTGGCACGTTCAATTGTTTTGTTGTGGAGTGGATTTTGCCCGTTGAAGATCTAACAATTATAGATTACTATTCAGAAATAGGACTAATGAAACGAGTGACAATTGCTAAAAATATTACAATTAGCGACCCCAACAATCTTAATCTTGCAATAGCAGATATAACCGATGAATACTTATTAGTCGACTTCACTCAGGGAAAATAATCCCCTTGCGGACTTTCGACCAGTAGTGCCATTGCTTTTGTTCTTCGGGGAGATTCGGATTCTCCGCTTGTTTGATCGCACAGGTGAATACATCTTCGCAGCATCGGTCAAGATGTTCTAAGCCTCTGATTTCTTTAAGTTCTTCAAAAAGCTGGTTGGCATCACACCCTACTAAATCTTCGACGGTATGAATATTTAACATTACAAAATCTTCGTAGGTAGCTTTACCGACTGATACCAAATCTAAAAGTTTTCGCGTTTCCATGAGATTAATATAACGATATTATTGGATTTATTGCTTCACTTTTTTGGACATATCCCGAAGTAATTGTTTGGCAATTTTTGCACTTCTAGAATTTGGATTATCAGTAATTACTTTCTCTAAGAATTTTATTTTATCTAACTCCTCTAAATCGTATATGACACCTTTAAGGTGCCCTAAAGATTAACCGGAATTAGGATATTTTTGTAACATTTCTTTTGCGTCCCACAAGGGATCAATTTGCTCATTTCCATTTAGAATCTGTTTTGCAAATATTTCTGAACGAGTATTTGGATTTGTGACAATAATTTTGTGGAGTAACTCTTTCTTTTCTTCAACAGAAAGCTCATGCACTAATATCTTTAATATATGATTACTGAAACCAGAGTTTGGAAATTGTTCAAGAAGTTCTTCCTTTTGATTAGAATCTTTTAATATTTTTTCAATATAAATACTATTGGGGAATCTTTTTATATAGCTTTTTAAGCTATCGTTAGATTTTGTATTTTGCCACAACTTGTAAACTTTTATTATTTCATCATATTCTCCTTTTCTTTCCCCTATTGGCTCTACAACTTCAAATTCTGTTGGTATTGAACTAATTCCATTGTGGCTTGTAGTGAGTGTATATTTCCCAAGTGGTAAAAATCTTAAATAAATTCTCTCAATGCCTCCTACTCCTGGATTATGATTTCCAAAATATCTTAAAATATTAAAAGATTTTATAAATTCTTGTTTTGGATTTAGAATTAGAGTAGACTCAAATCCACCTGCATTAGATTCTGCCCGAGTAAATTTAACATCAACTCTTTTTTCATCTTTTAGTGTTAGCAAAAAAGACTTGTTTTTACATTCTGGACAAAGATATGATGTTCTTATTGTATCTGTGTTTACATTTGTAAGGATTAGGTCAAACCAAATCGGTTCCATTAATAGATATTCTGTTTTATGAAACTCAACTTCAATTTTGATTTTTTGTTCTTGACCAATAGCAGATTGAAAAATTATAAATGATAATAAAACTATTATATATTTCTTCATACGAACCCTCTCCATTTCTTTATTATAAAGACGACAATAATATACAATTTGTCAAAATATTACTGCAATAAAAAAATTGTAGGTCGATGTTCTAGGCACGCCTAAGCGTTCAGAACCAGACAATAAAAAAGTCGGAACTACAGGCACTCAATGAGTGAGGAGTTCCGACCTACAAAATTTGTGATAAAAAAAAGGGCAGACACACAAGTCTACCCCTACAAATTATAATTCAATGTACTTACGCTTGTTTGACTGTCTCGCTTATCGCTGCAAATGCCATCCGCAAATCTATAAGCAGATCATCGATATGCTCGATACCAACCGACAAGCGAATAAGTCCGTCGGTCACACCTGCTTTTTCACGAATCTCTTGTGGAATCGATGCGTGCGTCATAAATGCAGGATGATTCATAAGCGACTCAACGCCACCTAATGATTCAGCCAAAATAAACAGTTTGGTCGACATCGTAAACTTCTTAACCGTTTCAACATCAGCGTTAATAGAAAACGAAACCATACCACCTGGCATTTTCATATTGTTCGGCACTTTGGAACCATCAAGCCCAGGGCAATAAACTCTGTCAACAATGTCAACAGTTTCCAGATACTCAGCAATTTTCATTGCGTTCATCGAATGACGTTCCATCCGCAGATGTAGCGTTTTCATACCACGCATAAGCAACCATGATTCAAACGGAGCAAGCATCCCGCCAACAGCATACTGGTTAAAATGTAATTTGTTAGCAAGCTCATCATCTTTGACAATCAAGGCTCCACCGATAACATCACAATGCCCACCCAAATATTTTGAAGCCGAGTGCATAACAATATCGGCACCCAAATCAAGAGGTTGTTGGATGTATGGCGTCGCAAATGTATTATCAACTGCAACAATTATATTTTTCTCTTTTGCAAAAGAAACGACTGTTTCAATGTCGGTCAGTTTCAGAAGAGGATTAGTTGGGGTTTCAATCCAGAAAAGTTTTGTATTATCTTGAATTGCATTTTTAAAATTTTCAGGATTAGTGCCATCTACATAGGAGAACTCAAGTTTGAACTTTTTCATCAGTTATTCAAACAAGCGATGCGTTCCGCCGTAGAGATCATCAACAGCAACAACATGGTCACCTGCTTCAAGCAGATGCATGACGGCGGTTATCGATGCTAGCCCGGATGCATATGCAAATGCATCGGTGCCATTTTCCAAAGTAGCGAGAACTTCTTCGAGAGCTTTGCGAGTTGGGTTTGACCAACGTGAGTAGACATACCCGGACTCATCACCGGGGAACCCGACTTTGTAAGTGGTGCTCATATGAAGCGGAGTTGTGATAGCTCCGGTTTTATCTTCAGGGATCTGTCCGCAATGTATTGCTCTTGTTTCAAATTTATTTTTCTTAAAATCATTCATTGGTAACTCCTTCTAAATAAAACCTTTTTCTTTCATCCATTCGTCGTTGAAAACTTTACTCATATATTTAACACCACCATCAGGAAGTATGACAACAACAACTTTATCTTTATCCAAATCTTTTGCGTAATTTAAAGCAACATGAACCGCCGAGCCACACGAACCACCACCGAACAGACCTTCCAAACGGGTAAGTTCTCGACAAGCCAAAAATGATTCCTGATCAGTCACTTGCACAACTTTGTCAATGACAGAAAAATCAATAGTCGGGCAGAGCATATCTTCTCCAATCCCTTCAACATAATACGTATGCGGTTCAATCATTGTTTTATTTTTATGATAATCATAGTAGATAGAACCAATAGGGTCGGCACCGATAACTTCAATAGATGAATCTTTTTCTTTTAAATAACGGGCGATACCTGAGACAGTTCCGCCGGTTCCAATACCACCAACAAAAGCATCAAATTTTCCACCGGTCTGTTCCCAAATTTCTCGGCCTGTTATTTGGTAATGTGCTTCAATATTATCGAGATTAAAATACTGACCAATATAATACGAACCGGGGGTCTCACGGTGAAGCCGTTTTGCTGTTTCGTAATAACTCTCAGGAGATTCCGCAGGCACAGCAGTCGGACAGATATGCACTTCGGCACCAAACGCTTTTAAAGCATTTATTTTTTCATCAGACATTTTATCAGGGATTGTAAAAATCGCTTTATAACCATGAGCAGCGGCAAACATTGCAACCGCGGCTCCTGTGTTGCCCGAAGTTCCTTCGACTATTGTTCCGCCAGGTTTAAGTTCTCCGCGTTCAATAGCTTGTTTTAAAATAAATCCGGCCATACGGTCTTTGACAGAACCGGATGGATTCATATATTCAGGCTTCACCAAAACAGTAGCTTCTACCCCGTATTTTTTTGCCATACGGTTCAGTTTTATAAGTGGTATATTACTAACAGCATCGGTAATTGAGTTCAGATAGTAATTATTATTTTCCAAAATATCCTCGTTGTATCAAATCATTTTTTCATACTTTATAAAGTATGAAGTTTTGTCAATTTGTCCATTAAAAAATTGTTCTCTTCGTTTAACGGCTAGATAGGCAGAAAGTTCCTTTTTAGAAAATTTTGAAAAAAGGGATTGACATATTTTTTCAAATAAATTAGTATATTTTAGATTAAGTTTTACCGAATCAGAGAATTTTTAAAGATGTGTTGGAAAAAATATGAACGAAAAATGCAAGAAGTGCCAAGAACCAATTACAGGTGACCCAATAAAACAAAACGAAGAACTATATTGTTCGCTTGAATGTGCAAATCTTGCCGCCGGATATGAAACTGACGAAGAATTATCTTATTTTGAGGAAGATGAGCTTTCGCAAGATTTATATAATAACTTTGATGATGACTAATTAGTCACGAGTTATTTTCATAATTTCGTATTTCACAATACCAGCCGGAACTTTAACTTCAACAATATCACCCACAGCTTTCCCTAAAAAGGCTTGTCCTATTGGCGACTGCACTGAAATTACATCATTATCCAAATCAACTTCTTCAGGCGGAGCGATAGTATATTCGATCTCTTCATCATCTTCTAAATCTTTTATCAACACTTTAGCGTAAAGATATATTTTATCAGAGGGTAAAGTAGATGGGTCGATTATTTGAATTTTCAGCAATTTCTGCTGTAATTCAGCTATTCTGCCTTCGATAACTTTTTGTTTATCTTTGGCAGCATGGTATTCAGCATATTCAGATAAATCACCCATTTCACGAGTACGTTTGATCTCGGCAACGATTTCAGGGCGGTCGTTGAATTTTAAACTTTTGAGTTCCGCTTCAATTTTTTGGCGGCCCTCTTTGGACATTAGTATTGGTTCACTCATAAATCAATTATACCAAAATTTTCATTTATGTGCAACTGTTGTTGCAGTTTCTTTTTTCGCAAAACTGAAGAAGATAATAAGCGAAATAATCAGACCGGGGAAAATCGGTTCAACCGATAACCAATAGCTTCCTGATAAAAAATATTTTGAACTGTACCATGCAAGCGAAACTCCTCCGCTCAACATGATTGATATAAATGCAAATTTTGATGGTAACCGTTTTGAACCGACGAACGAGAAAAAGACAGGAACAAGCAAGGCAGGTGTCCCGACAGATCCAAAAAATTTCCATATTTCAATTACCGAATCAAATATGAATAAAGGTACGATTGCAAGCAATGATGTAAGTATCAATCCAATTCTGGTATAGTGTGTTGTTTTGCTCTCATCTATTTTAAATATTTTCATAACAATATCTCTTGAAAAAGTCGATGCTGCCACAAACGAATAGGAATCAACGGTCGACATCACCGTCGCAAGCATCGCCAAAGCAAAAAGTCCAAGCAGACCAACCGGGAGAACTTCCATTGCAATAGCAGGGTATGAGCCGACCGCGTTTTCTAAATTAGGAAGAACCGCTCTTGCGTACATGCCACAACTTGTAGTCAGAAAATCAAAGAACGCCCAAAATGCGATAGATATAAAAATTCCATTTTTGGCAATCTTGCCCGTCTTGGCAGCGTAGCATCGTTGATAAAATGTCGGCTCAATAAGAGTAGCCAAAGCGATAACATACCAGACTGCTATATAGCTTCCCGAGTTGCCACCATGCCAGGTGAAATGTGATTCAGGGAGATTTGATTGTAAAAACTCAACCCCACCATAAGTCAGGTATAACGTAATAAGCAGAACGATAAACCCGGCAAACATCAGACCAAACTGAAACAGGTCAGTCCGAACGACAGAGTTAAACCCGCCAACAAATATATAGACTAAAGAAAACAAGGAGCCGACAACTATGCCGACCCAGAGGTCCCACCCAAAAAGATATTGTGCCAAGGTTCCAAGCATAAGCACATAGGCAGCCGGAACGGTCATAAGATAAATTATGACCGAACCTGCCAGTGCTGTTTTTTTATCATACACTTGTGCAAGTTTATCAGGAATAGTAAGCACTTTGGATTCTCTGGCACGCTTTGCCAAAAAGATAGCAAAGAAAAATGCCGCCAAATAATATGGCAACCCAAAGGCTAACCAGTTTGACAAACCATAACTGTAACTATATTCACCAACGCCTAAAATTCCGCCATACCATGTTGAGACAAGCGAAGCAACAAATGCCGGAAGAGTCAGCATCCGACCGCCAACAATCAGCTCTGTCGCAGAACTGTTTTTGGACAGTCGTTTTTTGAATCCGACAAAAAGTAGAATTCCAAGATAGAGAATTATTATAGCGTTATCTATATAATGCATATTATTTTTTTCTTATTCTCTCTGCAAAGAATAAATAAAGTTCTGCGTATCTTTCAAGTCGCCCTGAGTGGAGTCGAAGGGTCTTGAAAGATAGCGATATATAACCTGTCATACTGAGCGGAGTCGAAGTATGTTCCTAAAAAAGCTCCATGACAACTTGACCAAATATTGACCTTCCAGGTGCAACATAATATTCACCTTCACGAATCATTTCTGCTTCGTTTGAAGAGTTATCATGCCCGTACATCCAACCGTATCCAGATATTTCATATAATTTATCAAATATGTTATCAATTCTAAATTTAAAAATTAAGTTATTATTTCCTAACACATTTTTGATAGCGTAAGATGCGGATATAGAACTAACGCTTGATGGTTCAATTTTTAAAGAATCAATATTATAAACTTCTACAAACTGCTCACCCAAAAATTTTGTATTTAAAGTAAATCTAATATTATTTACTTTATAATCAACTATGAAATTTGTAAGAGTTTTTGGGAATGCAGGAATTGTATTTCCAGATAAATCAAATGACGAATCTCTTGGAGTCGACCAATCATTTGACAACACTTGTACAATATCAGAATATTCTTTGATCTCATTCAAGTTATAAGAGAAGTTGCCGCTAATATTTAAATTATCATTTATTTTTACAGCACCCGTAAGCTCTACACCAGCATGCACCGATTTTGCAACATTGGTCGTGATAGCAATACCGCTTTCATTGAGACCGCCATATGGAATAATTTCATCGGCAAAAGACATATAAAAAAGATTACCAGAAAACGAAAACTTCGTCGACAAATAATTCATGCCTAACTCATAGTCATACACCCGTTCAGACTTTGCAGTCGGGTCACCGTTCTCATCAAGCGATGGAACAATCTCAGGATCATTAGCATCATAGATAGCAACATCGCTCGGTGTACGTGATGCCACCGAAAAATTTGCATACGAACTTAGATTTTCAGTATGTTTATAATTGAACCCGATACGTGGCGAGAAAAAAGCCCAGTTCAAATCATACCCATACCCGACAAAAGCACCGATAACTTCTGAATCTAATTTATATTTTTGGAACCGAACCTGTGCCGTCACTTGGGTCGACAGTTTTTCATTGATGTGATAATACTCCTGCACAAAAAATGAACCGACCTGCTTTTTTCCAAAGTATTGATAATATTTTTGCTGTGGTGATATCGAACTGTTCAAATGCTCCGCCCATACAACTTGACCCCAATGATCAGAATCAAATGTATAAAAAGAACCACCAATAGAATGTTTCCCCTTGGCATGTTCAATATCTAACCGAGGGTTCATGCCGTACTGACTTTTATGTACCCATTGTTGCCGTACCAAATCACCCGATGAACTGTCAGAAAAATTTCCAAGATTATAATCAGAAAAAGTGCTGCCAGTCTTCAACTGTTCATAGTACCCTTTGCCACGAATATAATAAAAAGTATTCGAAAGAGTTGTTTGTTCATTAATCTTATAGACATTATGCAGATGATAATGCGGTTGGTTAAAATTATCAGTCTCGTTAGAATAGTTTAGTCTATTAAATTTTCTATTATTTTTTAAATCAGATCTTGGCTCACCATAATACGCAAGATGCATCTGTATCGGACCACCATATACAAAAAATTCAGTTGTCATTTTTGGACTAATTTTTCCAATTGAAAAATAATACGCCCAACCATTGTACCAACTATTATCTTTGTACCCACCAGACTTCTGCTTGGAGAACCGTCCGTTGTACGCCCACTTACCATCAACAAGCCCGGATGAAAACGAAAGCGACTGTTTAGAAATATCGCCGGCATCTTTGTATCCGCCATATCCTGTTGAGAGTGTTGTCTTCTTTTCGGCGTTAAATGCCGATGTAACAATATTGATCGTTCCGCCAAACGATGCGTCCCCGTACAAAGAATTTCCAACTCCACGCTGTACTTGAATATCAGTAACGTTTGCCGGGAAATCAGGAATGTCGACAAAATATGTGGCATGGTCTTCGGGATCGTTGAGTGGTACTCCATTGATGTATGTGACAATACGTTTGTCATCGAATCCACGGATACGTATGTAGCTATAGCCAAGCGATCCGCCTCCGTCGGCAAATGAATGTAGGTTGGGAGTTGATTGCAGAAGCAACGGTAACTCGCCAACTGAATAATCTCGTTCGATATCATCGGATGAAATATTTTCAAATGCTATCGGCGAGATACCAATCTCAGCACGGTCGGCAGTGACCAAAATATCACCGGCTTGGTAGTAGACCGTTTCAAGTTTTATAATATCTGGGATTTCTAAAACAGGATAATTTACAGCTTTAAAACCGACCGACGAAACCGTGATATATGTTATATCATTATTATCGGCCAATGCAAAAGAACCATTGTTGTTTGTCAAAGTTCCTACTGCTCGAAGATTGGTAGCAACAGTCGCACCAATGATTGGGTTGCCATCGCTATCGACAACTTTGCCATGAAAAGCAAAACTCTGCGACGATGTTAAAAAGATTATTGCAAACAGTAATAAAAACTTTTGCACAAATTGTGCCTTGTTAAAAAGTGGGATTAATTTTCCCATGACATTTGAGTTGGAACTCGGTTTTGACATACTGATACAATTATCCAATGGAACAGATTGTTCCCTGTTAATAAGTGGAGTATTTACTCCCATGACGTACCTCTTTCTTGTAGTCAAGCTACAATGAGTCAACGGTTTGTGTTGACTTTCGGTTGCGTCCTGAAATCGTGGGTGTGCCGATATTTGGCACGGGGGGGATGAGTTTTTCATCGGTAATGAGTTCTCTTCAACAAAGAATTTCATCAGTGATGAACTCTCATCTCCGTTTCCCTACGCTGGTATTATCCAGATCAGGTCGAGGGGGTATATTCTCAGGCGGTGCTTATTGCGCCACCCCCAACGGATTAGAATTTACTTTTGCAATGAGGGACAAAATGGATACAAGGTCAAGCTGTTTTTGAGGCTAGGCATCTTTTATTATAATTGAATATTTAGCAAATTGAGTATCGGTTTTTAAATCAGCTCTTAGATGGACAATAAATATCCATATAGTCGAAATTATTATGACAGCCCCTGTCAGTCAAGTATGCTATTTTATTTTAAACGAAAGGAGGTAATGTTTTAATCAAGAGGCTAACACTAACTAAACCTAACAATGATAGCTAGTTAGTGTGTAAAGTAACAAAAACGAATTATTATAACAAAAAGGAAATTATTATGAAAAAATTCACCGTTTTTCTCACAGCTCTGCTTGTATTCACAATGATGTCATCAATATTTGCACAAAACCCAATGAATTCACCGGTAAACAAAATTATTAGGACTAGATGTACACCATCTCCGACTCCTTTAACTCTAATAACAGGTTATACTGCTAATTTCAATTCAGATAGTAGTGGTGTTTATCACACATTGACGTATAACTCATTTAATGGGGAAGGAATAACTTCAATGGAAGTTATATCTCTTAATTTTAATATATTTAAAGAGTATACTGGCTTTACAAGATACATCCAAAATATATATGATCCGCCAACACAAAGTTTTTTAGATGCGACCCAAGATAAATCTTTTTATTACAGCTTTGCTTTTGTAAACAAAATTAGGTTTACAAATCCGGGATTTCTTGAAGGCGACGGACCTACATGCCCGTGTTGTGAAGATTATAAAATAGATGTGTGGAGGGTTGATTTGACTGAAATTCTTGATAGCGTTGCGGTAACTCTAAATAGGATAAAAAAAATAGAAAATAGTGAACAATACATAAAACCAAATATTTTAGACTTAAGCCAAATAATTTCTGATTTAGAAAAGTAACTATCATCCCTAGGTCAAGAGTCAAGCACTCTTGACCTACAATTTAATTTTGTAGACAGTACCTACAACACGTCCGCCACATGTAAATCAATTTTCTCTTTCACATAGGCGAGATAAGCATCTTCATCATTGGTAAGGTCCCAAATCTTTGCCAGTTTTTCAAATCCAACTTCAGCATTATCTTTTACATCGATGACTACAAGGGCTTGATACGAAATATCAAAGTCAGTCAAAAAATGTTCATTCTCAGGCTTATCATAATTTAAAACAATAAATTCAATCGACCCATCCGCAAGTTGTTCAGCATAGTTATCTGTCAAAGCTTTTTTAGAATATGACTCTAATTTCTGACAGGTGGCACATCGCACATCGCCATGCAGATAATAAACGATCAAACGGTTCTCAAGATTATCAGTTGACTCTGTGACATTATCTGTTTGCGCAACTTCGGTATTATCAGATTCCTGCATAACAAGAGCAATAACACTTACAGCTATAAAGAGAAAAAGAATTCCGGTGATTATTTTTTTGCGTTCATTGTCAATCCTAATTTCAGAAATTTAAAAGAGTTTAAAAATATATCGTAAAGAATAAAAAAGTCCAACACAGATAAAAACTACGCCGGTAATTCGCCTTGCCCAGAGTTCAAATATTGTCAGCTTGTTATACATCGCTCCTACAAATTTTGTACTGAATGCGATGACAAAGGCAAAGATTAAAACCGGTAATGCTGTTCCGATACCATAAAAAGTCGGCAATAAAACTTCCGATTGATTATCAATCGCAAGAGGTATAAGCGACCCAAAAAACAAACCGGCCGAGACAGGACAAAACGAAAGAGCGAAAATAAACCCTAAGAACCCAGCCCCCCAGATTCCCAGTTTGTCAGCTTTCTTTTGCATTTTTTCTCCCGGTGAGATACCGGAAAATTTCATTGAAATCATCTCAAGCAGAAACAATCCAACGATTATCAACAGAGGACCCATAATTCGGTTCATCTCTTTTTGCAAAAACCGTGACACTTCGGGCATTGACAATAAACTATCAACAATCAAAATGCCAAGAAGCATGTACGACAACATTCGCCCGAGGGTATACATAAGTCCTGATAAAAGAACCATCCGTGGCTGATTGACTTGTTTGCCTACATAAGAAATCGCCGCGATATTTGCAGCCAGCGGACAAGGGGAAATCGAGGTCAAGATTCCCAGCCAAATCGCCGAGACAATTGCGAGTGAATAAGTCTCAAACATTTATTGTAACATCTCTTTCAGCTCATCAACCGATGGCACTTTCCCGGCTACCTTAATCTCACCATTGACAATTAGTGCCGGAGTAAACATAACATTGTATTCCATAATTTTATTAATATCATTAATTTTCTCAATCTTAAATTCAATCCCAAGTTCGGTGGCTGTGTTTTGCACCAAATCGGCAAGATCGCCACATTTAGGACAACCCGGTCCAAGCACTTTGATATCTTTCATACAATATTCTCCTACATTAAGTTTCCATAAATTAATCCTGTAACAGTCGCTGTGACAATTACAAGAACGATAAACACAATAGTTTTTTTCAATCCCATAATAGATTTAATAACAAACATATTCGGTAATGATAGCGCCGGACCGGCAAGTAACAACGCAAGTGCGGGTCCCTTACCCATACCATTTCCTATAAGACCTTGCAGTATTGGTATTTCAGTAAGTGTTGCAAAATACATAAATGCTCCAATGACCGATGCAAATAAGTTTGATGATACCGAATTACCTCCAACATTATCAGCAATCCACTCCGATGGTACCAACCCTTCATGTCCCGGACGACCTAAAAGCATCCCGGCGATCAGAACTCCACCAAACAACAATGGCATAATCTGTTTTGTAAATCCCCATGTTTCTTCGAACCATTCTCCCGACTCATCTTTACGACCTGAGATAATAATTGAGAGACCAACAAATGATGCCGAGAATGCAATCAACGGCATATCTGAAAAGAAATAAGATAACCCCAAAGTAATCAATACAACAATCGCTAAAGGACCTTTCGGAAGATTAAACCAGAAAGCGAGTATAGTGGTAAAAGCCAAACCTAACAGACCTGTGATAATCCATTTATACAAAAATATAAAATTCCATACTGAGTTGGTGTCATCAGGTTTTCCCCAAGTAGCAAAAACCAACATAGCTACCATCAGTCCAAAATAAATTGCATTTTTCCAAAGAGGTCGAGTGACTTCTTCAACAGGAAGTGCCATCTGGGATTTTATTTTTTCTTTCTCTTCTTTTATAAAAATAAAATGCATCGCAAGCCCAATAAATATTGAAAACAAAATTGCTCCAACAGCTCTTGCTATTCCAATTTCTAAACCAAGTACACGAGCAGTTAAAACAATAGCCATTATATTTATTGCAGGACCGGCATATAAAAACGTTGTAGCAGGACCCAGACCAGCACCCATCCGATAAATCCCAGCAAAAAGCGGAAGAACCGTACATGAACAGACAGCAAGTATAGAACCGGAAACCGATGCGACCCCGTACGAAAGCACTTTGTTTGATTTTGCTCCTAAATATTTCATTACCGATGCTTGGCTTATAAATACAGCAATCGCTCCGGCTATAAAAAATGCAGGAATCAAACATAAGATAACATGCTCCTGAACATACCAGCTAACTAAATGAAACCCTTCTATGATTGAAGAGTTCACACGTTCGTTATCAAACGGAACAAAATAGAAAAATAAAAACAGACCTAATAGTATTGTGAATGGTTTCCATTCGGTTTTAAAATTCATTTTTTATCCACATGAGACTTTTTTGTCTGTAGAATTTGCTTGTATGACAGCTTCAACACAGCTAAAGAAATTTAGCACACAGGGAACTTTCAAATTATACCAAACCTGCAGACCACGTTTGTCGTCAATTATAATCCCGGCTTTTTTTAAAACAGTTAAATGTTTTGAAACAGTCGAGATATCAGCTCCAATACTTGCAGTTAACTCGCATACACACTTTTCACTTTTAGAAAGCTGATCGACTATAAAAAGTCTTGTCGGGTGAGCCAATGCTTTAATAATATTTGCTCGTTGCTCAAAAAGTTTTTTTGTTTTTTTGTTCATTTGTGTTCTCCAAACTACTTGGCAATATAGCCAAATAGTTTTATTTGTCAAGAATAGAAATGGACATATAAACTAAAATTATTAAGAAATGTATATGAAGTAAATTTGCCTGTGGTTAAAGATTGCCCTTATTTCTTCTCTAAACTGTCATCACCAAAGAATTCTTCCCGAAGCAAGACCCCTTCGGCGTTCCAATATTTCCAAAGCCCGATTTTGGGACTGTCATCAGCACATCGAAAACGGTCAAACCGAGAGAAATATTTTTCCTTACCTTGTACCTGAAGCTGTCCGTTGGTGAACCATGCTTGAATAAGATAAAGCGAATCTGCCGAGCTATAACTACGTTCATTCTTTTTCTGACCATTGAGATACCATTCAGCAGCGAGAGAATCTTTGTTTCCGTCTCGAAAAATCCGCATCGAGCGGAGATTTCCATTTTCATACCAAGTGTTAATTGGCTTGTTCGGGTTGTATTTCAGATAAATAGTTTGGATATTTCCGTTCGGATGATATTTTTTTATTGTATCATTGGTAGCACCAATATCATTTTTGTCTTCAAATTTTATCTGCCCGTCTTCGTACCATTCTTTTTTCATCGCCTTGTAGGTACCATTGGGGTATTTGATTTCTAGTTTCATCTGTCCGTTGGCATACCATTCAGTTTCGTTCCCTTTGCGATATCCGGTAGAGTATTCTTTTTCAAACTTCATCTGACCGTTTTCATACCACTCTCTCCATATACCACTTTTTCTTCCATTGGTATATGTCTCTTCTTTCATCGGCGATTCATCGATATACCAAGTTTTCCCGGAGCCGTTTTCATAATACCCAAAAGCAAACTGTTTTCCGTTTTCTTTGTAATATTGCCAATCACTTTGTTTTAAATCTTTGTTAAATAATCCTATTTCACGAATTTTGCCGTTGGCATACCAGAAAGACCAAATGCTATGTTTAGCATTATTAAGCATTTGCCCAAGTTCTTTTACCTTCCCGTTCTCATAGTAAAAAGTCCATACCCCTTGTTTAAGTCCTGCACCAAACTCACCTTCAGACTCCAGCTGTCCATTTGCATACCAATAGTTCCAAGTATCATCAGTATAGCCATGGTCAAAATAGCCCTGTGATTTTAAATTTCCATTTGGATACCAACGTGTCCAGGGACCATCTTTTGCATTGTAATAAACATAGCCACCCTGTTCGCTGATAGCACCGTTCTCATGCCATGAAATAAATTCTCCAA
>JAJRSF010000007.1 GCA_024278935.1 Candidatus Zixiibacteriota bacterium
AACTGTTCGAAATAAATTTTCGTACAGATATATTTTATCAGCAGGTCTCTTCGGAGACCTGCTGTTTTTATTATAAGCTATTAGATGCTCCCACTATGTCATTCCTCCTCCCCCAATGTCATCCCTGCTCCTCCTATGTCATCCCTGCTCCCCCTATGTCATTCCTGCTCCCCCTATGTCATCCCAGCGAAGGCTGGGATCCAACATTGTTGTTTCAAAAATGGGTTCAGTCACATATAAAACACATTCTAAAGGCTGTTTTATTAACCGTTTTTTCCCGGTAAGTAATATATGGTTAACCTCTTACAACGAAATGGCTTTGCCTTAGAAAATGGCTTAAAGCCATTTTTGCTCATAAAAATTGTAGACTTCTTGTGCATGCAAAAACTTCCTGTCATTCTGGACTTGATTTTTGTTGTGTCGGGTGCTTTCACGCTTTAGCGTGATACACCTGACACACAGTCAGTTCTCAATTCGCTAAAGCGAATAAGGAACTGACTAAACCATTATGCATAACGGTATTTAGGCATTTGCTTTGAAAGTATATTGAAATTGAGTTGATGGTATAGAATTCACGAAATGTCATTCCCGGGCAAACGGCTTGTTGAAAAAGACCAATCTATCTCATATTTATCCCCTTCGTACCGAGACAATTATCAAATACGTCCGTTCGAAAATTAGCACACAGGTACTGGCAGAATATAAAGCTTATGAGGGTACCGGACTCCTGCGGAACTTTATCTATGCGGGTTCGGATAGAATCGCTATGATTGATACCAGTGGCAATGTATATTATTACCTCAAAGATCATTTAGGTTCTAATCGAGTTGTTGTGCGAGAAGATGGTGTCGTAATGAACAAATATCCGAGATACTTGGCGTTTGATGAACTTGAGAGTTCAACTGTCTCTGTTGATAATGCATATACATATACAGGTAAACCTCTTGATGACGAACATGGTTTAGACCTCTTCTACTATGGTGCAAGGTATTACGACGGCGAAGGCAGATTCACACAGATAGATCCAAGTGCCGCTAAATATGTGTATCTTTCTCCTTACGTTTATGCAGCTAATAATCCATTAAAATATATTGATCCTGATGGGCGTGATATAGCAAAAGCTATTGACTATTCAGCTGCTTTTGGTGCAAGCCATACACTCCTAATGGTTGGTAACGATAATAATGGGTGGCAAAGTATATCACATGAAAAAACTGGTGGCATAGTTGATATTTTTAGAGCTATAAAAGGTGAGGTTGTTCCTGGAATGGTATTAGTTTCATCAGATGTGTATAAAAGTATTGATGGTAATATTTTAACATTGCAACAAATTATAGATAAAAAAGTTGAAGTCGCTAATGGTTACTTTATAAACGAAGCTCTTGTAGTTACGTCTTCACAAGAAACAGATGCTATTGCTATTCAATTTGGTCGTTTATTAGGAAATTTACCATATCATCTATATGCTCAAAATTGTGATGGAATTGCTACAGCTCTTGCTAGACTTGCTGGAATTGATTTTCTTCAATCTAGTATTATACCTAGAATAGCATATAGTCAAAACTTAGAACGGATGAGTGGTTATCAAAGAATGATAAATAAACAAGAACAAGCTAAACGAGATAAAGCAAGAATTGGTGTAGGATCATTTGGTAATCAAAATTACCAAGATAGTAGAACAGGGATTGTTACAATTACCTATCCTTCTAAAATTCCCATAAAAGATGTTCAAAATTAGTATTTAAAGAAAGAGAAATAAACAATGAATATTGAAAAGAGTAGTTTTTCTAGGTTTTTTATTACTATAGTATCTTTATTCTTCGTTCTATTAGGATGCGACTATACACCTGATAAAATAGAACATATTAATGGTAGTATTGTTTTTACAGGAACAACTCCTTCAATATATACACCGTCTGCGGGGGAAGTTGTAACATGGACTTGGAATGTTTATGCTGCTAATCCAGGATTTGAATGTAAAATAAAAAATGATACATTGATAATTTCGTCAACATTATCACTTTTATTAGAAAATAAACCAGCAAGAAAATCTACTCGTTATTTCTATAAATTTGTTCCCAAAGAGAGATATTTAGAGCCTATAATGAGATTAAATGATGATAAATACGGATATCATTGGGGTTTAGAATACAATGCTAATTTTGAGACTTATTTGAGTGGATATTCTAGCTCTGATAAAGCTCCTGTTGATAGCTTTATAACATATAGTTATTCCTTCGAAAATTATGTAAGTAAAAATTTTTACATATCAGATAAAGTGAAAAATAAATTTTATCGTGTTGTAAATCAAGGTGTTCTATTTTCTGAAAATTGGGAGTCATATTATATTTCTGTTAATGATATGTTAGAAGAAAAAGTACCATTAAAATTCCCAGGACAAATAATTGCAATATCTAATTTTGGGAATAAACTAATTTATAAAACCGATCATGTTGAAGGTACTTATAAGGATTACTATAAAAAAATCTTATATGATTTCGATAAAAAAACACACACGGAATTAAAGATTAGTAATGAAATTGCTGATATTTGTTTTTCTCCAGATGATAAGTATCTGGCATATTCTGAAATCACGAGTAACTTTAATCATGATATTATGCTACATATCTATGAAATTAAAACTAAATCAGATATTAATACAGGTGTAAGGCTTAACGTTGTGAGTCCTTTAGCAACTTGGGTGAATTAGTATCTTTTATTATTTGAATGATCATCTTGGGTCGATACGGGTAATGGTGAAATCCGATGGCACGATTCAGGATAGATATAATCGCTGCTTAGCCTTTGGTGGTGATGACGGTTCTTCGACAACTTTAAACAACGCTTACAAATATACTGGCAAACCATTCGACGATGAACATAACTTCGACTTGTTCTACTACGGAGCTAGGTACTTCTGTGTGAGCAGATGCACTCGTTTACACCCTCTTTAATTTTTCAAAAATGATACCACTTCCCCCCTCTTTCACATCACATCGCATAGAATGAACAACTTAATATTGAGAGAGAAATTTTGTATGTACAAAAAGGCTACAAATAATATTAGTGAAAATGGGTTAAGCCATTTTTACAGGCTAAGCCATTTCCCCGTAACCCCCAGTGGGGGTTTTATTTATATCGTAAAATGTAGGAAAAACAGAAGTTTTAGGTTCCCTTTATATGCGAAACGAACCCATTTTATGAGCAGTACCGATGATAACAAAACAGGCAAAGCCTGTGCGAAACGAACCCATTTTGAAACAACAATGTTGGATCCCCGATGTGCCTGCAGGCACGATCAAGTCGGGGATTGTTTATTTATGAATTCTGGACCCCGTGTCAAGCACGGGGAGGTTTGAGGGAATGACAGTAGAAGTTGGGATGGCTGGTGTATTGTAAAGTAAATATAAAAAAAGAGGTTCACGTTAATGAACCTCTAGATATTAACTATAATCGTAAAATTATTCTTGGGTTGGTTGGTTTTGCTTTTTGATAAAGCTATCTAGAATACCATTGATAAACTGCGATGATTTCTTAGTAGAAAACTCTTTGGCAAGTTCGATAGCTTCGTTTAAAACAACTTTGACAGGAACATCGATAAACATAGTAAGTTCTGTCATCGCCATTCTCATAATGTTTTTATCAATAAAAGCAATCCGTTCAATTTTCCAATTTTCAGCAAGTGCCGAAATATGTTCATCCATCTCAATAGATTTTTCAACAACCGCATTCAATAAATCTGTAGCAAATTTTCGATGTTGCTCTTTGAGACCTTCTTTGTTAGCGATAGCATCAAAGGCATCATCTAATTCCTGTTCGGCATGTTCAACTGCGTACAAAGTTTGCAGAACAACAATCCGAGCTAAATGTCTGGGGGCTTCTGACATTAGGCACCTATCGTTTCATAAAGGTTAATCATTTCAATTGCAGCAGCGGCAGCATCCCAACCCTTGTTACCTGCTTTAGTTCCTGCACGTTCGATTGCTTGTTCGATAGTATCGGTTGTGACTACACCATAGATAACAGGTTTGCCTGAATCCATTCCAATTTTAGCGATACCTTTGGCAGACTCGGCTGAGATAAAATCAAAATGAGGTGTCGCACCGCGGATAATAGCACCAAGACAGATAACAGCATCGTTATCTTTTTTCTCGGCAAGCTTTGCCGCGACATACGGAATTTCAAACGCTCCCGGCACATAGGCAACCGATATTTGATCTTCATCGGCACCATGACGCTTGAGACAATCGATAGCACCTTCAAGCAGTTTATCTGTTAAGAAATTATTAAAACGGCTGACTACTATGACAAACCGCTTCCCTTTGGCATCAAGATGCCCTTCTAGTTTTTTAAATGACATATATAACTCCAATCTATTTCAAATTAAGCAAATGACCAAGTTTATCCCGCTTCGTTTCTAAATAGGCATAGTTGGCATCGTTCGGGGGAATTTCAAGTGAGACTCTTTCGGTTACTTCAAGTCCGTATCCTTTGAGTCCTATAATTTTTTTCGGGTTGTTCGTGATTAAACGAATCGAGGTCAAACCTAAGTCAGCAAGAATTTGAGCACCTACGCCGTAGTCACGCAAGTCGGCTTCGAAACCAAGCTCTTCGTTTGCTTCGACAGTATCTCTACCCTGTTCCTGCAGTTTGTAAGCGAGAAGTTTATTGGCAAGTCCGATTCCTCGTCCTTCTTGACGCATATACAAAACGACCCCTTCGCCGGCTTCTTCAACCATCTGCATTGATTTCTCAAGTTGTTTTCCGCAATCACATCGACAAGAACCAAAGACATCACCGGTAAGACACATTGAATGCACTCTTACAAGGACATCTTTTTTGCCTGCGATATTTCCTTTGACAAGGGCTAAATGATGATGGTCGTCAATTTCAGATTTGTAAAGATGTAGTTGGAAATCACCATTTTCAGTCGGCATGTCTACATCGGTAACTTTTTCAATCAGACATTCAGTTTCATGTCGGTATGCAATCAAATCTTTGATAGTGATAATTTTGAGTTTGTGTTGTTCAGCAAATTCAAGAAGACGTGGGACACGTTTCATAGAACCGTCATCATCCATAATCTCACACATGACACCACTCGGTTTGAGACCTGCCAAACGAGGAAGATCCGATGATGCTTCGGTATGTCCGGCACGAGTTAAGACGCCACCTTTGACTGCTTTGATAGGGAAAATATGCCCGGGACGAGCGAGGTCTTCTGGGACAGTGTCTGATGCTACGATAGGTTGGATTGTGATAGACCTATCCGATGCTGAGATTCCTGTTGTGGTGTCTTTGAGGGCATCGACAGAAACAGTAAACCGAGTGCCAAGGCGAGCAGTGTTGTCGTCTACCATCGGGTAAAGTTTCAGTTCTTTGATACGTTCTTCGGTTAAGCTGACACAAATAAGTCCACGCCCGTATGTCGCAAAAAAGTTAACTGATTCAGGCGTTACTTTTTCTGAAGCCATGATAAGATCGCCTTCGTTTTCACGATCTTCATCATCGACAACAACGATAAATTCTCCCGCTTTGATTGCTTCAATCGCTTCGGGAATTGTGTTAAATAATCTATTTTCGCGTTTCATGGTTTTTACCATCCGCTTTCTAAAAGTTTATCTATAGTGAGTGATTTATTTTCTTTTTGTAATGCTTTAGCTATATATTTGCCGACCATATCAAATTCTAAATTGATAAGATCGTTTTGTTTTAATTTTGATAGAGTTGTTTTCTGTTCAGTATGAGGAATAATATTTACCGATAAGTTTCCGCTTGAAATTTTATTTATAGTAAGTGATACACCATTGATAGCGATAGAGCCTTTTTCAATTACTAAGTTATCAAAGCTTGGATCATAGGTAACATTTATTTCCAAAGAGTTCCCGACAGGCAGAATAGATTTTATTTTCCCACGACAATCAATATGCCCGGATACCATATGCCCGCCCATACGTCCGCCAAGTCTCATAGCCCGTTCCAAATTAAGGAACTGTCCTGTTTTGTATTGTGCGATGATAGTCCGTTCGGCAGTCTCGAGGGATGCTTCGACGGTGAAAATTATATTGTCATACGATGTTACTGTGAGACAGGCGCCATCAATAGCTATTGATTCGCCAAGCTCAAGTTCCGATACAGGGAATGATGATTGTATCTGGAAAACTTTGTAATCGTTTTTGGCAGAGATGCTTGGTAGTGTTCCGATAGTTTCTATAAGTCCGGTAAACATTATGCTTTCCCCCACTTTGGGTAGCCAACCAAAATAGTGTCAACACCTAAATTAAAAGTATAGTGTTTGTCGAATTCTACCATATCGGTTAGTTGATTTATTCGGAATGAACCAAAGCTCTCAATCCCTTTACCCATAATTTTTGGTACCGTAACTAAGATAATTTTATCGACTAATTGCTGGACAATCAATGAAGATGCAAGTTTTGCTCCACCCTCACAAAGAGTAGAATTGATATTAAACTGATATGCTTTTTCAAGAAAGTCATGCAAGTCGAGTTGTCTGTTTTTTGATTTAAGCGACCATGTGATAACTTTGTTGGTTGCATGAGAAAAAGTTTTCAAAGACTTCTCTGTTGATGCGATAATGGTTTTATAGTCATCGTTGTTTTTTAGAAGATTCAATGATGAATCAATTTTCAAAGAATTCGAGAGTAAAATCCGATATGGGTTATTCCCTTTTGTAAGACGGACTGTCAAACTTGGATTATCATGCTGGGCAGTTTGAGTACCAACAACAACAGCATCAGAGTTTGCTCGAAGTGTATGGACATATTTTAAAGACTGCTTAGATGAAAGGTATTTTGATTCGTTTGACAGTGTCGCAATTTTACCATCTAAAGTTTGAGCAAGTTTTAACGTTACAAAAGGTCGTTTGTTTTGCTGTGAGAAAAAGTAAGTATCATTGATATAATAAGACTCATCTTTTAGAATGTTTACAGTTACTTCAATACCAGCTTTTCTAAGTTGACGGATACCTTTGCCATTGACTTTTTTATTAGGATCTTTGATTCCAACGATAACTTTTTTAATTTTACTTTTGATAAGAGCTTCTGTGCATGGTCCTGTTCGACCGGTATGACAACAAGGTTCCAAGTTGACATACAAAGTAGCCCCTGCAATTGATGAATGTGCGTTTTTAATTGCAACTATTTCGGCGTGATCTTTGCCTGCTGCTTTATGAAATCCTTCGCCAATGATTTTACTGTTTTTGACAATAATAGCACCAACTAAAGGATTCGGAAAAGTTGAACCTCTTCCTTTTTCAGCGAGTTTTAAGGCTCTTGCCATATATGTTTTGTCTGCTATCGCAGTCATAAAAAATACCCCAAACGGACATATTTCGGGGCATAGCGAAATGGTACAGATATACCACTGCTCTGATACACACTTCTATCATCCGGACTATACCGTCGGCATCTGAATTTCACAGATTCAACCAATATAAAATAAGAGGTTCGCGGGCTGTCACCGCCGGTCGAGGAATTACACCTCGCCCCGAAGCTTAATATTTTCACATGGAATATAGATTAAATAGTAGAAAAAGCAAATCTTTTTTTATGATGCTCTGGCGCCGACAAGTTCGATAATCATTGCCTTTATATCTTTGAGATGGAACGGTTTAGACATGACAGTCTTAATCCCGTTTAAGGCGACTTCATCATGATTGAGCTGAGTCCCCCATCCGGTTATCATAGCGATAGGTAAATTTGGTTTTTGCGAATGGATTTCTCCTGACAACTCAAGCCCTGACATCCCCGGCATACCCAGATCTGTGATGACTAAATCGAATTCATTTTCGGCAAAAGCTTTTAAAGCCGAAGGTCCATCTTCACATGCAACAGTTTCATAGCCGTCAATCATAAGCATATCGGTGAGAACTTCTCTTATTTGGTCGTCATCATCGACAACTAAGATTTTTAACTGTTTGACAGTTTTAATTCTTCTTGAAATATCTGACTCATCTTCGATTGCATCAACTTTAAGAAATTCTATTTTGAAAGTAGTACCATTATCGTCAGAAGATGTCACCGAAATCTTTCCACCATGACGAGTCACTATCCCATGCACAATTGATAATCCCATACCTGCCCCATAGGATTCTTTTTTTGTAAAGAATGGATAAAAGATACGTTTGAGTTCGGACTGATTTATTTTCGATCCACTATTATGTACGGTGATTTCAAAATGGGTTTTATTTTCATCCAATATAATCATTACAGAAGAATTAGGTTGAGCATGTTCAACAGCATTTTCTACAACATTATGCAATGCGAGAGATATATCATTGTAGATGCCTTGAATAGGAGCATTATGCAATTCTGAAATAGCTTTTACTCTTATATTATTATTTTTAGTTTTTTCAAACCATTTATGATTTTTAATATCATCAAATTCTTTTATCAAGGTCGCAAGATCAAGTGCTTTTGTTTTCTTATGTTTTGCACCCGAAGAAAATTCTTAAATTCTTCTGACAGTTTCGGCACCATCTTGTGCAATCATTTCGATTTTATCTAACTTGTCCAATGTTTCGGTGTCATCTACTTTTAACTTCAGTAATTGCACTCGTCCGACAATACCACCAATCATATTATTAAACTCGTGTGCTACACCGGTTGTTAAGTCCGTTAGAGCGGCTAAGGTTTCAATATCAGCATGCTGGGAACTAGTTTTTTTAAGAAGTTGATTGACCCGTTTCTCAGATTCAAGCAAGAGAGCTGCCTCTAAGATTATTGATGAGAATAAAGAAAACAGCGAGAGTAATTGCTGGTCATTATCGGTTAGAGGATTCAGCTGGTCGGATGCATAGACCAAATATGTTTTTCTCTTTTTATCTAAACAAATCGGAGAAACGAGAACAGTTTTAAAACGCGAATCAAGTTGACCGGCATAATCTGCCCAGACACCACTAGGAAGAGTTATGTCGTTAAGTTCTGCAGAAAATTGCTCCAGCTCTTGTTCGAATTTTTCAATTGATAACTTAGAAGCATTATCCAAATTGACTGTCTCTTTGAAATTACATTTTTTTTGATTGTCTTCAGAGAAGATCAGATAACCACCGGGAACGATTTCATATAATTTTTTTACGAGAACTTTTACAAGTTCATCATATTTGTACTCTAAAATATCAATTTCGAAAAGTGCAATAAGATCTGACAATCTTATTGTATAATCATTTACTTTTTTATGTTCATCAATAGAATTCAAAATATTATGCAAAATATTGAAGACAGAGACAACAGTCTTTTTAAGTTTCTCCTCTTCATATGTAGGCTGCTTATACCAATATGCAATGCCCATAATTGAGACGTCATTTTTAAAATTGAACGGGAACTGATAAATGTAGTTTAAATTATTTTCTTTGGCGAAAGCGTGTGTCGAGTTATCATTTGAATCTGTAATAGACAGTAGTCCCGGAATAAGGTTTTCTACTCTATCTTTTTGCAGACAGTATTCTTTTTCAATTTTCTGAATATCGGGAGATTTTATATTGCCACTATTATGATAGCCTACCGGAATCAGGTTTTCATTACCTTCTTTTTTATAATAGACAGCAAGAAAATCTGCCTCAAATAAATCAGAAAGTAGAGCAGCAACATGATCGACCTGGTCTACCAGTGATCTGAGATTGATACTTTTGATTGAGTGATAATATCTTTTTATAAGTCTTGTTGAATCAGACACGTTGTAGTACCCCTTTTGGTCCGTCATGAGATGTTTCTTGGCGAGTGGTATTTTGTTTCAAGCGGAATTTCACAGAGACAATTGCGTCTTTTGAAACGTCGCTTGAGATAATAAATTTTGAAAATCTGAACATTCCTACATCATCAGCTTTAACAGAATAAATGCTAAACGGTTTTATGATGAGGTCATTGATATTGTCACTGTGTATCAATGATTTATTAAAAGTGATTTGAATAAATTCGCTATCAAATTCTTTTTTGGCAGCCATGGTGATAGTACCGTCTTTGTTGGCATCATTTATAATTGATATTAAGACAGGAATGACAGCATCTTCGATATCGACATACGCTATTTTGAATCCTGAATTCATTTGCGTGATATTATCCAGGCGAATTGAGATGTTTTTATTTATATGGTTCTGATGTAAAAATCCGTCGAGGTCATTTGAAAGTTTTTTCATAATCATATTGGCATGTATCAAATTCATATTATCTTCTTCAAGAGGAATCAAGGAACGTATGGCAGTTACAAAGCTACCGACCTGATCGGCGTTATCTTCAATCGAGAGGAAATATTTTGAAAGATTATCCAGTTCATCGTCACCTTTTTGCCTGATGATACTCTTGACATATTCTGTTTTACATAATAGCACTGTCATTTTAGAAAATATCTGATTAAAATAACCGTTACAGAGTTTACCCATCAAATAAAGTCGTGAGCTAATAGCTCTTGCATTATTCTTTGCTTTACTTAAAGATTCCCGAAGACATAAGTTAATACTGCATTCCATATATGCATCAAGAGAATCTTGAATAAAACGTGTATATTGAGCCAAAACATTTTTGTCTTTAGGTTAACCGACCGAGATAAAACAGATGTCATTGTTAGGCAATATAAACTTACATAAAAGTTCAGAGTTAACGTTTGCATTAGAGTTCGACAAAAGATTTGCATAACATTTTTCGTCGGAAGAGTCCTGAATCAGACAGTCCTCTTCTTGTAATAATCGTTCTTTGAATTCAGTAGTCAGTTGTACGGTAGATTTTTCATTTGCGACATAAGAACTATCTATAGTAAAACCAATTTCAGATGATTGCTTCTCAGTAAAAAGCAGCAAACGGGTAACTCGTAACTGCTGATTTAAGAGAGTGAATAATTTTTCTAAAAGAGAAAACTTATTTTTATTCACCGCAGGAAGAGTCATGTTATTTTGGTAGTAATTTAAGACAGATGTCGATTTTAAAAACTGTGATTCCGAAAGGTCACTCATAAGTTTAGCAATAATTTTTAAAAAACGTAGTACTAAAATATCAGAATTACCAGGAAGTATGACAGAGATATAATTATTTGAGCAATTTGATTGTAAACCTCTATGAATAAAATTTAGGTCAGGTGGATTCACCATAAACTGGATTTCTTTAGACAAACAGTCAGCCGGGAAAAGGTTCACTTCTCTTTTGATATGTTCTGCCCAAATTGATTTCATCTCATCATTTACTGTTTGTGGTATTAAGTCAAACTTAGTCAACTCCCCAACAATAAACTGTCTATACAATTCATCTTTTTCATCGGAATAATATCCGGCACTACTTCTTGGAATTTCTTTTACTAGCAGGTTAAGAACCGACTTTGTTATCGCCTGTATTGAATCATTATTTTCAGCGAGAGTCTTGATGAAAATATTATGGCTCAGGTTGTCATTTTGATTATCAGCTTTAAAGACTTCGAACGTTTTGATAAGGCATTTTATAGTCGGTGAATCAATACACTCAAGTTTTTGTTTTTGAGATACGAGAATAATATCTAATTTTTGCCCGGAATAAATCGGGAACAGATAATGTGACTCACATTTTATTGGTTCAATATACTTCAAACAGTCATGCGAATTCTGCGGTACATTGTTTAAGTTTTGTTTGATAGTGTCTAGTATTTCAAGAGGTATATACAGCCAGTCTCTTTCTATCTTTGTGTGAGGAGATTTAGAGAATCTTTTAAAAACTTCCAAGACACCAAAGGAAAGATACAGCTCAACATCATCAGGTAATTGAATCCGAGACATATCGCCGATTAAGAGGGCAGTTTCATTTTCCGATAGTAATCTCATTGATTATTTTCCAACCGATTCATTTTGAAAAATCTGAGACATTCTTTTTGCGGATTTATCAAGCATTGAAATATACTTATTAAATTTTGTATCATGTGCGTCAGCATCTTTTAGAAGTTCTACTGAACCGATTATGCCGGTTAACGATGATTTTAAATTGTGTAAAGGATCCAGTCTGCTTTTATCAAGATTTCTGTTTTGTTGTAGATGTTTTTTTAAACTTTGTAACTGAGCAGATTGCTGGTTAATATGTGAATGTATCGTGAGCATCGAAGCTATATCTTCAACATAACGAATCTCTCCTGCTGTCATGACAGAACTTTCATCTGATTTGCCAACTGTAATAACCCCAACTATTTTACTTTCGAAATAAAATGGAACGATAGTAATATTGGTAAGCTTATCACCGTAAATCTGGCGAAGTTCTAGTTGCAATTCGGTAACTTCAGAATTATGAGTATCGGCATGAACAGTTTCTCTTGTCATAAGCACCTTGCGATGGTTCGGCATCAGATCAAGCATCATGGTAGCATCGTCTGGTGTTACAAAGGTATCATTTGCTGAAGTCGACATGACTTGAGAATTTAAAAACCGATTATCAGAATCAAATAGAGATATCCGTACAATTTTTGCTTGCAGTTCAGTAGTTAAATGATCTGATATTTTTTTATATACGACCTGTGAACTTGTCTTACTAACAAATGATTGAAGGAGTTTTTTTAATGAGGCTCTCCGAGTATAGTCGGACTTATCTTGTCTATAACGGATAGAGTTGAGAATTAGTCTTTCAAAGAGAGGGTGCATTGATTTGAAATATTGTAAACTCACATTCGTGAAAGCATCATACTGCTTTGAGGCTCCGACGACAACTCCTACCTGACCGTTTTCCTGAGAGATTGGGAAAGCAATTATTGATTTCATATCAGATTTCAGGGCGTGGATGTCTACGATAAAATCGGTTTCTATATCTAAGTTATCAATGATGACCGGAATATTGTTTTGTAAAACATATTGTTCCAACTCATATTTATTAGAAAATTCATAATTTAGATTTTCTAAGACTAGATTATTTTCAGCAACAGTATGTTTACAAAATTTGCCTTGTAGCGGAAATGTAATAGTTAGGAACTCTACTGCAAGCATATCTTGAAGCAGAGTTTTACAAAGCAGAATTGATTCTTTTACTGTCTTTGTACTGCCAATAGATTCATTGACTTTCTGCTGCCATTTCATTTGACAGAGCATACTATCATTTTTTATCGCGGCGGCATCTTCAATAAGTTTTGTAGATAATATTTCAAGAATAAGTTGTAAATTCGATACCGATTGTTTTTCTATTTCGTCATCTGAATAGAAACAAAACAGCCCAAGCAATTTATCATCAATTACCATTGGCAATAATAAGTCAGGTGAATGTTTTTGTGCTGTACTGTTATAAACAAGTTCGAGATTCTTCTCTTGTAATGATTTTAAAATGGATTCATTATCAAACTGTATCTTCTGAGAATTAAATGAGCTATTATCTTTATTATCTGCCGCACCAAGAAAAGTCATCTTCTTGTTTTTTTGTGAATAGAGAAAACAACCAACTTCGTTAAAGCTATATTGTTTGAGCATAAGTTCTATAGCTTGAAACAAGATTACATTATTTCTATTTTCAAAACGAATAAGCTGTTCGATTTTTTTAAATAATTCTAATTTGTTTATTTCAAGTCTGTTGTACTTAAGTTTTTTTCTGTAAACCGGAAGCCAACTGCTCACACCACTCATAAGTAAAGTGAATCCTGTTATCATCCCGATCCAATACATAACTTGTATGAAGATTGAGTTGTGTTGTAACATGAATTGTGCTGATATAGTTTGCTGCACTATAACAGATGCTAAGGAACTGAGTGACAAGACCGAAAGTCCAACAGCCATATATCGGTAGCTTTGTTTATTATCACTTTCGATTATCGAACGTAAATTATATATAATTATCAAGCCTGCGAAAAACAAAATCACTGACACAAATTCAAAGGTATACATCAAAATAGCCTCCGGCTTAAGTAACTCTTTATCTCCTCTATATATATCGGCATTCATTCTATGAATATTAGGTGAGAAATATTGTTACTTACTCTCCTACGTTGTATTGGATTCCCCCTACATTTCAACAGTTAGAAATGAATAGTGGACAAGGCACTCACCTCATAACCCATTTATCCACTTCGTCTTACGTCGTCATCAAAAGTTCGGCATCAAGGTTGCTAAAAAGTTAATCAGAAGTATGAAACAAAAATTTAACAACACGGAGGCAATATGCCAGCTTTAAAGAGAACAACATTAGCAATAGCAATTATTATGATTCTAGCGGTCAGCTGGATAGGATGTTCAGATGATACCATTGTTAGTTATATCGACACCCCTACTTTAAATGACCAAGGTGCAGCTGTTGAGGTATATTTTCCTTTGAATGAAGGGTACACGACTATCTACAATGTAACTTATCTAAATGGTGGTTCGGAACAAGTGACTTTTAAAGCGAGTGATAAAGTGCGAATTGATGGAATCGATGCTGTTATATGGGTAGGTTCAAGTTCGAATTCTTTGGATACAGGATATTTTTATGCCGCCAGTAATACTTTGTATTATTATTCATCTGTTGGAGCCGATCCTGAAAAAATACTACAGCTCCCTCTTACAAGTGGAACTAGTTGGCAGACAAACGATATAAACTCTAACGATTTTACTGACATCATCACAAATACTGATGCCGATACTACCGGTGATCCAAATATTAATGCGAAAGATTTCCCTACTGTATCAGCAGTTAATTTTACAGTTGAACAAATTGAACCAATAGATCTAAATAGTGGAAGTCATTATAATAATGCAGTTCGAATTTCAACACCAAATGGTACACGCAAAAACTATTACTGGTATGTAGAAGGTATCGGTTTAGTTCGTTATGTTATTGGTTCTTCAACGACAAGTTATCCAGAAGGTGACATCGTTGGCGAGTTAATCAATTATGGTTATTAATAAACACCTCTGTTAATGAACCTCCAAAAAAAAAGCCCGCTTCGGCGGGTTTTTAATTAATTTATATAATGAACATACTTCGACAGTTTAAAACAAAGTCGGATTCACAATACGGTGGTAATTTTTAAAATGAAGTTTACTGACTTCTCTTAAGACTTCGATACCTTGAGAAGCAACCAGTTCTCTTCCGGCAGAGTCGACTTGTGGAGCAGCTCCACGAGGTAAAGTGAATTGTATATTTTCAGAAAGCCTGTCCATCTCACGTAAAAATCCGGCACGTGCCAGTATCGATGCTGCCGCAACTTGAATAATTGCCTCTCCCCTTACCAACTGCTTGAGATTTACATCACACTTACGTTTTCGTAATGCATTTTCAATAAGTTCTGCCTTACCAAATTTGTCACTGATAACTAAGTCAACATCTGTTTTAGCACATACAGTCTCTATCGCTTCGGCATGTCCTTCGGCTAGAAGAATATTGAGGTTTTTAATTTTATCATACATCGTGTTATATTTTTGAGGTTCAAAAATCACGATTGCATGCTTGAAATCAGCCCGTATATTTTTATCTATTTCGAGAATTTTTTTATTGGCAATAAGTTTACCGTCACGCACGCCAAGAGCTTTGAGCAGGGACTCATCTTTTTTTTCGGCAGCAAAAGATGCAATAACCAAAGAGCCGAAACAGTCACCTTTACCGGACTCATCGACTCCAACAATCATATTTATATCAGACATTATTTATTATAACGTTCCAAATAATCACCGGTTCTCGTATCAACTTTAACCCGGTCACCCTCTTTAATAAAAGGCGGCACCTTGACAGTCAGCCCGGTATTTAATTTGGCAGGTTTTGTAACGTTACTGACAGTATCGCCTTTGGCAGATGGTTCAGTTTCGACAACTTCCAAAATCACCGATGTAGGCAGATCAAGAGAAATAGCTTCGCCGTCTAAAAAGAGAACTTTGTACTCTTCATTTTCAATGAGATACCACTTTGCATCGCCAAGTGATTCGATATTGATTTCTATCTGTTCAAAAGTTTCGATATCCATAAATGCAAAGTTACCAGTATTTTCATAGAGGTATTGCATTTTAACATCTTGCATGTCGGGTGGTTTAAAAGAGTCGTTTGATGAAAATACTTTTTCAACAACGCCACCTGTTTTAATATGCTTTAATTTAGTACGAATATTCGCTTTACCACGACCCATTTTAAAATGCTGATATTCTACAACATAATAAGGCTGATCATCTACTAAAATACGTAAACCTTTTCTAAAATCTGATGGTGAATACATAAAATCTCCTTTATAAAATCATCCAAATATACTTAATTTTTGTAAGAACAAAAGGATTTTATTATGAATTTTTAAAGTAAAATTTTCGGCATAATTTGTGCAGAGCTTGTACTCAGAGGGAGTATGATTTTAAAAGTTGTCCCCTTGCCGATTTCTGACTCTACAATCAGATGCCCATTATGCAGTGCGATAATTTTTTGAGCAAGCGGAAGACCTAAGCCGGTACCGGATGGGTTAGTCGAATAAAACGGAGTGAATATTTTTTCAAGATTATCATTGTCGATTCCACACCCGTTATCTGTAATAGAAATTTGACACGTTTCGTTTTCAACATTCACAACTTTGACATGAATACTTCCGTCGGCATCATCGTATGCATTTTTACTATTTTCAATAAGGTTAGTAATTGCCTGCTTGAGTAAAAGTGTATCTATGTCAGTTTCATAATTTTTAGCTAATTGATTATCAAATTGTAAACTGATTTTTTCAAAGTCATCACGAACCGACAAAGTTTCAATTATACTTTCAATAAAGTCAGCTATATTTTCATTCTCAGGTGAAAAGTCAAAAGGTTTAGTGAAATTTAAGAATCGTTTTATAAGATGTTCAGATTCATTTAATTCTGTCGCCATAGAATCAACTGTATGGGTATCGAGATTATTTTGCGTGAGCCTCTTCTTTACTAATTGATTATACCCAACGATTGCACCAAGTGAGTTTCGAAGCTGATGGGCAAGCCCGGCTGACATTTCGCCAAGAGCAGACATCTGGCGGTTCTTTTCTAGTTCATTTTGTAAACTCTTAATTTCTGAAATATCATTGATAAGAATCGATGCACCTATCTGATGGGTTTCATTATCACAGACAGGAGAAATTGTTATGCCTGCCTTAAGATCAATATTGGTAAAGCTATATTCTTCATAGGCGTGGAAAATATTTTTATGCAACGTTCTATCAATTTTCGCAAGTAACTTCTTTGAGAGAAACGGCAACGATGTATATGATTTATTTAAATATTCAAATGAATCGGTTTGAAATATTTTCTCGGCGGCATTGTTGAAAGTGAGAACTTTGCCATCTTTATCAATTGTAATAATCCCGGCATTCATTGAGCCAAGCAGATATTCATTAAATTGCTCTAATGAATCAGCTCGCAAAGTTTCACCCTGGTGCAACTTGACAAGTTCTCTCTCTTTCTCTTTGAGTTCTTTTATAATAATTTGATATTCATTGAGAACTGAATCAACCTCATAATCTTCTTTTGGAATATTTCGACCTGCCGATTTTGCTTTTTCTTTTAACAGTCTAAAAGGAGGAAGTATAAACCGGTAGAGCAAAATATATATAAGAGCAATCGCAAAAAATGCAATCATTGAAATTAGCTTAAGAGTGTTTGAGGAGTCATCAAGATAAGCTAATTTGGGTAAGTTTTTAGAAAGAACAAGAATATTATTACTCTTACCAATAATCAATGGTGCCGCAAAGGCATAATGACTTTCCACCCCTCGTGTAAGTTCATAATAGTCTGCCGAAACAATAGTTTTTATAATATTTGGCATTTGTTCAGGAGGGATTTTTGTCATGCTTTGTTGTAAGTTCTGAATATTTTCGTTTTTGCTAAAATCTTTTTGATATGATTGGATAAAAAACAAATCATCAAGATTATATTTTTTTAGAAAGAGTCGTTTATCAGAGTCTGAAACAGATGTCATTTGATTATTTTGCAAATGCCTGCTGATTGCCAGAGATGATTTATACAGCTCTCCTTCGATATCATCAACAAGGATATTTCGACCGCTATATATGACAAAGTTTGAGAAAATATTCAAACTGAGCATTATAATAACCAGCACCAAGAGTCCAAAATGGACTTCTAACTCGTATGTCTTATTTTTTTTATACATAGTTTTACACTAGGTATATCGGATAGATTATGAGCGAATTAAGAAGATCAGTTGTTATAAAGGAAGTTTTCTAAATAAAAGTATATAATTTGATCACCATATGTGATTGCGATGACTGCAGCGATTGCTATAAATGGTCCAAACGGAATAACTCGTTCTTTTCTGAGTTTTTCTGAGACAGTCATAATCGCTAAAGAAATGACTAAACCGACAACCGATGAGAGCATAAATATAAGCAGGACCTTCTGCCATCCTAAAAATGCTCCGAGCATAGCTGCCATTTTTATATCTCCCCCACCCATAGAATCTTTTTTGAAAAGGAAGTCGCCCAAGATTGCGACCAGATATAAAGCACCACCTCCGACTAAGAAACCGATAACAGCTTGCCAGATTCCGATTCCATCGGGTAAAAATGATGCTGCCAATCCAAGAAGTATACCCGGGAGAGTTATGACATCGGGGATTATCTGATGGTCTAAATCTATAAAAAAGATTACTATCAGAGTTGAAATTATGAGAGCAAAAACAATAAATTCGACAGTCAGTGAGAATTTCCAAAAGAAAAAGCTATAAAATATAGAGTTGAGCAGTTCTACCAAAGGGTACCTCATCGAGATTTTCTCTTTACAAAAGCCGCATTTCCCACCTAAGAAAAGATAGCTTAAAACAGGAATATTATGATACCATTTTAATTGAGTAGAACATTTCGGACATTCAGAGCGTGAGTTTTTGAACATCGTTTTTGTTGGTACTCGCAAAATAACGACATTTAAAAATGATCCGATTATAAGACCTATGACTGCTATAAAAGCTGTGATTATAATATTTTCCATCGTCTTATACCTATCGGCAGATTTCGGTAATACTATATTTCTCCAAGCAGATTCATGATAATAGCTAAAATAGAGGGTGAAGCTGTTTCGGTTCGTAAGATTCTGTCACCTAATGAAATTGAAATTATATTTTTATCAGATGCTAAGTCGAGTTCATCATCTGAGAAACCGGATTCAGGACCGACTATGATTGTTACTCTTTTTCTGTTATCTTTGAAATCAATTTCTGATAATTTTTGAGATTGATGAGATGGATGAAAAATCAGGTTGAGCGATTCATCGTCGACTTGCTTCATTAAGTCAGCAAAAGTTGTTGGGGCTACAATTTCGGGAAGATAGGAACGTCGGCATTGTTTCATCGCTGCCAGAGCAATTTTGTTATACCGAGTTTGCTTGGTCTTTATCCGTTTTGGGTCATCAAGTTTGACTTTCCCTTTCAGGCAGATAAGCGGGATAATTCTTTTGACACCCAGCTCGGTTGCTTTTTCAATGACAGTATCAAATTTGGAATTAGTAGAAAGCCCTGCCGCAAGAGTAACGATTGAATCTGTCTCTCCAAAATTCCGAACCGACGAATGGATTTTCAGTTGAACCAGCTTATTTTTTTTGGCAAGAACAATCTCTCCCCTGTGAGCAGTGCCTAGCCCATCGACAGTAATAATCATATCACCGACAGAAAGACGCATGACAGAAAGAGCATGGTGCGATTCTGTTTTATTCAGTTCAACATTATCACCGACAATAGAATTTGGGTCGACGTAAAAAATTGGATGATTCATTCTGATTTCTTTCGTACGATTAGCGAACGCCATTCGTTATCTTCGATAATTTCAAAGTCATGCATGCTACACCTGAACAAAGTTTCTTCGATTTCTTCTAAGTCTTCTTCAAGAAGTCCTGAAAGAATTAAAATTCCACCCGGCTTTGTGAGCAGACATAATTTATCAAGCATCGAGAGAATTGCATTTTTAATCATATTGGCACAGACGGAATCATATGGAACATCATTTTCACATTGTTCGATAGAACCATAAAGAGCTTCGTATGGTGTTGTAACATTATTAAGTTTAAAATTTTCAATCGTGTTTTCAACAGAAATCTGATCGTAGTCGATAGCCTTGATAGATTTCACTTTTAACTGATCAGCTAATATCGAAAGAATCCCCGAGCCACAGCCCATATCGAGAAAAGTCATATCTGGTTTTAAAGTATGTCTTAAAATTTCAAGACAGCTTCGGGTAGTCTCATGCGAACCAGTACCAAATGCCATCTTTGGTTCGATGATTATATCATAGATTGCCGCAGAGGGTTTTTCATCCCAGGGAGGACGAACAGAAATATCATCAGCGATTAAAACTGCTTTGACAGATTCGCGGTAAGCATCTTCCCATTCGATATCTTCAACGACTCTATCTTTCATAACAGGAATTTGCGTAAAATCATCATGCAGTTCTTTGAGAGATTGAAAATAAAATTTCAATTTCTCATTGTAGTTTTCGTCATTGTCAGCCTGCACATAAAATTTTATGACCGCATTATTATTGATTTCTTCAAAGACTAAACCGGTAGAAATATTTTGAGATATAAAGTCAGAAACCGCATCAACAAACTGATGCGGTAATTCGACCGATACTTCTATAAATTCTTTATTAGGCATTTCGTTACACTCCTAAAGAGTCACGTAATTTATCAAAAAATGATTTGTTCGCTTTTGGTGGAACAAAAGATTCCGACAGTTCTAATTTTTCTAAAAGAATTTTATCATCAGATGAAAGTTTTGTAGGCACCCAAACAACAATTTGTACCAACTGATCACCTTGACCATTACGATGTAGATGCGGGATTCCTTTCCCACGCATTTTCAAAGTCTTCCCCGGTTGTGCACCGGCAGGAATTTTCAGTTTTGCGGTACCACCTAAGATAGGAACAGAAACTGAACCACCCATAGCGGCAGTTGTAAATGAAATCGGTAGTTTACAAATAATATGGTCGCCATGTCTTTCAAAATGTTCATGTTCGACCTCTTCAAAGATAGCAATCAAGTCACCACTTTCACCACCGTTTGGAGCAGCGTTGCCCATGTTGTCGATAGTCATATAATTTCCTGCTGATACACCGGCAGGAATATTGATAGCAACTTCGGAGGAACCGCGTACGCGTCCTTCACCTCGACAAGTTTTACATGCATCGGCAATAATTTCACCGGTTCCCCGACAAGAATTACAAGTTGTCACCTGCTGAACAGTCCCTAAGAACGTTATAGAAAGAGTACGAACCTGCCCATGCCCTTTACACTGTGGACATGTTGTCTTGGATGAGCCAGCAGCAACGCCTGAACTCGCACAAGTATTACAACCTACCTGACGATTTACTTTAACTTTCTTTTCAACACCTTCGGCGATTTCTTCAAGAGTTAGTTTAACACGGATTCGTAAATCTTCGCCACGGTTCCGACGTTGACGACCTCCGCCTCCACCACCGAACATCTCTTCAAAGACAGAACCTCCGCCTCCGCCTTGACTGCCGCCACCAAAGTCGCGCATGAAAGACCTGAGGGCATCGCTTAAATCGAAGCCCTCAAATCCTTGTCCACCGCCAAAGCCACCAAAACCTCCGCCTGCTCCCTGACCTAGACCTGCGTGACCATACTGGTCATACATCTGTCTTTTTTGTTGGTCTTTGAGAACCTCGTACGCTTCGGTTGCTTCTTTAAATTTATCTTCGGCTGACGAATCGCCTGGGTTACGGTCAGGATGAAACTTCATAGCCTTTTTACGGTATGCAGATTTTATCTCTGAATCACCTGATCCTTTGTCTACGCCAAGGATATCATAGTAGTCTCTTTTTGACATAGGCTACTTATTTCTTTTCTTCATCAACAACTTCAAAGTCAGCATCAACAGCACCGTCACCAGGTTGAGCTTCGCCCTGTGCGTCAGCTTGAGGTTGACCTTCGGTATTGACTTCGGGTCCTGCTCCTGCTTGGTCACCGCCTGCGGCTGCTTGCTCTTCTTGTGCTTTTTTATACATCTCTTCAGCAATCTTGTGCGATGCTTTCATAAGTTCTTCTTTAGCAGTATTGATTGCTTCTAAAGATTCACCACCGATAACATCTTTGAGTTTAACAATAGCTTCTTCAACTTTTGTTTTTTCATCAGCGTCGATAGAATCGGCATTATCTTTTAAAGTTTTTTCAGTTCCATAAATCAACTGGTCAGCTTCGTTACGAGCTTGAATAATATCTGCTTTTTCTTTATCCGAATCAGCATGTTTCTCAGCATCTTTTACCATGCCATCGATTTCAGCATCAGAAAGACCAGATGATACTTCGATACGAATCGACTGCTCTTTATTGGTAGCTTTATCTTTTGCGGACACATGGACAATACCATTTGCATCAATATCAAAAGTAACTTCGATTTGTGGCATTCCTCTTGGAGCAGGTGGAATTTCAGCTAAGTCAAATTTGCCTAGGGTTCTGTTATCAAGTGCCATTTTACGTTCACCTTGTAAAACATGAATTGACACAGCCGGTTGGTTATCTTCGGCAGTTGAGAAAATCTGTGATTTCTTTGTAGGAATCGTTGTGTCCCGTTCAATCAACGGAGTTAACACACCACCAAGAGTTTCGATACCTAATGTGAGTGGAGAAACATCAAGAAGTACGATATCTTTCATGTCACCGGAAAGCACACCAGCCTGAACCGCAGCACCAATAGCAACTACTTCATCAGGGTTGACACCTTTGTGAGGTTCTTTACCAAAGAGACCTTTTACAATCTCGATAACTTTTGGCATACGAGTCATACCACCAACGAGAACCACTTCATCAATTTCAGAAAGAGAAAGTTTGGCATCACGAATAGCAGCTTTACATGGTGCAACAGTTCTTTGCACAAGAGCATCAACGAGCTGTTCGAATTTCGCACGAGTAAGAGTGAGGTCTAAATGTTTAGGACCTGAAGCATCAGCTGTTACAAACGGAAGATTGATGTTTGTTTGTACAGTAGATGAAAGTTCGATTTTTGCTTTTTCGGCAGCTTCTTTGAGACGTTGGAGTGCCATGTTATCTTTACGCAAATCAATAGCATTAGATTTCTTAAATTCTTCAGCCATCCAGTTGATAATAGCTTCATCAAAATCATCACCACCAAGATGAGTGTCGCCATTAGTTGAACGAACTTCAAAAACACCATCACCGATCTCTAAGATAGATACATCAAAAGTACCGCCACCTAAATCATAGACTGCGATTTTTTGAGAAATATCTTTTTGTAAACCATAAGCAAGTGAAGCTGCGGTTGGTTCGTTGATAATGCGAAGCACTTCTAGACCTGCAATTTTACCGGCATCTTTTGTAGCCTGACGCTGGGCGTCATTGAAATATGCAGGGACAGTGATAACTGCTTGCGTGACTGTTTCGCCAAGATAACTTTCGGCAGATGCTTTAAGTGATTGCAGAATCATTGCTGAAATTTCAGGTGGTGAATATTTTTTACCTAAAGCTTCAATCATAACAGCACCTTTGTCATTTTCGGTGACTTTATACGGAACTGTTTTTTCTTCAGAACTTACTTCGTCGTGCATTCTTCCCATGAAACGTTTCACGGAGAAGATTGTATTTTCAGGGTTTGTGACTGCTTGTCTTTTTGCGGCAGCACCTACAAGGCGTTCACCGTCTTTTGTAAACCCAACAACAGATGGTGTCGTTCTGGCACCTTCTAAATTTGGGATTACGACCGGTGCCTGACCTTCGAGAACCGATACACATGAGTTTGTAGTACCTAAGTCGATACCAATGATTTTACCCATAATAAAATTCCTTTATATATATTATATTATTATTTTTGTGCCAATTATTCTTTGTTATCTTCGTTTTTATTTTCTTCTTCTTTGTTTTCTTCTTTTGGTTTTGCAACTCCGACCCGACTATGGCGAATAACTTTTCCGCCCATTGTGTAGCCTTTGTTCATTTCGAAAGCGACTATGCCTTCTTTAAATTCATCTGACTCAACATGCATAAGTGCTTCATGGAAGTTTGGATCAAACTGCTTACCCATCGCTTCGATAGGTTTGACATCATATTTATCAATGATCGCATGCAGTTGATTATGAATCATTTTGATACCTTCGGTGAAAGATTCAAAAGTAATATTTTCATCTTCCTGCTTCAAGGCTCTGTCAAAATTATCCACAACATCCAGTACATCGCCAATAGTTTTTTCATTGGCAAAAGCAATCATGTCGGAATGCTGACGAGCGGTTCTTTTTTTATAATTTTCAAACTCGGCAACTTTACGCATTAATGTATCTTCAAGTTCTGTAATACGGTTCTGTTGTTTCTCTTCTGTTGAAAGTTCAGGTTCGACAGGTTTGACCTGTTCGACCGGTGCGACCGGCTCGGTAGGTTTTACTCCTTCTACTTTTGTTTCATCAGAAGTTTCTGTATCAGATGATTCAGTCGTTTCGATTTCTACTTCAACTTTTGTCTCATCTTTTTCAGATTGTTTCTCTGTTGTTACTTTTTCTTTGTTATCTGACACTATATTTTTCCTTCTTATTGTTTTATGCCTGAAAGCATCTCGGTAATTGTGCGGGCGGTGTAGTCGACAACCGAGACAAGTTTACTGTACGCCATTCGGGTAGGTCCCACGATACCAATAGTACCGGTCACTTTCCCAACTTTATACTGCGATGTCACCATCGAACAGTTTAAAATTTCTTTAAATTTATTTTCAGCACCTATTGTTATAAGTAGTCCTTCGTCGTCAGCGTTGGCGATGAATTCTGACAAGACCGAACCATCTTCGATAAGCTTCATCAAATCAGATACTCGCAAAAGATCAGAAAATTCAGGCTTGACGACTAAGTTCTCAGCACCCGATACAAAAATATCTTCCGCTTTTGATTCTGTCCAAATTTTATCTTTTGAATCTATAAAGAGTTTTACCAGTTTTCCGTTACCGCTGACATCTGCCAAACGTTGCGAAATTGTTTCGCTGATTTCACCAAGAGTGAGTCCACTCAGCCGTTCGTTGAGAAGTGCTTCAACTTCTTGCAGTTCTCTTTCATTAAAGGAAACTTCAACTTCGATAACCATCGAACGAGCTAAACCAGATTTGAGAACTATGACAACCATGACCCGTTCCGAAGTAACCGGAATAAGGTTCATCCGTTCTAAAATACCAGCCCGAAACTGCGGTGCGATTGAAACCCCTAGCTGGTTTGAAATCGATGAAAGGATTTTGCAAGTTTGTCCGAGGATTTCATTGATACCTCTGCCCTGTTGCAACATTGTATTTTTGATATGCTCTTTTTCGATTTCTGACAGCACTTCCGGTTTTAACAGATAATCCACATAAAAACGGTAGCCAACATCGGTCGGAATTCTACCCGCCGATGTATGCGGTTGCTGGACTAGCCCGAGCTCTTCTAAGTCCTGCAATGTATTCCGAATCGTAGCCGGAGAGATTCCCATGTCGAACTTATTTGCAATAACCCGTGAGCCAACCGGATCAGCATCGGCGGACGAGATATAGAAATTGATAAGATTCGACAGAATCAGTTTTTCACGATCAGATAAATTTTCAAAAGCCATTCAGAGTACCATAAACAAGGGTTTTCGCTATACCTGCCATTATGTCATCGTTACTGGCAGTACACAAGTAAGTAACAATTATTGTAACGGAAGTCAAGGTAAAAGGTTTAGTTTTAATATGATATTTTATGAAAAAAGAGAGATTTTCTATATTTTTTGCCAATTATGTAGATTTGTAGTCTATTTTGCGATTTTTGACTGAAATATTGAAGATTTTAAGATGCCATTTAGCTGTTAAAATGGCAGAAAAAAGACCCGCTGAGACAGCAGGTCTTTTAGTAATATTATATCTAAAAAATCTTATTTCTTTTTCTTCTTAGCAGCTTTCTTTTTTGCAGCTGCTTTTTCTTTACGATCATCAATGCCATTGTTGTTCTTGTCGATCATCTTATCGTACTTCTTCGATGACTTTTTCAAAGCGGCTTTTTTAGCAGCAGCTTTCTTTGCGGCTGCTTTTTTCGCAGCAGCCTTTTGAGCGACAACTTTTTTCGTATCAATCTTTTTCTGCTCTGTCTTCTTGGCTGTTTTCTTTACTTTCTTTTCAACAGCCAAGAGATTACCTGTTGAGAAAACCAAGAAAGAAAGCACCAGTATGTAAGTCATTATTTTTTTCATAATTAAGTTCCTTATTAAAAAATAGCTGTTCTCACGAAAAGACGCAAGCTTTAAAACCTACCGTCTTTTCTTTCCACTTTTACCACTTGAAGACTTACTCGAGGAACCTTTAGAAACTGAACCGGATGACTTCGACTGCTTGCTAGAGCTTCCTGACTTCTTGACACTTCCACTTTTTGAACCAGAGTTACTTTTGCTTGATTTTGTACTCTGTTTCTCAACTTTAGCAGCTTTTTTCGTTGAACTGCTTTTACTGGTTCTCTTCTCTACTTTTGAGGATGAAGACTTTTTAGAACTCGTACTTTTTTTCTGATAGGTAGCTGCTTTCCGTGATGAAGTTTTCCCGGTTGACCGTTTATAGGTACCGCTTGAACCTGAAGAGCTACTAGTAGTTCTTTTGCGATCGACAGACCTTGATGAACTTTCGGAAGTACGGCTAGTCTTTTTCTCGTATGTAGTTCTTGAAGTTGTACGTTTTCTGTCAACAACAGTTTTACCGGTTGTCTCGTAGCCACGTTTAGTTTTTACAACTTGGGTAGAACCTCTTGTGTATTTTTTCTTGGTTGTCACAACCTTAGATGACTTGTAGCCAACATCTCTTTTTGTGACAACTTTACTGCCTTTATATTTTGGGTAGCCGCTTGTAACCGGGTTACGGTAACCAACAGTGCGAACTTCTTTATATTTTGAACGAACAGTTGATGTTGGTTTGATAACTGTTCTATTTAAGACCACAGTATTGTAACGAGTGACATGAATATCGTTTTCCCAACAATAGCCATAACGATCATAAACGGTAAAAGTGTGCCATCCGACATAGATTCGAGGGATATACAGAGGAGCGATTCCCCAGTAGATACCATTAACATAAACCGAACCACCATATGGGTAGTCAATGTACACATTACCGGCAACAGTCCAACTTGGATATGAAGGATAGTAGACAGGGCGATAGTAGTCATCTTCCCATTCGTTAATATAAATCGATGCTCGATCAAAGGCGAATCGTTGCCCATCGTAGCGAACAAAATAACGACTGTTCAAGTAGTCCATAAACTCGTGACGGTCTTCAGCATCATCTATAAGCCCAGATGTTGGGTACCAGTCAGGAATTGGGAAACGTTCTTTGGATGCGATAATCTGAATAGTTTCGACACCCTCGGGACCCGAGACTACAAAATCGAAATCATCACGATGGTCAGGCAGACGATAGGTCTCGCCACCCTCGATAAAGTTATTATCGTTTTGTGATGCCGGGAATAAAAGATTCACCCTCCCCCTTGAATCTACGGTATAGATCGCAACAAAAGCGTCACGGTTTGATCTAAAACTTAATACAATATTGTCACCTTCGTAGAATTCGTTATCGGTATGGTTTGTCCATACTTCAACATCCAGGTACCTGTCGATTTTTACAATCTGTGCAGGATTATTATTATTGTTATTGTAATCGTCGTTGCTATTATAATCATACTTGCTATCGGCACTTGCAGATAGAGTTGTCATGACAGCGATGAGAGCCGTAATACTGAATAATTTTAATGTGCGTAACATAATATCACTATCCTTTCATTTATTGTACGTTCGTAGTAGAACGTTTTGCGTTATAATTTATGTGTATTGGTTTTTCTGCTTCATGTTTCGGTAATACTAATTCAGGGTTATCGGCATCAAGTTGGAAAGCCCATCTGAAATTTACAGAGTTTGCTCCAAAAGATTCAACACGTAATTTGGCAAAGAATAAATCATCATCCCAAACGACATAGGTATGACCGACAATCAGCTCAGCCCATCCATTGTTAGACCAACCATCTGTAGGTGCATAGCCAATTTCATCAAACGATGAAGTGTAACCCATATCCTGCAGATCAACTCCATCATGAGCAACATTTATATAAAATGCTTGAGCATCGGAGTCAATAAAGATATCCGCATCAATGTCATCGTACGCAGTAATCCACAAAGTTGTATCTAAAATAAGTCCGGCAGTAAGCGAGTCAAAGAATCTATCATATAGAGTCACAATCCCTTCAGGACGAGGAGTGTCAAACACATCTTCGTATGAAAGATCTAAAGATTCACGCCCGGAAGCATCAAAAGATGCAATAGCGTAAAAATATGTTTCCCCATTAAAAACATCGTTGTCAATATATCGATACAAATCTAAAGGCAGAGAAGCATCAACGACTTGGGTTTCAATACCGATTTGAGAATAAGGTCCAGCCAGTGCGTCAGCTCGATATACGATATAACCGGAAACATCTACTTCATGGGAACCATTCCAGTAAACGAATACTTGTTCATCACCAGTTACAGAATGGACACCCTGTGGTGGAAGTGGAAGTACATCTAGAATTAAAACATCAGCAGTATCAGATTCACACCCAACCATTAAAAAGGCTGAAAATATTAAAAGTATTGTAAAAAATGTTGTTTTCATATTAATCTCCTTTGAGGAATTAGCTTCTATTTGTCTTTATATATATCAAACAGCATGCCAAAACCGTTAACCCGTTCTATTGCTTCACGATAGGAGTTTTTAGAGGGTAATAACAAAGCAGAAGAGGCACATATATTGTGCGAAGAGAAGAATCGATGCCCTATAATTGTGTAAGTTATTGAGTTATATCGTATTCTTTGATTTTACTCCGAAGAGTATTACGGTGAATTCCTAGAGAATCGGCTGTTTTTTGAAGTGACCAATCGAGCTTGCGTAAGGTCATTTCTATCTGATTTTTTTCGAGATTCGCCAGAGTTTGCAATTCAAAAGCAGATTGCTTTTTACCGCTATTTTGTGAAATTCCAACCAGAGCTACTTTGTCAACATAATCAGAACGGGTCAGAATAATTGCTCGTTCGATAATATTCTCAAGCTCTCGAACATTCCCCGGCCAGTTATACGATGTCAGCATTTCGGCAGCATCGGGAGTGAGTCCTTTGATTTCTTTACCTATTTTTTTCTTACAACTGTCTATAAATTTATTAGCAAGCAGTAAAATATCACCACCTCTTTCAGCGAGTGATGGAAGATGCAGGCGGACAACATTGAGGCGATAATAGAGATCTTCTCTAAAAGTTTTCTCCTCAATCATTTTTTCTAAATCTCTGTTGGTCGTAGCAATAATACGAATATCCAAATCAATTTCATTCACAGAACCTAATCGTTCTATTTTCTTCTCTTCTAAAACTCGTAAAAGTTTGACTTGCATAGTAAGCGGAAGTTCTCCGATTTCATCTAAGAAAAGCGTGCCACCATCGGCAAGTTCGAACCGTCCTTGTTTTAATTTTCCCGCTCCTGTGAAGGCTCCTTTTTCATACCCAAAAAGTTCTGACTCAAGAAGGTTCTCGGGGAATGCCGCACAGTTGATAGCAACAAGTTTTTTATTGGCACGAGGTGATAAAGCATGCACCGCTCTTGCCACAAGTTCTTTACCGGTACCTGACTCTCCGGTAATCAGAAGGGTCGTATCCTGCGGAGCAACAAGGGTGATAAGTTCTTTTACTTTGTGCATCTCAGGTGACTCGCCAATCATTTCCGATGATGGGAATATTTCTTTGATTCGCTCACTCATCACTTTGTTATCTACGACAAGTCGATTTTGATCGGCAGCTTTTTGTAGTTTTAAAATTAGTTCTTCAAGTTCTTCAATTGGCTTGGTGAGATAATCATGTGCCCCAGCTTTCATAGCAGAGACAGCCGTTTCAACAGAGCCAAAAGCGGTCAGGACTAAAACCTGAATAAATGGATTAATTTCTTTGAGTTTCACCAGCAGTTCAAGCCCATTCATCCCGGGCATTTTCATATCTACGATTGCAATTGGTGAGAAGACAGAACGATACTTCTTGAGAGCATCTTCCCCGTTTTCAGCGGAGGAGACATCAAAGCCATTTTTACTTAAAAAACCACTGAGCAAATCTCGCTGGCTTTTTTCATCATCAACTATCAGTATTTTAATTTTTGTCATACTCTTTATAGTACTCAATTGAGTTTAAGGTGCAATAAAAAAACCCGCCCAATGAGCGGGTTTTATAAAATTCAAGTCAAATTATTCATCAGAACCGATTAAAACTCTAAAGCCGGCATGGAATTCCATGATTGCAGCTTTTACACCAAATGGTGCTTCATCACGATACTGCACATCTTCAGAAGCTGTCATGCGATAATTTCCTTCAATAAAAAATCCGGAATAATCAGCTGTGTAGTAAAAAGCTCCAAGACCAATGCTGTATGAAATAGCAGGGTCATAGGCAGCCTGACGATAGCGAGGTCCGTCAGTGTTATTTATCCAAGTAGTGAATTTAATATAATCTACGCCAAAAGTTCCTTTGACATACGGAACAAAATTGCCATCAGTCGGCAAATAGTATTTCGCATATGCATATGGGCTATACAGACGATGCGAAAGGTCAGTTGTCAGTTCGTTATCAGAATCAATACCAAAGCTTGTGTATGTAAAGCCGGCACCGGTTACAAAACTTGGAGTGAAGAAATATCCACCTTCTAAGCCCATATCTACACCGGAAGCAACCTTTAGAGAGTCACCACCCCAATCGGAAAAATCACCAGCGGGTGAGGCAATTCCACCAAAGAATGTAAATTCGGCGTTATCTTTTTCAATTTCATCATCATCATCTTGAGCGACTGCTGAGAGATTAAACAGAACTAACAGCATCAAAAGGGTCAAAGCCAGAGTTTTTTTCATTACATAATCCTCTAATATTTTCAATAATTTATTACAAATTAAATTTTGTACTTTTAAAGGTACAATGCTCTTTTAAAAAACTGAAATAAACACTTAATTGACGCTTTGTCAACCGATTATATCCAAAGATTTATTTCAAATACTGCAAAAAATAATTACACAGATATAAATGTAAATTCGTCATAAGAAAAAAACAAGTTGTCTTTTGGGTCGATTTAGTGTATAATTTCCGACTCAAATAGGAATTTAGAATAGTATGAAAGTATTAGTAATAGGTTCCGGCGGTCGCGAACATGCGATAGTCTGGAAATTAAAAAAATCAAAAAAAGTTGACAAGATTTTCTGTGCCCCAGGCAATGCAGGAATCAGCAAGATTGCTAAATGTGTCAATTTAAAAGTAGAGAGTACGAAAGCTTTAGTAGAATTTGCTCTTCGTAATAAAATCGGCTTAACAGTCGTAGGACCTGAAGTTCCTTTAGCAAAAGGAATTGTAAATGAATTTCAGAAGAAAAAACTTAAGATAGTCGGTCCGTCCAAAGAAGCCGCAAAGATTGAAAGTAGCAAAGTTTTCTCAAAGAATTTTATGAAGCAGTATCATATACCTACTGCTCCATTCAAGACATTTAAAATTTACGCCGAGGCGATTGGGTTTTGTAACTCAGCACAGTTCCCATTAGTTATCAAAGCTGATGGACTCGCTGCCGGCAAAGGTGTTATCATTGTTAAAAATATTGCCGAGGCGACCAAAGCTCTCGAAGATATCATGATGACAAAAGTTTTTGGCAACGCCGGGACTCAGGTTTTGATTGAGTCATTTATGGTTGGTCAGGAAGTAACGAGTATGGCTGTTTCGGATGGGAAAAACATTATTCCACTGCTCCCAAGTCAGGATCATACACAAGCCTACGCAGGCGACAAAGGTCCTAACACCGGTGGTATGGGAGCGTTCTGCCCTACCGATTTTGTAACCAAAGATGTCATGACGCAGATTTTCGACCACGTCCTTGCCCCGACAATCCATGGTATGTCTCAAGAAGGAATTCCTTTCAAAGGTGTCCTCATGGCAGGCTTGATGCTCACAGATGCAGGTCCTAAAGTGCTTGAGTTTAACTGTCGATTTGGTGACCCGGAAACACAAGCGGTCCTTCCTCTTTTAAAAACAGATTTAGCAGAACTGATGCTGACATCTGTTAACCAGACCCTTTCATCGTTTCCAAAGTTGAGTTGGCGTCAAGGCAGTTCAGCCTGTGTAACGATTGCTTCAAAAGGATACCCTGGGAAATATAACAAAGGTATTCCAATCAAAGGTCTGCATGATTTTAAAGAAGAAAATTGTTTTGCATTCCATGCCGGGACTGCCCTCAAAGAAAAAAAACTTGTTACTGCCGGCGGTCGTGTTTTAGGCATAACCGGTACAGATAAAAATTTACAACTCGCTTTAGACCGTGCCTACCGAGGTGTTTCTAAAATTAAATTCAATGGTATCATGTTCCGAAAAGATATTGGATTTCGGGTTCTTAAAAAGAAATAAAAGGAATAAAAAAGATGGCAAAAGCATTTATTATAATAGGTTCAAAATCAGACATGGAATATGCTGAGAAGTGTATAGCCCAGCTTGAAGTTTTTGAGATCGAGTCTGATTTAAAAGTCTCATCGGCACATCGACATCCTGAACAGACCAAAAATTATATAGAACAAGCCGAAAAAGATGGCTATGAAGTAATAATTGCGATGGCCGGATTATCGGCAGCTCTACCCGGTGTAGCCGCTGCTCATTCAAATTTACCTGTCATTGGGGTGCCTCTTCCCGCTGCCTTAGGTGGTATGGATGCTCTCTTGTCAGTGACGCAAATGCCTCCTGGAATACCAGTTGCGGCAGTTGCAATCGGATCTCCCGGTGCCAAAAACGCGGCTGTTTTAGCTGCCAGAATGTTAGCTTTGAAATACGATAATGTCAAACAAGCTCTGGCAACACATCGTAATTCGTTATAAAAAGCTGGATCATTTTGACCGTAAATGTGTAGAAAATAACAGAAATATAATATAATTGAAAGGAACCAGATAGTTATGGCTCAAACAAAAAAGCAAACAGTATCACCGTGGCTCATTATCGTTGCCGTTTTAGTTGGTCTATTTAGCTTTACTTCAAACGGTTTTGCTGACACAGAAGTTGCCAAAGAATCTTTTAATAAAGGTTTGGAACTTGAAAAAGCAAACGATACAAAATCTGCTCTTTTAGCATACCAACTTTGTATAAAAGAAGACCCTAAATTTATTGATGCATATATCAATATGGGTACTATATACTTTAGTCAAAAGAACTATGATAAAGCATTATCTAATTTTAAAACAGCTACTGAACAAGACAAGACAAACGTTGATGCATTTACCAATCTTGGAAAAGTACAGTACAAATTAAAAAAATATGCTGAAGCTGAACTTTCATTTAAGTCATCAATTGCCTTAAAAGAAGATGCCGGAACTTATAAAGAACTTGGTAAAGTTTACTATAAGAAGAACAATCATGCCGAAGTTATTGCTGCTTTTAATAAGTGTCATGAACTAGGCGGTGGCGACCATATCACACAATATATGCTTGGAAAGAGTTATAAGAATTCAGGCAAGATTGCTGATGCAATCAAAGCATTAAAAAAATCAGCATCTTTACGATCTGATTATTATTTAGCTCATTCGACTTTGGGGCAAATTTATTTGTCGCAGGAAAAATATTCAAGTGCTGCTTCATCTTTCAAAAAAGCGATGAAGTCCAAAACAAAGAAAAAATACAGAGCTGCTTACAACTACGCTATTGCTGTTGAGACTTCCGACCCTGAAAATTATTCTGTAAATATTGCCAACTGGCAGTCCTATATTAAAATGGCTAAAGGGAAACCAAAAGCAAAAAACATTGCGACTGCTGAACAGCATGTAAAAGATTTAAAAGAAGCTTTTGAACAATCAAAACTTCAATAGTATTTTACGATAAGTATTAGATATAAAAAAGCCCGCATAAGCGGGCTTTTCTTATTACAGTCTCACTGTGTGTGGAGGGAATGAAAACAGCGAAACATTTTATTTTTGAAAAAAGTTTATTTAAACTCTACTCGGTCAAATTCATCCCATTCGATTTCAACTTCATCGCCATTTTTGTCAATGATAAATATCCCTTTGTTATCTTCATCAACATCGTTTGAACCTCTTAAGCGGAAGCTTTCACCATTGTGAATAGTTACGATAGATGAACGGTATGATTTCTTTCTGATCTCTTTGATTTTCGAAAATTCGATTTGGAATTTAACGTTATGATAATTACCGTCTAACAATTCCCAACTATACTCTTCATCATTGTCCCAGCGAATAAAACCAGTATATGAATCACCATCTTCAGTATATACAGTACCTTCTAGTCGTTTACCACCGTCAAAATCATTGTATGAGAAAGAATTAGATGGTATTTCTTCAAAGACTAGCTTATCAAACTCATCCCACTCAACAAGAATTTCACCAATCTCAAAGTTTGAGATTACTATACCACGGTTACTATCATCAACATCGTTGGTGCCTCGAAGTACCATCTCTTTGCCACCCTCAAGAAATACTACCGCACCATTGGAGCTGTATCTTTCAATCGCTTTGATACGTTTAAACTTAATTTTTTTAGAACGATTCTTATGTTCACCGTTTAAAATATCATTAGTTAATGCTTCATCAAAATCCCAACCAATCACTCCGGTATATTCATCTCCACGACGAGTAGTCAAGGTTCCATAGAGTCGTTCACCTAAAGCTGATTTTTCATTAGATCTTGCTGCAAAGAATTCTACAGTTTCTAAATCATCCCATTCCAGTTCAATCTCGCCTTCATGTAAATCTTCAATAATGATTTCTCTAATGTCGGTACCAATATCAGTTGAACCATTGCTCAGCTCGACCTCTTCGCCGGATTTTAGTTTAACTAAAATTTCATTATCACCAATAACTTCAAAAGATTCTATATGTCCAAAGCGGATACCTGATTGGGCACCACCTGAAAAGTAAGTACTATTACTTCCGATTCGTACACCAAAAATTTCTATACCATCTCTTCGGGATCTATTTTTATATGATTTTGATTTTTTTCTATTTTTCCGAGGAATATCTTTTGTTCCATCTAACATATCAACCCAAGATGCTTCGTTTTTATCCCAACGAATCAGCCCTTCGAAAACATCGCCGTCAACGGTAGTAATCTTACCATAAATACGGTGAGCATTATCAGCGGCATATGATGCACCTGCTAAAAGGAAAACTATGATTGATGTAAGTAACAAAACTTTTAAATTTTTCATATAAATCTCCGTTTCTTTATATTCTTTGTCTTAATTTCTCTACGGAGGTTAATGATAAAAGTTACTTTTAGGATGAAAAAAAGTCGAAAATTACTTCAATAAAACCATTTTTTTGACAAAAACATGTGAATTTGCTTCAAGCCTGTAAAAATAAATCCCACTCGGAGCAATCCGACCGTCGTTGTACCGCCCATCCCAGATCACCTGATAGTTTCCGGCTGACTGAGTGAGTTGTAAGAGCAATCTTATTTTTTGACCTAAGATATTATAGACATTCAAAGCGACGTCTGAACGACTTGGTAATGAGTATGAAATTGTCGTACTGAGATTAAACGGATTTGGATAATTTTGCAATAGCTCGATTTGGTCAGGGAGTACTATATCTTCGTTTTCATTTATGTCAGTAGCAACATCAACATCTATTGAACCTGCTCTAACTTGTGGAGCATATCGCACACTGGCAGAATCTAGTGTATAAGTTGTGATGCTGTCAGTAATAATCGAATCAATAGTTGATGTCCCTAACAGAGACTTTGCTGTAAAATATAATTCGGCAAGGTGTGAACTTCCGATATTAAGCGATGTGTCCGCCTGACTCATTGTCAGGTTTATAAGAGCTGTGCCATTCGTATTATTGACGGTGTATGCGAGGCTTGTAATGTCCGGCGATGTGACCCCTTCGGTAATTGAATCTAATCTGACATAGGTTGTATCAAATTGAAACGGAAGATGAATTTCGGTCAACGAGTTTGTTGCATCTAATGTGAGCGAGATAGAAACAGTTTGTTCAGTCGCAACATTCGCAGTTGAAAAACTGAGTGTGTCTGTTGAAGTTTGGTAATAATCTAAAATAACGGGTACCTGGATTGCTTTATTGTATGAAAGTGAATCGACAATATCAATATACCCCGTGTACCGACCATAGGCGACAGTAGAGTCTATTAAGATTGTAATCGTGTCATCATCGCTACCGCTTGACGTATCGATAGTAAACCAGCTACTGCTTTTGGTTGCTGTCCAGTTTAATGTATCGGCACCAAAATTTGTTATAGCAATCGGTAGTGTATAGTTTGTAATCGAATCGGTATAAATAAAAATCGAATCAGGCGTAGCAGTTATATATGGAAGGTTGTTGAGAACTTCCACATTGACAACGAGTGTATCCGGTGACCCACTTGCATCGGCTGATGTAAAGACAAGATATTCGGTATAAGTTCCGGCGACCAAAGATGATGGTTCGGCTGTTATGATTATTGAGTCTCCTGAAAAACCTGCATAGCTTGAGGCTGTCATCCATGTTGCCGATTCTGATGATGCCCAATTGAATGAACCGTACGAAAGATTGTTAACATAAACTACCTGAGTAGATGTGTCTATGATATTTTCAAAGAATGTAAAGGACAAAGTATCATCTGAAATTTGCATCGTCGGATTGTATACTTCCAGTCGTACTCCAATAGCAAGAGATGAATCAAAATATGTGTCATCTGAAAAACGGAGTGTCCCGGTATATAATCCAATTGTCAATGTATCGGTATTAACAGCGACTGAAACTGTGTCGGTTGTTGTTGAATTCGACGGTGTAATATCAAGCCATTCAGCATCTGAAGTTATCGAAAACCCAAGCGGATTATAACCGAGATGATCGACAATAATCGTCTGTGCCGATGGTACCGCATCGCCTACTTGCATTGTAAACTGTAGCGAAGTTTCCGAGACAGCTAAATTTGGATCATTATATAATTGTATCGATGCATAGATATCATAGTTTCCATTGCGACGATCGACCCATGTGACATATCTTTGTTTGCCGTCGATAGCAACATCGGGGCTGACTTGTGCGGAATCTCTGTCTGTGTTTGCGATAAAATTTGTATCTCTGATAACACCATCAACATCTATCATCTGCCCAGAAATGTCCCAACTATTATAAGTTGAATCAGCCCAAACGATGGCAACATTGCCAAGTCTGTCGGCAGAAATCGATGGTTCTCTTTGGGCAGTAGCGGTCCCATCGGTATTAATATTTATTTCATCAGTAACAGGAACCATTGCAGATGTGAATTTCCGTGAATAAATATCAGGATTATCTGGGTAAGTTCCATTACGCCAATCGACCCAAACGATCGTAAAGTTACCGGCACCATCGGTGGTCACATCGGGAAACGCCTGCCTTGTTGTCGTGGCATCCTGATTGACCCGAAGATTTGCTCCTATAGCAACTCCCAAAGAATCAAAAACCTGGGCAAAGATATCATCATTGCCAAAACGATTATCATACCATGTGACAACAAACCATCCTTGATTTGAAACCGAGACCCTTGGGCGATGTTGTTGTGTATTTATATTATCATCATTCACTATAAAGTTTGTACCAATATTAGACCCATCTGCATCGATTAACTGTCCGAAAATATCCCAGTTTGAATTTCGATAATCTGCCCATACAACAATTGCTTTTTTGGAATCGGAAAGTGATATGTCGGGAGTCTCTCTTATAGTAAGAGGATTTTCTATTGTTATTTGTTCGTTGGTAGTTACAGGAGAAAATGTCGAGTCATATCGTTGTGTGAATATTTCCGGGTTAAGCGGATAGCTACCGGTGCGGTAATCTTTCCATACGAGTGAGAACCTACCGGAGAGTTCAACAGCGATAGCCGGATCAAACTGGTACGATTCATTTGAGTCATCATTTATTTTTTGATTCACTCCGATTGTGTATCCAGAATTATCATATTTTTGCAAATAAATATCACCGGTACCATCACGACGGTCGACCCATGTGATTGCAAATGACTGGTCAATCGCCACAGCGATTCTTGGGGAGTTCTGAAGTGTTGTCGAGTTGTCATCATTGACACGGAAATCTACACGTTCGCGTGCCACGAGAGAATGCGATACAACTACAATAAGCAGACATGATATGAGAATTATTTTTTTCACCACGATTATATATGGCAAAAAAAATGCCCACTAAAATTTAGTGGACATTAAATTTAAAAAGAAATTGTAAACTACTATATCATTATAAGTTAAGAAATGATATAGAAAGCCGTCTGAAGTTTAAACTCGAAGATATTGTCTTGCAAGTGGAAAATAATTCCGATTACGTCAGATAAAAATTCCGATATGGACGACTATTTATTTTTCTTTTTATGACGATTAGCGCGTCTGCGTTTTTTCCGCTTGTGCGTCTTAATCTTATGACGTTTCTTCTTTTTTCCGCTTGGCATAATTCTCCGGTTTCTTGGTTTACGTTTAAATCTCTAATTTTGTAATCATGTTTTTAAACTCGTTCGATGGTTTAAATACTGGAACTTTACGATCCGGTACTGTAACCACTTCACCTGTGCGAGGGTTTCTCGCTTTACGGGCTTTACGAAGTTTAACTTTGAAGGTGCCGAACCCTCGTATTTCAATATTGTGTCCAGACTCAAGTGATTTTTTCACAGTATCGAGAAAAGAATCAACAACGACAGCAACGTCGGTTCTTGTTAGTCCAGTTTTTTCGGCAACTTTTTCTACTAAATCTGCTTTAGTCACGGGGTCCTCCCTGTGTCTAATTCATTTATTGGGTTCAACTGTTTTAATTTCACTAATATATCCTGCTACTAAGTTTTGTTTAGTTAATTCCCTAACTCTATGGGACAGGTAAAGATATACACTTTTATTTGAAAAGAAAAGGAAAAAATATCAATATCTTTTATTTTATTGAAAATAATCTTATTTCTGAAACATATACATAAGCTGTGGCTCGGTAAACCGATGCTCGATTTTCGAGTTAACCATACTGCCGAAACTACCCATTAAGTCAAAGAGCGACACTTGTTTACGTTCATAAAAACGGACAACTTCCGGGTCACTTTCTAAATCAGCAAGCTCTGCTGCAATCTCAATCGCCTCATTTAAGCCACCTAAGGTATCTACTAGCCCTAAGTTATAAGCCTGTTGGCCGGTGTAAATTGAGCCATCTGCCAGCGGATAAATTTCTTCTGGGTCTTTTCCGCGACCTTCCGCAACGACATGTATAAACTGTTCATATGAGTCCATGACCACCGACCGAAGCATAAGCTCTTCTTTTTTAGTCATTGAACGACTTGAATTCCCGACATCTTTTAACTCACCTGATTTGATAGTCTCGGTACCGATACCAACTTTGTCCATCAAAACTTCAAATGTATTAAACTGAAAAATAACTCCAATTGAACCTGTGATAGTTCCCGGGTTTGCCACTACCCTATCGGCAGCACAAGCGATGTAGTAACCGCCCGATGCAGCCACAGATGCCATAGAGACAACGATTGGCTTATCGGTATTTTCACGAATACGATGCATAGTGTCATAGATCTCCTGCGAAATAGCAACACCACCGCCCGGAGAGTTTACATGCACAACGATAGCTTTTATAGAATTATCTTCAGCCCATTCTTCAAGCTGATCAATAGCACGCCGTCCGACAGGTTCATTGATAGGACCATAGACCTCAACAATTCCGATATTACCACCGAGTCCTGAAATATTAAAATCTGAATCACCGCTCATGACACCAATAAACATAAGCCCCATAAAACCGAACGCCATCATAAATGATACGACAATGATAACCCCTATAATGATGTCTCTTTTTTTAGCCATCTATAAACCTTTTTAATAAATTTTTAATTCCACACCGATTCCAAGTCTATTTGGATTATCGATATTATTATTGGCACGAATGCGAGCAATTGAAGTTCTATATTTCCCCGCTATAGCAGAAAGAGTTTCACCTCTTCGTACTTTATGAATAACGTATTTTACATTTGTTGTAACTTTGAGAACACGACCCGGATAGATTCTGCTTGAACGACCGAGACCATTAATTTTTCGAAGTGCCGATGTTGTAGTTCCATATTTGCGAGCGATATCCCAAAGAGTATCACCTGAGCGAACTTTGTATGTCTTATTTTGCGACTTAGACTTCGTTGATGATTTTGTACTTTTTGTTGTCTTGGTCGAAGCATATGGTTTGGAACCGGTTGGATTGTTCTTCTTAAGTTTTTTTGCCGATGATGGTATCTTGATTTTTTGACCTACATAAATACGAGAACCACGGACAATAGAATTTTCACGACGAAGTTTTTCTACCGATGTACCAAATGCACGAGCGATGTCCCACATCGTATCACCGGAACGAACGGCATAGACCGAGTTTTGTGCTTTTCTATTAGACGGTTTATTCACTGAACGGCTATAGCTCCTATCGAGAGGAACCGGTACAATAAGAGTTTTGCCGGCATAGATTTTAGAACGACGGCTAAGATTATTCGCTTCCATAATAGCATATTGCGACACACCATACTTTGATGCGATAGTCGAGATTGCTTCACCCCGTCTGATCTTATGCTTCACCCAGCTTGTTTCTTTTGGTGACGGCATAGCATCGTAGGCAGCTAAGAATTTCGTCTTTGAGCCAACAGGTAACTTGAGTTTATACCCTTTCATGTTCGGCGGAGTATAGCGACGAAGAAGTTCAGGGTTTAGAAATTGTAAATCTTTTAAAGAACAGCCAACTTCACGGGCGATGACTTTGAGTTCGAGACATTTATCAATTTTGACTTCATCCCAAACTACTTCCGGTTCTTTTTCAATATCAGTGAAACCATATTTTTCAGGATTTTTACAGATGATAGTTGCTGCCATGATAAGCGGCACGTAATCCATTGTTTCTCTTTTGAGACGGAGTTTCCAGAAGTCGATAGTCTTTTGTTTTTTGATTGTACGACTGACTCTACCCGGTCCGCCATTATAGGCAGCCATTGCTAAATCCCATTGACCAAATTGCTTGTATAAATGTTTGAGATATTTAGCTGCAGCTCTAGTAGACTTTTCAGGATCTTTCCGCTCATCAAACCACCATGAACGATCCAACCCATACATGCGACCGGTAGAAGAGATAAACTGCCATAGTCCCATCGCTCTTGCCCATGAATACGCATGAGCATTGTAACCTGATTCTACAAGTGAGAGATAAATCAAATCGTCAGGCATACCCTCTTCACGGAGAATACGAAGCATCATTGGTTTATACTTATGAGAACGTTTGAGATATTTTTCGAATGCAGATTTAGCTACTGTTTGAAAATAAACGATAGACTTTTTTACCCGGTCGTTCATGACAATCGGAATATCATAAGTTATTGTGTTTTGTTCACTTTGATAGACAATCATCGTATCAGAACTCAAACGAGCAGATAAATCACCAAACCGTTCCAGTAGTACCGCCGACGAAACATCTTCTGTTAAATTTCCAAGTGAACGTAAAGCAATACGGTAATCAGAAATAATGTTATCTAAAATTTGAGTATATTTCGTAGCTTCAGGAGTCATTGAGGAGTCAGGTTCGATATCAAGATGTGCCATAATCTTCAGAGATTTTTCAAAGTAATACTGGGCTTCTTCCCATGCCGCCTCACGATTTGCAACGACACCCATAGCGTGGTATTCTTCTGCAAGGTCAAACTGACGCCAGAGGTCATCATCAACAGCAGCCGATGAATCGTTAATATCAACAGAACCATAAAAGACAGATTCAACAAGTTCACGAGTTGATTGTTCAGCTTTTTCAGGAATGTCAGCGATTTGATTTGCTTCTGAACTGTCGGTCTGTTTTTCTTTTTTGTTTGTATCTAAAACAGCATTAAGAAAATCGCTATTTTGAGCTTCTTTTTTCTTTTCAGCTTCTACATTTGCTGTTATGGTTGCCGTTGTAACCTCAGCCGATTTTTCTTTTTCAGCAGATCCGTAGGCTCTTGGCGATGAAAGCGATTGTGAGCCACCACATCCTAATGCGATGAGCAATGAGAGAGACGTTGTGAGTAAAATTATTTTTTTCATAAAATCCTTTTCTATCAAACTGATAAACCAAATATAAGTTACTATATCTTATATATATCGGTTTTCTACTCTCTGACTTTATCCATTTCTGAGAGGTTCTGTATATCAGATATACGCATTCCGACCAGTTCAGTCAAGTATTTAAGTTCCGAACTAAGCTCAAAAGCTTCAATAAGTTCAGATGCGTCCTCATAAAATGTCAGATCGCTTTGTTTCCGAAACCAGGTCATCTGACGCTTAGCATATCTTCGGCTATTTTGCTTAATCATGGCAACCGCTTCTTCAAATGAAATGTCATTGTTTAACTGCTTCAACAGTTCGGCATAGCCGATCACATTTGCTTTTTCTATCTTTTCTTTATACCCCGATGCAATTAAATCGTTTAACTCTTTCAACAAACCATCTGAAAGCATTTGGTCTACCCGATTATTGATTCGTTCATAAAGCAGTTCACGCTTAGGCGATAAACAATAATACGAGAATTTATATTTAGAGTTGCGATATTTCCCGGTGGTCAGAAGTTCCGATTTGGTATGCCCGGTCAGGTAAAATATTTCTAAGGCACGCACAATGCGAAATTTATTATTGGGATGAATTTTAGCAGACTCAAGCGGGTCGATAGCTTCAAGTTTGCGATGCATAAACTCAGTCCCTTTTTCTTCAAGCTCGGCCTCAAGCTTTTCCCGAATCGAAAAATCTTCCTGTTTGATTTCTACTACGCCGTCGGTTAAGGCTCGAAGGTACAGCCCTGTTCCACCGACAATAAGAGGAGTCTTGCCACGTTTCAAAATATTGTCGATAATTTTTTCGGCATCATCTATAAAATTAAAGGCAGAATACCTCTCCCCCGGTTCGATAATATCTACAAGATGGAAAGTGCATTGCGTAAGCTCATGCTTGGTTGGTTTGGCAGTACCGATATTGAGATGCTTTAACATCTGACGTGAATCAGCGGAAATAATTTCGATTGGAAAGTTTTTGGCAAGTTCTAAGGCTATCGAAGTTTTCCCCGAGCCTGTTGGTCCGCAAATAATCGGGATTAGTTTATGCTCGTCCAAATTGCCTATCCAAATCTTGGCGGGATATTTTTATAAACGTTGGACGACCATGTGGGCAGGCATACATATTTTTACATTCCAGCAGACGGGTCAAAAGATGAGTAGCCTCTTTGTCAGTCAGTCGGTCACCAGCCATAACAGCCGAGCGACAAGCAATAGACTGTGCCATTGCTTTTTTTAAATCATAGCCTGATTCTTTGAGCGATACGATGTCATCAAGTATTCGCATAAACATTTTCTCAGGTGATTTCTTTTTTAAGATTGCAGGAATCGCATTGATATTCACGGTAGTACCACCAAATGCGGAGACATCAAAACCCGACTTGTTCATCATCTCCTGCGACTCTTCAAACAGGACAAACTGTTGCGGGTCAAGCTCGATTTGGACAGGAAAAAGCATCGCCTGCCCCTCGATAGATGAGTTGTCTACTTTGGTCATGTTCTCTTCAAAGAGAATTCGTTCATGAGCGGTGTGTTGATCTATAATAAAAAGATCCTGCCCTGCTTGTAACAACAGATACAAATCGGAGAACCGTCCGACTAATCTAAAGCCATCTGCAAGTGAGACAATTTCCGATGGTGGTGGTTCAAGTGCTGTTGATGGTCTGTTGGCAAGTGCTTCATCCGGCTGACTTGTTGGTGGCTCTATAATTTCACCGGTCTCTTTATTTATTTGTACATTTTCAATTTCGTTTGTGTCGGCAGGTTGCACATTGAGCGGACGGTAAAGTTCTTGTAAGAGATTCGGGTGCGCAGGTTCGTTTCTGTTTATGCCGGCGATATATCCACCTTGTTGATTTTCAAATGGTGCGTTTGGTGAACTAAATGTTGAGCTCGGGAATGAAGGAATAATGCCATCGTTGCGAAGAGTCTCTTTGATAATATGGTAGACAGCATCATGAATATCCCGCTCTTGCGAAAGACGAACTTCTGCTTTAGTGGGATGAACGTTTACATCAACTTCTTCAACATCAACTTCCAAAAGCAAAACACCAATCGGGAACCGTCCTCTCGGCATCATCTCTTTATACCCTGCAGAAAATGCATGAGCGATTGTTGGCGACTGAATGTATCTGTTATTTATAAATAGAAATTGTCCGTACCTGTTTTGCTGTGCCATATCAGGAGAACCGATATACCCTTCAAGTTTAACAGGTCCTTCTTCGCCTGAAATCTTGATAAGTTTTTTATCCTGCCCAAGTACCGCCATTGCTCTATCTTTGAGTGTCGATTCTTTTGGAAGAGAAAAAATAAGTTTATTGTTTGACGTAAATGAAAAACCAATATCATGACGACTCAAAGACATGCCCATCGCGTTGCGAGAGATATGACGAGTCTCGGTTGATTCAGCTTTTAAGAATTTTCTACGAGCAGGTGTATTATAAAACAGATTTTCAATTTCGATAGTCGTTCCAAAAGCAGCCGCAATCGGTTGTTTAGATTGCAAAACTCCGCCTTCGTAAATTATCTCAATTCCAACAGCCGCATCATACGGACGACTGACCATGCGAAGACGAGAAATCGATGCTATCGACGGAAGTGCCTCACCACGGAAGCCATAAGAATAGAGTGCATTGAGTTCATCGAAATTACGAATTTTAGATGTTGCATGTCTTGAGAATGCTATTTCGATTTGGTCTTCAGGAATACCACATCCGTTATCGACAATCTTGATAAGTTTGGCACCTGATTTTTCGATAAAAATTTCAATATTATCAGCACCTGCATCGATTGCATTTTCAACAAGCTCTTTAACCACCGCAGCAGGACGTTCGATTACTTCACCGGCTGCAATTTTGTTGATGACTCTTTCGGGAAGTGGTTTGATAAACCGTTTATCTCTTTTTGTTAGCCTCTGCATCTATTCTAATTCTTCTTTAAATTCTTTGAGTAAGTTAAGGGCATCAAGTGGTGTCAAATTGTCTAGATCTATTTCTTTAATCTGTTTTTCGATTTCGGATTCTTTTTGGTCAAAAAGTGATGGTTGGATTTTTTCTTTATACAAGCCTTTGCCAAGTTCAGAGCTGTTAAATTTACCCGATTCAAGCAGTCGCAAAATATGATTTCCTCGAGAGATTACCGATCTTGGCACACCCGCGAGTTTGGCAACTTCGATACCATATGAGTCATCGCATCCGCCTTGAATAATCTGATGCAAAAAGATAACTTTGTCTTCCCACTTTTTGACAGCGACTTGGAAATTATGTACATGGTCATAAATTTCTGACATTCCGGTCAGTTCATGATAATGGGTTGCAAAAATTGTCCGTGCTTTTATTTTGGCATTGATATGTTCAACTACTGCCCATGCAATTGAAAGCCCGTCAAAGGTCGAGGTTCCCCGTCCTACTTCATCAAGTAAGATCAGAGATTTTTTTGTACCATTATGTAAAATATTTGCAGTCTCAACCATCTCAACTAAGAAAGTTGACTGCCCACGAGCAAGATTATCTAAAGCACCAACACGAGTGAAGACTCTATCGACCAGTCCAATGACTGCCGATGTTGCCGGGACAAACGAGCCGATTTGTGCAAGAATTACGATAAGTCCTATCTGGCGTAAGTATGTTGATTTACCTGACATATTGGGGCCGGTCAAAATTTGAATCATATCGCCATCGCATGAAAGCTTTACATCGTTTGCCACAAAGGCTCCCGACGGAAGCACCGCTTCGATTACAGGGTGACGTCCGGCAACAATATCAAGCCGTTCATCTTCATAAATTTCAGGTCGACAGTAATTGTATTGCACTGCTGATTCAGCAAGCGATGAGACAACATCTATCTCTGCGAGCAAGTCAGCACAATTTTTTATTTCACCAATATATTGATTTAAAAATTCTAACAATTCACCATAGAGCTGCTCTTCTACTTTAAAAATCTTTTCTTCGGCATTGGCAATCAACTCTTCACGGATTTTCATCTCATTGGTTATATACCGTTCCCCATTGACCAATGTCTGTTTACGGATATAATCATCGGGAGCTTTTCCAACATGTGATTTAGAAATTTCTATGTAGTAGCCAAAAACTTTATTATAGCCAACTTTCAGATTTGGAATGCCTGTCCGTTCCCGTTCTTTCGCCTGAAGGGATGCGATAAACTGACGAGCATCTTTTATAGCATCGTTCATTCTGTCAAGTTCTTCTGAATGCCCGTACTTAAATATTGAACCTTTATGAGAGACAAGCGGAGGATTCTCAATAAGAGCGTTCTCTATTTTATTGATAATATGCATTGAGTCAGGAATATAAGCCGAGAGGTTCATCAAGTGCGGCTAATGAGCATCTTTGAGAATAGATTTAATCTGTGATGCAATCATTAAGCCATTGCTTATCGCTTTCATCTGCCTTGGGTTCAGTTTCCCAATACCAAGCCGACCCGATAATTTTTCTAAATCAGGAAGTGTCTTGGTTGTCTCGTATAACCGATAGGCAAGCTCACGATTTTTGACAAGTTCTGCAACACCAGTTAAGCGAAGTTCAATTTTAGTTTTGAGTTTAAACGGACGAATCAACGATTGCCGAAGGCGTCTTGCCCCCGAGGCAGTGTTACATTTGTTTATCACAGAAAAAAGAGTATTCTCTTCGGTGGCATCGGAGCTGTTTTTTAAGAGTTCTAAATTCCGCACCGTGCTGTAATCAAGCTGCATAAATTCGTTATTATCGTATTTTGAAATTTTATCAATATGTAAAAGTTTGTCACGGTAATTTTCTTTAAGATACCGAAAAATTGCTCCCGCCGCAGAAAGTGCCAGCTTATTTTTGGCTACTCCGAAACCTTCAAGAGTTGTCGTTCCAAAATGACGGTTTAAATCTGCTTCGGCATTTTTAGCATCAAAGTTCCATTCGCCAAAATCAGTTAAGCGACGTTCGATATTTCGAAGCCCTAAGCGTTCGACTAAGTCTTCTTTTTTCACGTCAGATGAAAAAAGAATTTCCGATGGTTCAAGCAGACGCATTTTTTCTAAAATTTCAAGTTGGTCTCCCTCATCACATATGAATGACCCTGTCGACAAATCAAGCGCCGCCATGCCCATTTTTTATGACCATTTTCAAACATCGCCGCAAGACACATCGGAGCAGAATCTAGTTCGGGCGAGTCGATCGTTGCGGTACCGGGAGTGAGGATCTCTACAATGTCACGTTTGACAATCCCTTTGGCAGTCTTGGGGTCTTCGACTTGCTCGACAACTACAACTTTTTCACCGGCGGCAAGAAGTTTGGCGAGATATTTATCAGCCGAGTGGTAAGGCATACCCGCAAGAGGAATCGACCCTTCGGCACCAGATGACCGTGAGGTAAGCGTTATGCCTAAAATCGGTGCTGCCTTAACGGCATCATCACCGAACATTTCGTAAAAATCACCCATACGAAAAAACAGAATCTTATCAGGGTGTTTATCTTTTACCGCATAAAATTGTTGCATAAGCGGTGTGATAGATCTTTGTTTCTTGGGTGTTGTTTCACTCATCGAGCAATAACCTGGAAGACTTCGTTATGTTTTGATTCAAGTGTTTCTTTAAATGTGTATGCAGAATTGTATGTTTTAAAACGTCCGACAAATACGACATAATATTTTTTGTCTGATATTTTTTTTGATTTAATGTCAATCTTCTTGTTGTACGTTTTAAAAGATTTGGAGAATTTTTTAGCATTACTATTTGAGGAAAAGACACCTACCTGCACCGAGTAATATGTATCAGTTAATTGTTCGGCTCTGCTGTCGTTGTCGCCCGATGTCGCCATGCCGGTCATCTTATCTATGGTCGCATCCAAGCCTACCGACGACGGGTATCCCTCACGTTGGATATTATAATAGAAAACAGCATCATCAGTTTTTTTTGTTTTTATGGCAACCGATGCTAAAGTGTAGAGAGCCATAGGAACGCCCGGACCGGATTTTTTCCGAGAGAGTGTTCGGAGAATTTTATTGGCACCTACTTTTTTATTATAACGTTGCATTATTCGTGCTTTGTCTATCATGCCGTATTGCTGGCGGTCACCTTTGGTATATTCTAGAAGGTAGCGGTCGATTTCTCTTATCGCTGAGTTAAAGTTTTTCTTATTCTCTTCAAAATAGATACGGAACCGAAACATGTCGGCTCGGAACTTCCCGTTTTCCCATTTCTGCAAATATTCATTTACTGTGTTTTGTAAGAGCCTGTAATCTTCTTTGATAAAATAGTATTGTGCCAATCTGTAATATATTTCCTGTTGATATGTCGCCGAGACTGATGCCCGTAAAGCAGCATTAATCAGTTGCGCCGATTTATCGGCTGACTCTTCAAGCATACTTAAAAAATAGAGATCGTTGCCATTGCGGTTGAGTGCAGATGCTCTGTTAGAAAGTGAGTCTTTTGCTTCCGCAATCTTCCCCTGCTTAATCAATGAGTAGACATTTTTGGCACAGATAGAATGTGATAATATGAGAATAGATGCAATAGTAAATAAAATGATTTTTTTCATCTGAAGAGTTCTAACTGATTAAACTGTCTGAGATTCTGATTTTCGCGAGGCAGAATCTTTTTTATGTAGTTTTTTATCTATAGTTTTTAAAAGTTGTTCGATTTTCGTATTGTTATTTTTTTCAAGGTAAATGCGAACAAGCTCTATGACTGATTTCATATCATCAGGGTAATCATCGATAATAGATACAAGGATTTCTTCGGCGAGATCAGCATCCCCTTTTTTCTCATAAAACTCAGCCAGACACATACGTGCGGTCAGATTTTTAGGAGAATGTGATAATATATTTTCACAGATTTTATTCATCTCACCATAACGACCGAGTTCAAACAAAACTTTTTTTAATCGTTCGATTACCTGATGACCTTGATCGGGAACATTGCTTATCACTTTATTCCAGAAATTAAAAGCATCTTCAAAACGGCCTTCATCGTTATATGAATCACCGATAGCTAAATAGGCATCAACATTTAGCGGATCAAAACCGATAGCTTCTTTAAACAAAATCCGTGCTTTATGATACTCACGTTTTTTATACAGTTGTTTGCCCATATGAAACTTAAATGCTGCCAATGGTTTTTTGGATTTATTCTCTTCAATTTTTAAAAGTCGTACAGCAGTCTCATAGGCATCATCCCATTTGCCATTCTCTTTTTGCAATTCTAAAAGCTTAATCAATCCCCATCTGTCTTTCGATTTGATGTCAACGATTTCTTTTAGGGCAGCTTCGGCAGTGTCGTACTCTTTTAAATCCATATAATCATGATAGAGTTCTTTTAAGATATTCGTTTTCAAATCAGCTCCAAGACCAGAGCGGAGAGTGAGATCTTTATGAACTTGCAAGGCTTGAGATGGTTTGTTGTTCTCTCGCAGAATTATTCCAAGACGAATATAGGCATCGACATTAGTAGAATCTTCGGCGATAACTTCACGAAGATTGCTGAATGCTTTTTCCTGACGACCATCGAGTAAATCTTTTAACGCTTCAAGATAAAGGTCCGATGTTGTTCTTGACTTATGAGTAAAATACCGTTCGTAAAGATAGTACAACGCCATAGTAGCAAACATGAGAAATGCGAAAATGAAAATATAGTCAATCATGATTCATCTCCGACATCAAAGGGTGACTTTAAACTTTCATCTTTGTTCTTATCTTTTATCAGATTAACAGACTCTTCAATAGGACGGTTCCGCAAGATTGAGACTTCGCTCTCTAAGGCAGATGCCCGTTTGTTTGAAATCCGTAGCTGAATTGTAAGTTTTATATATACTGAAATAAAGATAAAGAGCGACACCAGCATTCCGGCAACAAACGACCAGAAGACAACAGTTACCAAAGGCACGTCGACATATTTCACATAAATCAAGTCAACATCAACTTGCTGACTCGTATTAAGATTAAACGACGCAAAGGCAATAACCGCGATAACTATAATAGCGATTAAAACTGCTCTAATGACCCACATACAAACTCCAGTTCTGATTTAAACACATCCATGTAAATTCACATATACTACAAGATATTTATTAACAACAACAAATAGCAATCACATTAATTATTTAATTTCAAAGTATTAATAATACTCATAGCTTCTTCAAACACTTCTCCAAAGTAATCCCATTCTGAGATGACATGAAAGACAATCAAATTATCACCATCTTTGACGGCAACCATTCCTCCGCCAAAACCACCTTTGACTCTTTTGCCTCCTACAGAATTTGCCGAAGTTGCTATTTCATTTGTATATTTTACTTGTCCTGTCCAAGAGTAGCCTTTTGATTTATCAAACTGCAGAGTTTTTTTCTTTCTGGTAAGTAATCTTTCAGGGACAAATCCGGTACTTGACATCATAGTGAGAATCTCAAATTCTTTGAGAACTGTTTTTTTCGCTTTTGATTTATATGAGTCACTAATCAGAGAATCGACAAATGCTCTCGGAGCAAGCTTTGATTCAACAACAAATACTACGATTCTTGGGATTTTAGTATAATCTGGTGTATTAGCATAGTCTGACGGAATACCATATTTAACCTGAGTGAATGCAATTCGAAAATCACCTTTGTTCTTTTGGATTTTGTATTTCCAGTCGTCATTCAAATTAAGTGAAAAATTGAATTTTTTATCGGTATAGACATAATCTTTTACTTTGCCTGCTTTATCTTTTTTGCGAGCAGCAAACACAGATGGAACGATTAATAAAGCTATCATAATTAACAATAACGATTTACGCACAGTAAACTCCTCTTCTAATCACCTATCATGCTCAATACATATCTGTAACTATTATACACAGATATGCTTGATATTCAACAACAAAATTAAATAGTTTTTTGTCTCAAACACAACAGATTTATCAGTATATCTTTATATAGATTCAATATTTATGGGTTTTTTATCTGAAACCGATTTTGTTTTGCTTAAAGAGTCCTAAATAGTCAGAAATAGTTGTAAATGTGAATTCCTGCAGAAGTTTTTCTACCTTATGAGTCAGAAGTTCGGATGAGCTATAAAGCCTGAAACTTTGTAGTTTTGACAATCCTTCGACTCGGGGAAGATTCGGATTTACTTCCCAAGGATGAATATAAAATATCGCCGGTTGTTTAGATTTATTAAGCGCCCGAATAACCATTTTAGAATACCAGAATGGAGAATGACGGAAATATCCGCCCCCTGCGACCGGCACATTTTTACCAAAGAGCGAATATGTAGTTGCCGGAAGTTCGATTAACTTCTTACCATTTTCAAATTGCATTTTAAAATCTCTACGGGGACCATCAGCCCATCCATAGATATCATGTTTTATCGGAAAGACCGAGCTGTCATATAAAAAGCCCAAATCGGAAAGTGCTTCAAACGCCCATGAGTTCAAATTATTTATTGACCAACTTGGTGCTCTATACCCAAAAGGAGCATTCCCTATTGATTTTATAATTGAGTTGATTGCCATGTCGGTATCTTTTTTAAATTCATCTATTGTCAATGTATCTACCCGTCTGTGATAGAAACTATGGCAAGCTATTTCGTGACCGGCGTATGAAATCTCCTGAATTAATTCAGGATATTTCTCGGCAACCCAGCCCAAGACAAACCAAGTAGCTTTTACATTGTGTCTTTTTAGAAGTTCTAAAAGAATAAGAGAGTCATCAACGACTGTCGATTTAAGTTTTTCCCATTCTTTCTTGGTATATCTTTTAGAAAGAATTTCAACGACAAACCATTCTTCTAAATCGACAGAGAATATATTTTTAAATGAGGACATCTCGGAGTTCCAATATCAATAAGAGTTGACTCTTATTTAATTTTTCGCGGTTGCATTTTATCAGGTCGGCTAATTGATTTTGCTGATTTTTTCCGATTATCTTTATATTCATATTGATAATATCCATAATCATAGTAGTATGGCAAAGAGTGATTCATATTATTAAAAGCGACACCGATTACGCTGTTCTGTCTTGGGTTAAGAATCTCGACAGCTCTTCGAACGACTTCTTTTTGGGTCGCCCCTGCTTTGACTACCAAAAGGGTTCCGTCGACTTTCGATGCAAGCAGCATCGGATCAGATACCGGCAACAACGGGGCAGCATCGATAAGAATCAAATCATAATAAAATTTCAACTCATCAAAGAGAGTACCCATCGCATCGGCATCAAATACTTCAGACGGATTTTCGCAATATCCACCGGCAGTCAAAACATCAAGTTTATCAACCGATGTTGTCGAGATAGCATCTCGAGGATTGTAGCCCTCTACCAGAATTTCTTTGAGGCCTGCTTTGGGTTTTAATTGAAAGATTTTATTGATAGTTGGTCTTCGAAGATCGGAGTCGATAATAAGCGTCTTCATCCCTTTTTTTAAGGCAGCTGTAATTGCCAAAAAAGAACAAATAGTTGATTTGCCTTCTGAGAGCATTGCCGATGTAAGCATGACTGTTTTAAGTTCGCCATTTGACCTGCCATCGTACATATTGTGCAGGAGCCTCCGAAACTCAGTGACATATGGGGCTTCTATATCATAAAAATCTAAAATTGAACTATGTTTTTTAGGCGACATGCCATCAATTTCCTAATCTGTTATTTTCTTCATCACATGGTCAATAGCATCATAGACATGTTCTGCTTCTTTTATATGTTCTTTAATATGATCCATAGATGCGTTGATATTTAAAGTCTGTTTGTACTGCTCAATACCTTTTTGCCAACTCATGCGTGCGTGGCTTAAATGACAACGAGCTAGTTCAGCGTAGTGGTCGACATAGGTCGGGTTTCTTTCAATTTCTTTTTCTAAAAACAAAATCCGTTCCATTACTGATTCTTCGGTAATCCAATTCGGATGCAAAACATATTTCATATAATACGCTGCAGATTTATTTCTGTTATGTTCTTTTTGAATTTCTCTTACACGTTTCAAAAGTTGGAACGCTTCATTGATACTTTGTTCTTTCAGCACGGCCAATCCTTTTCAAAATCGGCTGTTTGGTATTCTTGATTGATAATTGCTGCTTTTGTAAAATGGTCGCGAGATTTTGTCATAAAGTCAGCAAAGAGTTCCGTCTCTTGTTTCGCAATAGCATCCATCAGAAGAGTCAGCCCGTGATGGAAGTACGCATCGCTGTAATACATATTGATATTAACAGCTCTCTTAAACTCAAGGACTGCTTTTTTGTACTGTCCGCATGAAAGGTATACTTCGCCTAAATTATTTCGATAGTCAGCATAGTCAGGCTTTAGGTCTATAGCACTTTGAGCAGCTTGCAAGGCAGCGTCGATATTTCCTAATGAAAGTTCGACCTGCCCTAAATAATTAAATGCTTCATGGTAGTCAGAGTTTATAACTATAGCCTGCTGCAGAAGGTTCTTTGCCTCGGAGAAAAAATGCTTGTAATAAAAAGCTAATGCGAGGTGATAAATTGTTTCCGGTTTGGCAGAGTCGAGCGTGTTTTTAATCGTACCAAGCAGAGTCTCTATTTCAATTTTTTTCTCACCATGAGTATTGTGTACAAGTGCCATGATTTCTTCAGGCTTGATTCTTTCAGGATGTGGAAATTGTATTGAGTCTGCTAAGACACCATCTACAAATACTTCCGTAGATACAACCCCTGAACTGACATCATTTGATGTTTGGATAATATACTCTTTATGATTTTCTACAAGCTTGCTATTTAATTTGTACGTTTCCATTATCTCACCGATGTAAATGATATTTTTCAATTTTTGGTATAGTGGCTATGACCCGCACACCAAGCTCTTCTTCTATATCTTCGACTCTTTTAAATGAATTGTCTAACATTTCAAACAAAAAGACAAATCCGCCACCCAATGTAATTCCTAATACGATTCCAATAAGTATAATGTTCCGTTTGTTTGGCCAAAAAGGTACCAATGGGAGTTGGGCTGGTTCGACAACTTTATACCGTGTTCTTTCTTTTGCTCGTTCGGATAATATACCAACAGTTGTCTCTTCAGTTTTGAAAGCATCACGATATTTTCGGTAGTCTTCTACTTGATTGACAAGTTCCTGAATCTCAGATTCTAACTTCGGAATCATATTAATACTGCTATTGATATTTCTGAGCGACTGATTTAATCTTCGTTTTTTCGAATTCAAAATATCCAACTGTTCCTGCACAATAAATTTTCTCACCAAGAGAGTTTTCTGATTCTCAGGATAGGTGCCATACTCTTTGTTAATAGAATTAGTAATCGTATTTTCTAAAAGCTGAGTATTGTCATTCAGTCGAATATTTATATTTATAATATTCTGATCATTCCATGTATATTTTTCCATCAGACTGGCATAGTTGGCAATTAAACCGTCGATTGTTGTTCGTAGCTCTATCAATGTATCTGAATATTTGAACTTAATTTTCTGGAGATTAAATTCTCTTATCTGGCTTTCTAACCCATCTTTTTCTTTATTATAATCAGAAGTTTCCAAATCAATATTGTCTATTGTAGAAAGAATATCCAACCGATTACTTTCCGATGAGATATTTTCAGGAAGCTGCAGTTTAGACAAACGGACCCGTGCTTCATTTAACGAATCGATTGCTGATTGATAATATTGTTCCGTCTTCTCAAGTTGAATATCTGTAAAGCGTTGGTTGGCGAGAATCTTTTCCATTTCATCTTTAGTCTTTTCAGACTCAAGAATTATAGGGAGCTGTTTCGCAATATCTCTTGCGAGTAGTGCAGATTCAGATTCAACTCGAATCTTAATTTGGTCAGAACCATGGAACGATACCGTAATCTGTTCACGTAATTTGTTAATCAATAAATCAAATTTGATTTGTTCCAGCGAAATTGTCGTGTTTGTCTCACGAAGTTTGGCTGCTTCACGAGAGATATCAGGGTCATCGTCAATATGTAAAATCTCTATCAGTTGGAACAAATAACCTTGCGAAGTTAGCTCCGCCTCGATAGCAAGGCGTCGGCTTCGTTGCTCTTCCCTGCTGACTCTTCTATTGTTACCACCTAGAATTCTCTCCATCTCAACAGAGACATTTGATGGACGGTCTATCCATACGATAGTCGATGATTCATATTTTGGTGCGATAACATAGGTAGAACCATAGGCTATCCCGACCACAATAATCAACGGGACTATGATAAGCCATTTACGTTTTTTGAGGATTGTCAGAATTTCTCTGAGATCTAATGAATTTACCGGTTTCGGTTTTAGCATAATTAACGATTATCCGTTGTTGTTTGGTCGTCGTTTATCTGGTTGTATACTAAAAGTGAAGATGTCAGTATACCGAGAATTGTTGCCGCTGTTCCGAGATCAACACCAAGGAATCCACCTCGTTGTGCGACAGGCATAATAAAAGTATCTTCTTTTTTTAATATATATCTAGGGATATTTCCCGACTGGGAATACTTCTCTAAATTGATTTCCAATGTTTGGGCATAGATACCATCTTTTGAAATGATCCGTACTTTTGTCAGATCCGCATTTTCTGTTGGACCTCCGGCAAGTGCTAAGGCATCTAAGATATCAATATTTTTTTCAAATACTAAAGGACCCGGTGCATTCACAGCTCCGATAACATAGAATTGATTTCTGGCACCAATCTGTTGGGCAAATTCACCGGTTGGTAGGTTTGCCGATGTTCTCGGTATCTCAATTGTATCTTGTCTTCTTATTGACGGAAGTTTGTCAAGTGTACCACTTTCAATTGCTGCCGCAACATTGACAACTTCGATCTTCCCAGCATCGGCACCACCACGGATAATAGTCACTCGTGAGAGATCACCAAACTCGGTGATACCTCCACCTTCGTTGATGATTGTCCAAAGGTCAGGGATCCTTTCAAAGGTATGTTTACCCGATGTCAGTATCTGCCCTTTTAAAAAGATATGTTGATAGTTAAATTCTATCACCCGCACAACTACTTGAGATATCCGTGCATTTAATCTAGACATCTGCCGAACGATATTGTTTTGTAGTTCGGTCGTAGTTTTTTCGGTCGCGGCAATTTCACCGATAATGTCGATAGTAATCTGACCATTTTCGGAAACGCGCACGTTTGTATTTAAAGTCGCATCTTGCCAGAAGCGAATCTCTAAAATATCTCCTGCACCAATTTTATAATCCTGAGCATACAAAGATGCTTGAGATATAAACAAAAGAGCCAGAGCTATAAGTAAATAATTTGAAATCCTTTTCATAAAAACCCTTATTAGAGTAATGTTTTCCCTTATACGATTTCATACAGCTAAAATCGGCATATTTTCTTATTAAATTAATATAAACTCCCCTTTTGTACCTGTAAAGTTTAAAAAGTTGTTATTTACTCGGTTTTGATAGTTTCTGTAGCTAACAAAGCCTTGTTTCTGCCTGATTCTTTTGCTCTTAAGAGAGCCATATCAGCGGCATATATCAATTTTTTGCTATTATCAGCATGATCGGGGTAAACTGCAACACCCATCGAAATAGTACACGAGATAGATTTGTTTTCTTCCTCAAGTTTAAATGAACTATTTACAATCTTATTATGCAGTCGTTCAACAAATTTCATACATGTATCTTTATCAGATTCAGGCATGATAATACAGAACTCATCACCACCGTACCGAGCGACAACATCGATAGTCCGTATAAACTTTTTAAGCATATAACCAATCTGCCTGATAACCTCATCACCTGCCTGATGTCCATAAGTGTCATTAATATTTTTTAATTCATCAATATCAAAAATTATAAGTGCCAGTTTTCTGCCATACCTCTCAGAGCGATTCAACTCTTCATGAAGCCGTTTATAAAAATATCTACGGTTAGACAAAGTGGTTAGATTATCGGTGAATGAAAGTTCCTCAAGCAATTCCATCTCTTCTACATTTTCAAATATATCAACAAGATATTTTCGATAGAGATTTATTCTTTGGGAGATTTCAACAGCCTCACCTTTTTGCCTCCAGGCAAGGAGACCTTTTCTTCTATTAGAAAGAGGAAATGCTGCGATTCTATTGATAGAATTATTTTTTAATTCATTAATCCAGCTGTTATTTTCATTTGATTTCTTGGTCACTTCATCAAGACGTACCACAGTTTTAAAGTGTAGCATTTCTGTGAGATTGTGTAGATCAGAATTTTTAGGTGGTGCAAGTTTTGACGGTTGCTTGCCAGTAAACAAAAGTTCGGTAGAGTCATTATCTTTATTATCGTAAATAAAAATCAGGTCCTCTATTTGCGGAATTTCCTGAAGTGAATTTACAATCTGCGGGATAATAGCATCGGTCTTTTTACATTTCATAAATTGCAGCACACGTTCAACTTGACTATCTCCCTCTGTTACAGTCGTAGATATTTTACTACCTATCAATCGTTCCTGTAATTGTTCAAATTTGGATTCATGCCATTTAATATGATAGGCCGCTGCCAGTGATTGAGCTAACTGAGCAATGACAACACGAAAAGATTCAGAGTTTGTTCTTTTATTACTTTTAATTATATAAAAGCCATAGAGGTTATCTCTCCAAAAAACAGGAAAGAATTTATCCATCTTAAAAGCGTCAACCTTATCTTTAAATTTTTCTGTTAGTAATGGTTACAAAAGAGATATGTCACGCGGGAAGAAATTTTCTTTTAATATTTTTTTTAATCCGGAAGAGTATTCGAGTCTAAAATCATTTCTATTAAATGACTTAATACCATGATAATAATTCAGCTCAAGCATCCCTCTTTTTTTACGAATGAAAATTATATATTCACATCGGAATGTGTTTTTTAATATATCAGAAAAGAGTCTGGCAACAGCAGAGACTGACCCATCGAGAGAATTTCTATTCATAAATTCAGTCAATTCATGATTTGATAGATTTTGTAAGATTACCTCTTGCTTCTTTTCCTCTTTAATTCTGGTATACAATAAATATGTAAGTAAAGCAACAGATAAGAGAAGCAACAGTATCAATGACAATTCGACGGTCATACTTTGTTTCCTCTGAAATTGATTATAGTGCGTCTATATAAAATATAATTGAAATAATGAAACTGTCAACTAAAACGATTAGTAGAATTTACGTCCGTACCTAAACCGAGACCTTCCTCTGAGCAGATTATTTCGCCTAAGAACAGAGAAGATTTTCCACCAGCTTACATCGATTAAATCACTTGCCAAATTGATTTCATATTTAATTTCCCCGATAGATGCAAATGGATCATTCTTAACGACTTTTAGCACGGCTGATTCTAAAGAATCATGTTCTGAAATTTTTCTATCTTCAAATGTTGTAGTTGTTTTTTGAGCTGACTGTGGTGAAGCCGAAGCAACAGTAAGGTTAGTTATGACCTTTTTTTTTACTGTTGTCAGATGAAATCGTATCACCAAAATCTTCACGGGCATCTTCAAGAGATACATACGCTTTTAAAACATTATCAAACTCAAGCAGTTCATATATTTCAGCGACATTTTCAATCATATTGGCAAGTTTTAGATCACCGCCATTTTCATGTATGTCTTTGATATGAGAAATGAATATACCCCATCCGGCAGAAGAGATATATTCTACACCGGCTAAGTCGACAATCATTTTAAACCTATCTCTTTTTAAAAGAGACTCAATGACTTCTTCAAGCTCAGCAGCCGTAAGAGTGTCAATAACACCATCCACCCTGATTTCGGAGATTTCTTTTGATTCGTTTTCTTTTAAAGAAATTGAAATATTATCCATTATCTGTTCCAGTAAGCATTTTACAGGATAAATATTTTCTCATGTTTTGGCAAGTAAATTCTTTATAAGACGGCTTGATTAAGCCTTGTCGCTATTGATTTTTCTTACGAGTAATCTATTTTCAGATTTTTGTTTTTCAATCGGCGTAGAAGATTTTATCTGCATGCGAGCCAAAATAAAACTTATATCATCGGTCGCTTTATTAAACCCGGTGTAGTCATCAATAAGATCGATTAACTTTTCTGAAAGTGCCGACATTCTAATCTCTGAATCAGGTGCATGTGCCACTATGAATTCTTCAAGACGTTCAATGCCGAATTGGTCTCCCTCACGATTCGGAGCTTCGGTAATGCCATCGGTAAAGATTATAAAGCAGTCATCATCACACATCACCCGCCGCTCTTCGATAATAGAATCGGCAAACTTATTTTCATCTCTTGTCGGAAGCCCTACAGGCATACCTTTAGGGTTTAGCTGTTCGATTTTCTTTGTGTCAGAATTAAAATATACCATCGGGTTGTGACCGGCTGATACAAAGACTATTTCGTTTGTCTCTACATCATATATCTGCAGAAATACAGTGACAAACATACCCGGAGGAATATTTATTTTCATATAATCATTCACGGCAACAATAATCTCTTTCGGAGATTGCAGTTGTCGACCATAAATCTGTATTACAGTCCGAAGCATCGACATCACAAGCGATGCCGGGACACCTTTGCCCGAGACATCAGCGACAACCATACAGTATCTTTTTTCAGATACTTGGAAAATATCATAGAGGTCTCCCCCAACCAATGATGCCGCCCTATAAAATGATTCTATATCCAAATTTTGAATTTCAGGAAGTTTGTTCGGAAGAAGTGTCTTTTGAATCTCTGATGCTACTTCGATTTCTTTAGCCATTTTTTCACGAGCCGCTATATTTTTTCTATCCTGTGATAAACGTGTTATCATTTGATTAAATGCTTTTGAAATCTCAAAAAATTCTTCGGCACCTTCAAGCGGAAGTTCTGTTTCTAAGTCTCCCGAGGTAAACCGTCTGATACGATGCGTGATTTTCAAAATTGGACTTACAAAATAATCAGACAAAAGATAAATACCGATTATACCAAACAAGAGTAATATCATTGTTAAGATAACTATCTGGGTACGAGCATCGGCAAGCTGATAATAAATTCCTTCGGTGGTATATATAATATATACTTTGCCGATGAGATGATCCCGAAGTTCGATAGGTATAACCAAAAACTCAACATCTTCATTACCTAACTCAAAAGTTTGCGGAGTATTATAAATATAGGCATTCAAACCTTGGGGTGCTTGGTATTGTTTTCTTATAAAGAGAATATCATCAGAATGAGCTCTGATCATTTTCGTTGCATCGGTTAAGACGATAAGCCTGAGTTCAGGGTTGGCACGTTTATAACTCACAAGTAATTCATCAAACTCAACATCGGACCTATTATTTATTAAGTACCCCGATGCTTGAGCCGCGATAGTAGTACCAAGTGCCTGTACAGTTTCATGCTTATGCCTGTACATACCATCGGAGATCTCATGATCAAAATAATAAATCGAGCCACCGATAATCATTGATACGATAATAAATGTCCAGACAGAAAACTTAAACCGAAGAGTGAGCATCCATCTTAAAAATGGTCTCCCCTTTTCTTTCTCTTTATGGATCCGTTTAATCATCCGAAGTTCGTTGAAAGCAGCTGTTGAGATATACTCAACAGAATCCATAATTTTCTGGATCATGTAAAAGCCAAGCCCACCTTTACGCCCTGATTCAACTAATTTATGTAAATCGACTTTACCCGAGTTATCTGGCTGAAATGACCGACCATAATCAATAAGAGAAAAAACGACAAGCTTTTTGTAAATAACAATCCGTACCCGCATAAGACCTTTTTCATACAAGTAGGCATGGCGGATAATATTTGTTGCACCCTCTTCAATAGCAAGAAGCACCGAAGTAATTTCTTTTTTGTTCATCGACGCAGCTATACAGCTTTCCCTCACCGTCCGCTGAATACTATCTAAGTATTTTTCTTCGGCTTTAAACTCTGCGTTAATTTCTTTTATCGGTCGCCTAAACATCACATTCTCGAAGTTATGCTTTTCGTAGGTAGATTGCTACATTTAATTTGTACCCAGATCAGAGTCTGAGCTTTGCCTGTTCGATATTATTTATCGTGTTAATATTATTCGGGTAGACTTTCAAGACTTTTTCCCAGACATCGATAGCTTTTTGATATTCATTATTCCGCATAAATTTAAGACCACTTAAATATAAGTCCCAAATTTCTTTGTTTGCCTGTAAGTCTTCAAGAGTTGTTTCTTTTAAAGAAGTAGTATTAATCTTTTTCAAATATTCAATTGCGACAGGATTATTTCTATCAACAAGCAACACAGCTTCAAATGTTTTTTTAGACGATCTGAATTTGTTGTTTTTAAATAAATCCATTCCGGTATTTAGCTGTTGGGCAATATTTATGTTTTTAGAAATATTTGCAATTGCTTCTAGGGCTGTTTTATTTTCAGGCTCAATATCTATAATTTTATGATAAGCAATAACAGCTTCAATATTGTTGCCATTTTTTTCAGCTTCTTTAGCTTTAGTAAAATTCTCTTTCAGTTCATTGGTAATGTCTCTGTTGATTCGCTTTTTCAGATTTATTGCTTCAGTATAATTTGGCGAAATATCAAAAATCAGTAAGAGCATATCTAAAGCTGCATTGTAATATTTTTTCTCATAGAAATTTTGAGCATGTGCTAAATATGTAATTCTGGTTGCTTCAACATCCTGATGATACAGCAGATACTCCTGCTCTGTTTTCAATTGGATTGCAATAGAATTTTCAATAGCAGCAATAAGACCGACAATATCTGCATTATGTTCATCATATGCCAAGGCACGTTGATAATAAGCTAAAGCAGAATCCAGTTTAAATTCATGATGATAACCGACAGCCTTTGATTTATAAAATTCAAATTGTTTCAGACGTTCTTCTTCAAGCAATTCGGAACCTCTTGATTCCTGCCGTTTTTCTTCTGAAAGGATTTTATCTTGCAAAGATGACCCGATTAAAAACGAGAGAGAAAAGCGATGCGAATCATTTATATTATCCATAACTTTGTAGGCATAGTCTAGTTTGATTCTATTGAGAGTCATACCAGTTCCGAAAGAAAGATTATCTTTGTCATAGCCCGCACGAATTGCATAAGTTCTATTAAAAAGTAATTCGCCACCCAGATGCAGTTTAGCGTCTCGGTTTTCAATTTTTTCAATTTCTATAGCAGCATTTAATGTCGAGCTGGAATGTAGAGATAGATTTTTTAAACCAAGTCCACCGGCTATAGTAATCGGTGTTGTTTCGCTAATATTTGATAACTCTAGCTCCGGCGGAAGTATATCTCTCAGAATCAGCCCACCTGTAATATGCTCAGAAAAATTTGCCGCAAATCCTAGGTCAAAGCCTAAGCCATAATCAGACAATGAATCCAGCGACTGATTGACAATTTTAAAACTACTTCCGAATGAAAAATTATCACCTAATGACTGCCCATACGAAAAAAGTATCTGACTTTGCGAATATCCAAAGGTACCGTTTGATAAAAAGTTCGATGTCCCTTTGATATCATCAGTACCAATTCGATAGATTGAAATGCCTACTCCGCCAAGTTTTGAATCAGGGAATACCCAACTGGCGTAGTTATATGATGTCCCCTCGAATAATTCTATATGCATAAACGAAATTTCTTGATAGTTCAAATATGGCAACCCTGCCGGATTGTAATAAACTGCCGAGGCGTCATCGGCTATCGATGTAAAAGCACCGCCCATGCCTAAAGCTCTTGCCGAGGCACCTATTGAGAATGGTGATTCCTGCCCTGCGTCGCCTGCTAAAATTGATGAAACGAACAGACAGAATATGATGAAAATCAGTTTAATGGTTTTCATTATTTCACCACCGCTACTTTGATACGGGCATACTCACCGGTTGTTTTATTTATTATAGATGCGATATAAACTCCATTGAGCACCATATCCCCCGAATTATTACGACCATCCCATTCAATTATGTTTTCACCAAGTAAAGCACCATGTGAACCTGCCGGATAATTTGCCCGAAATACTTCCTCACCGGTCAAAGTAAACATCTGAAATTCTATTGGTGTATCTTCGGTAAGTTCATAAGCAAACTGGACAGGTTTGATAAGAGGGTTAAACGGATTGTTCTCAATGATAAAAGACTCATCCAAACTATTCCCTTTTAAAACTATTTGATAAGAAAGAATATCAGATCCACCGCTCGATGTAATCAAAACATCCTGCCCGACATTCGGACCATCAATATACTTTGCCTTAAAACTTGTCAATGGAATTTCAAGGAGAATATCTTTATAACTGGATTCTTTAAACTCAGCTTCCATAACAATCGTTCTTGTTTCTTGTGGAGCTATAATAAAATTGTCAAACCAGAACATCAGCTCATTGCCACCTGCTGTAGTAATAGTCAGCTTCTCTTCGTTTTCAAAAAAGGATGTATTCCCGCTAGCAATAATATCTCTCGCTTCGATGGCAATGTGTGACGATGTAAACAGTTTCAGGTCTATCAACTCAAGCTCTATTGAATTGAGAGATGAATTACTGTTGTTTGTGATAGAGATTTCAAAAAGTTCTTTTATTCGACCCGGTAAAACAAGATTAGTGCCAAGCGTCGTTGCTTCTACAATTATTTCAGCAGAACTGGAAACTGAAAGAACCGTGAATTCAAAAGATTCATTTAATATTTTTGCAGGAGCGTTATAATTTTTATCTATTGGTAGTTCAGTCACTAAAAATGAGAACTGCATGGTAGCATCTTTTAAAGGAGCTATAAATTCAAATTCGATTGTAGAGTCAGAACAGAACAAGCCCATAAATGTATCCGGTTGATTAGAATTTAAACCGCTTACTATAAATTGATAATTTCCATCTGCAACATCGGCAGTTCCGTTGTTTACAAAATCAAGCTGCACATGAAATTGTTCCCCTTGGCTGACAACAACACCTTCGGCATTTTCTATTCCATTAATCCGATAATTAATTGCGATCAATGCTTCATCTTCAATGATTAAATAGGCTGAATTATTTATCGGTGCTATCATTCCAATCGAATTATCGAATACATCAACTCGAAATCCTTCCGGCAAGTCTTGAGAAACCGACGATGCCGTCACATCAAAAAGTACCGTAACAGTATCAAATGGCGTCAGGTTATAAGCTGACAGAATCGGATTATTTATTACAGATGAACCGTCGATTGATTTTAATTCTAAAGTAACTGAGTCCAAACTTGTCGAAGATAAATTCGCGACTGTTGCCTGAAATTGAATCTCTTGCAAAGAATTAACAATCGGAGAATTTGGTGCGATAACTTCTAAATCTAAAATTTGTACCAATGGTAAATCGAACACTTGTATAGGAACCGATTGTGACGTAAAGTTTGTGATAAATTTTAGTGAATCAAGTAATCCCGGCAAACAGTACAAAAACTTCGCTTCGGCAAACAAATCCGCCCCGACCTGTTCAGGCTGAATTGAGATTACTGCTGACCGCAAAATGTTCAGACCAGGATAAAGCGAATCGTTTTCCAAAAACAGATTTGTCGAGGTTGAAAAGGATTCATCGTAGATTCTAAACTGTGACTGAACCCCATGAAACGGTAGCGGTACATCGCTTTCAACATGCACTTTAAATTCGAAAGATACATTTGTACCAGCATATACAATTTTAGGTGTCAACGACCCTTCGACAAGAGTCAGCCCGTTATCAAAAAAGATATAGATCGAGTCGACAACTGATTCTGTCAAGGTCAGCATATTGCCATTTGAGAAAAGTTTATAATCCATGACAACATCGTACCAGCCATTAGGTAGAACCGAATCATGATTTAAAATAGCCGATAAACCTGTGTACCCGATAATTCCATTCGCAAACGATGAATAGACCGGGCTACCTTCAAATACGTTAGAGATTAGTTGGTTCGAATTTTTATCAAAAACTGAGATAACAAGATTAGTTGAATCAATTGCTTGAGCAAATCCTTCTGTTTGTATTTCAAATGATATATCAAACGGTATTTGGTGAATAATCGAATCAGGTTTAAATGAATCAGGGATAAGCGATAACTGAGCAGGTCCTAAGACTTCAACAGAGAATATTCTTTCGGAAATTGTATTAGCATCATTATTAAAATATGAACTCCACACAGTAACTATTAACTCATCTGAGGAACCAACAGATATCAAGGCAGGTAATTCGACGATTATTTCAGCTACTTCTCCGACAACTGGAGGGTCAACCAAATATATAAAAGTAATTGAATCATTATCTGACTCCCAAACAACTCGAACATTTAGTTTTCCGGTTGCTTGGAGGTTTCCATTATTTTGAATCAGAACAGTTGCTGAAGTAGTATGTCCGGCAAAGACTGAACTAATAGTTTCGCCTGAACTGTTTAGAACATCTACTATATCGTAATTATTAAAATATACTAATTCTATATTCGATAAAACCAGTCCGTTGTCAGCATAGATATTAACATCACCAGAAAGTCCCTGATATACAATTTCAAAATCTTTCAGACGAACAACACCACCGACTTGAAAACTGTTATTATCAAGTAAATATCTATTTAGCTCTCCAGAAGAAATCACTAACTCTATCGGAGTTGTTTCAAGGTCATAGTCTGTTTTTAAATTATTATAAGCATCATATAAGATAACGGCAGCATCATGGTTGATAACAGATCCAACAAATTGAGTCTCCCCAATCTGTAAAGTCATCCGTGCCAAATCACCGGCAGTTACTGTAATCAGACCGGAGAATCCAGAGACACCATCAGCTGTCGCCTGTGCTACTGCTTCGCCAACTCGAGTGACGGATAACGATGAATCTGAGAACTGCCCGATACAATTTGTACAGTCAAACAAACTCCACTCAAAAACAGCACCTTCAATTTTATTGCCGTATTCATCAAATGCTGATGCTGAGAATTGCTGTACATCTCCTGCTTTTAATAATAGAGGTTCCGATGGCGTCACAACAATCGAATGAATAGATGCTGGAGTTATCTCAAATGGATCCGACAAAAATGGTCCAAAGGCAATTTTTTGGTTATTTGCTAGTCCAATTAAAGAAATTTGATAGTCACCTGGCTGTGGAGGGTTCTGAATTCTCGATAACTTCACTTTTAAATTAATGGGATGACTCATATCCGACGAGTATTCAGATTCAATATCTGAAACAGATATTGATAATTTCATCTTTAAAAAAAGACGAATAGAATTTTCGTCGATTTCTATTTTTTGTACTATATAAGAGAAATGTTTAAACTCATCTATAACTTCAACAGAATCCAACCCGTCGGTAGAAAAACCCTTCGGAAGCGTTATGACTAATTGACCATAAAAAAGTTTAAAATAGTCACCAAGCGTTGTCTGAAAACTAAGAGTATAGTCAGATTGTTTATTAATTTCGTCAAATTCAGTCTCTACGAGTAACTCTGTTTGACTCATAGCCGAGACAGAGAATGTCGAAAGAATAATTCCAAGGCAGAAAATAAAACAAATAGATTTAAAAATAAATTTCATCTGAATTCCAATTAATAAAAATTATAGTTATTTCACCTGTATACCAATAGTCAAAGCAAAGAGTATGCCTTTCAACAACGAGTAAGCCAAAAGAATAGAGTATATTTGTATTGTAACTTCTGTAAAATGCAAGAATTGTATCTTACTACAAACCATAGACTTAACTGAAGTTACGAAATCCGCTGTAATTATATATTGCAACTCTTATTTTTAGTATCAAGAGTTACAGTAAATTGATATGTACCTATTTGCACGAAATCGCTAAGTTATTGCATCTAATTACGATAGGCCGTTTATTTTTTCGGCGGCTGTTACCGTGTTTTCCATCAACATCGAGATTGTCATCGGACCAACTCCACCCGGAACAGGCGTAATATGAGATGCTTTTTCAAAACAACCGTCAAAGTCAACATCACCAACCAACTTGTAGCCTTTTTCGGTAGAATCATCATCTATACGATTGACGCCAACATCGATAATCACTACATCATCTTTTAGCATATCAGCCTTAATAAACTGAGGCAGCCCAATGGCAGCGATTAAAATATCTGCCCGCTTGGTAATCTCTGCTAAATCTTTTGAGCGAGAATGAGCCACTGTCACAGTAGCGTTACCAATTTTTGCCTTCTGCATCAAAAGTGCCGCTATCGGTTTTCCGACAATATTTGAACGACCAACGATAACAACTTCTTTTCCGGTTGGGTCAATGTTTGATTCTTCAAGTAGTTTCAAAATTCCGTTTGGTGTACATGGAAGCAAAGCTCCCCGACCGAGAAGCATCATACCAACGTTATACGGATGGAAGCCATCGACATCTTTTTCAGGTGAGATTGTCAGCGTAACCGCCAACTCATCAATATGCGATGGAACCGGTGACTGCACTAAAATCCCATGGATTTTGTCATCAGCGTTTAGACCTTCAACAATCGCAATCAACTCTTCTTGAGATATAGATGCATCTTTGCGAATCGTCACGGAATGCAACTTCAACCGTTCACATGCTTTCCCTTTGCTACGGACATAAGTCTGCGATGCCGGGTCTTCCCCGACTAAGACAACTGCCAGTCCAGGAACAATATTTTTATCAAGTAAAGCTGCGATTCTCGGTTTAAGTTTCTTGCGAACATCTTTTGCTATCTGTTTACCATCAATGATTTGCGTAGCCATACCTAAAGTTTCCCCTCATCTGCATCAATTTCTTTTGGAGCATTTTTCGGTGGATTATTTATATCAAATTTTTCACAATACCGTTCAATACTTATCGCCTCACCGTTGTCAGGGTTCGCTGTTATTATCGCCCCGGAGATACGGACATCTTCAGTAGCAGGCGTAAACCGAATCGGCAAGCCACGGATAAAACGGTCAACCGATGGCTTGACATTCATACCGATTACAGATTCATACGCACCGGTCATTCCGCCATCAGTTAAGTAAGCGGTTCCCCGTTTACTTACCTTTTCATCAGCAGTCTGCACATGGGTATGGGTTCCAACTAAAGCGGTAATCATACCATCAAGATGGTAAAACATCGCCTGTTTTTCAGAGGTTGCTTCGGCATGCATATCCAAAAATATCAAATTAGCTTCTTCTCTTAAGCGGGCAACTTCTTTATCGGCGCACTTAAAGGGACAGTCGAGGTCACGCATGTAAGTTCTACCCATAAGGTTCATTACGCCAATCTTCACGCCATTAACTTCATCAATCATTGCTCCCACTCCGGGAGCGCCATCAGGATAATTCCCTGGTCGAATCAGTTTTGGTTTAGTGTAAAAATACTTAATAATTTCCTGTCTATCCCAAATATGATTCCCTGATGTTTGCAGGTCTACTCCATATGAAAATATCTTTTTAGACATCTCAGGAGTCACTCCAAAACCACCGGCAGCGTTTTCAACATTACAAATTACATAGTCGATATTGAATTTTTCACGAAGTGGTTTAATCATGTGAGCAGCGGCCTGACGACCCGCTTTGCCACAAATATCGGCAACAAACATTATTTTAAATTCTGACATATATTCTTTCTAATTACAATTCAAATTACAATGGCTCTATATATAACATGAGAGTAGAAAATTGACAATAGCGGTAGACGTTTTTTTATGGTTATTTTAGTTATTTATTAAAAGCTATTGTTCGGAATATTATGCAATAAAAAAGGAGACCAACCTCTGTTAGTCTCCAAACCTAAAACTCTAATATAGAATTTTAAATCAATGGCTTTTATTAGTATGTTTTACGGTAGCCGTTGCCACCGCTTCTATTTCCACTTTTTTCACTTTTTGATTTTGCTTCACTGACATTCAAGGGACGACCATTAAGTTCTGTACCATTCAGTCCGCTTATAGCAGCTTGAGCTTCATCCTGTGAAGGCATTTCTATAAATGCAAACCCTTTTGGTCTACCGCTATCATTGTCCATAATAACTTTTACTGTTGAAACTTCACCAAAAGCTTTGAACGCTTCAAGCAGATTATCTTCTGTCGTATCAAACGACATATTTCCTATGTAGATATTCATCCTACACTCCGTTGTTTTAATCTTGAAATACCCTCAATCGAAATTGATTGTGATACACTCTAAGACTTCATATAATTTGTGCATGATTGCACGATAATTCGAGATTAAGCTTTTGGGAGTATTGTGAATCAAAACAAGACGACAAAAAGATCGAGCTCAAACATTTAGTTACATCTAAATATATCGGTTAGTTAGCTCAAGACCTACACTTATTATTAATAATTGGAGTTTATTACTGCTAAATTATCTCTAAATTGAAGTAAACGACAGTTATAAGCAGATATAGCATGTTTTTTCAGTTAACGCATTGTAAATTATTTTACTATGTTATTGATAATTAACGACATTTTCATCTGATAATTGATAATTCGGAACTTATTCAAATTATAGTCGTAGAAAAGATTATTACATAGATATTTGTTAATTCAGAACATCGGAGGTTATGTGTGAGGCACACAAAACTAATTGGAATAGTTACCCTGTTTTTACTCGCATCACACTTTGTTAACGCAGATACAACATCAGTCGCTGAAAGTAACATTGACGGAGCCCCCAATATTTATATCGATTGTTCAAGTTGTGATAATGACTTTATTCGTCGTGAAATAACCTTTGTGAATTTTGTCCGTGACCGTAGCCAAGCAGACATCCACCTTCTTGTTTCCAGATAACGAAATGGTGGTGGTGGACGAGAATACATGGTCGAATTTATAGGGCAACATGATTACGCCAACATGACCGACACTTTGATTTTCAACACCAAAGAAGCAGACACCGACGATGCCATCAGAAATCAAACAGCTAAATATTTTAAGCTGGGGCTGATACGCTTTGTTGCTAAAACGCCACTTTCAAAAGACCTGAAGATATCATACACAAAACCAAAAAATCAAATAGATGTAGTCGATAAATGGAACAACTGGGTTTTTGAGCTAAGCGGTAATATGTGGATGAACGGTGATGCGAACTATCGTTCAATAAGTCTGAATAACAACTATTCAGCAAACCGGGTAACCGAAGAATTAAAAATCGGACTGGGTGTTTGGTGGAACTATAACGACCAGAAATTTACAGATGAGACCAGTATTGATTTATACTTAAATCGAAGTAAAGGCACCTACGGTAATTTTGTATTCAGTTTAAACGAAAATTGGTCAGCTGCTTATGAAATAAATTTCTTTGCCTCTACATTCGGTAATAAAGATTTTGATTTCTCTAACGAAGTCGGAATTGAATACAATCTATTCCCCTATAAAGAATCTAGTCGACGTGCCTGGATTATCAGATACAATATCGGGACAACTTATATGGATTTTATTGACAAAACAGTATACGGCAAAACGAATGAATGGCTGACATATAACCGCCTAAGATCTGCTATCGAATTAACTCAACCATGGGGGTCTGTGTACAGCTCACTTAATGGAATTCTCTATTTACACGATTTTGATAAAAATAGATTGACCTTTTCGACTGGCTTGGAAGTGAACCTTTTTGAAGGCTTCTCTGTAAATTTCGATGGTAATTACTCACGTGTAAGAGACCAAATCGCCCTTCGAGATGAAAGCGAAACTGAGACAGATAGACTGCTTAGACAACGTGAACTTGCCTCGGGCTATAGGTATTGGTTATCATTTGGAGTAAGTTATTCGTTTGGATCAATCTATAATAACATCGTCAACCCAAGATTTTAATATTTGTAAATATTATTAGAAAATGTAGGTCATGTCTTCCCGAGACCTGACTTTATTTCTTGAGCTTGCAATTTCTCAATCGCCTACCATTTGAATTCTTACTTACCCTGCTTCGGTCACCCTTTTCTTAAGCGAAACGAATAACAATCCGAAACCTAAGACCATGCTAATACCTGATCCAAAAAGTATTCCACCCTTTGCGACCTCAAGCATGCTACCTTCTAAAGCAAGCGATGCGATGAACAATGACATCGTAAACCCGATACCTGCAAGCAACCCTGCCCCGACCATCGTCAGCCAGTTTACATTATTCGGTAGTTTCGCCCATCCAACTCCAATGACTATAGATGATGCCAAAAGAATCCCGACTGGTTTACCTAGCACTAGCCCAAGGATAATAGCTATCGACAATGATTCTTGTAAACTTGAAACATCTATAAACACAGCCGCATTAGCTAAAGCAAAAAGAGGCATAATGACAAATGCGACCCACGGATGTAAAGCAGTTTCAAGACGTTCAAGTGGAGATATTGATTCTCTGAGGGTAAACTGTACTTCTGTCGACATACTAAATTCTGATTTCTCAATTTCACTCTTTTCACTTTTCGCAAACCTTACTCCAAGCGTAGCGATCGCTTCTCTTACTGTTTTACGATTCACCATCCCTGTCGCTGGCGTCATCATACCAAGTATCACACCCGCAATTGTAGGATGAACCCCTGACTTCAGAGTGAACAGCCATATCGCACATCCGACCAACAGATAGACACCAACATTTCGTACCCCTAGTTTGTTCAACAGATAAATAAGTCCAAATCCTGAAACCGACAAAACAAGCATCGTCATTTGTATCGTTTCCGTAAAGAATATGGCAATAACCGAAACAGCTAAAAGATCATCTACGATCGCAACCGATAAGAGGAAAATTTTCAGACTATGGGGTACTCTATCACCGAGAAGACTTAATATGCCTACAACAAAAGCAATATCGGTCGCCATAGGAATCGCCCAGCCGACTTCGGCAGGTTGCCCACTCTGCAAGCTCAGATATATAATCGCCGGTGTGATTGCCCCGCCAACTGCCGCAGCAGCAGGTAAAATAATTTTACGCGTTTCGCTTAACTCACCACTGGTAAGTTCACGTTTGAGTTCAAGCCCGATAACGAAGAAAAATATAACCATCAGACCATCGTTGACCCAGTACCATAACGGATAGGAAATCGCAGACTCGCCGATTGTCAAACTGAGAGTTTGATTCCAAAAAGCATGATAGGCTGAGGCGTATGGAGAGTTGGCAACCAGTAATGCAATTATTGTACAGGCAAGAAGAACCATGCCGCCGGATGCTTCCAGATGAAAAAACCGCTGGAATGGCTTAGTAAGTTTTTGGACAGGGCGCAATTTCTGTTCTGAATTCATTTGCATTATTAATTCCTATAAATTATTTGAGGGCATATAGGCTACGACTTCATAAATCATATACGCTAAACCTGTCGAAAACAAGACAAGACCTTCTTTGCGAGATAACCTTTGACTTGTCGTTAAAAATATCAAGAGCAATATAAACAAAAACCCCATAGCAACCAAACTTTGAATTGCTTCAGTGTGTATCGAAATTGCATCTGCTATAGGTGGTTGTACCATTAATCCGGCAATCCCTAGCACAGCAAAAATATTAAAAATAGCACTCCCTAAAAGATTGCCAATCCCAATATCAAGAGCATTTGACCTGATAGCCGAGAGCGAAACAACTATTTCCGGTGCCGATGTTCCAAGTGCTACAATTGATAAACCGATTAAATAATCCGGTATACCTAAAACAGATGCGAACCAAACAGCCCCATACCCTCTCATGACACCATCGACAAGCTCGACCTCACCTACTAAGACATGACAACCTAACATGACAAATGTCAATCCGGCGAGCATCCGCAGAATTTTCATAGTAAGTTTCGACGACTCTAGCTTATTGCTTTTTTCCGAATCAACAGAATCGACCTGTGATTTTTCTCTCTTTTTGATTATATAAAAGATATAAAATAGAAATAAACCAAACAGCACCGATGCCTCTATTACGCCTAACTTTAAATCAAGTAAACCATATTTCGTCAGCCCATCGGCAAAACTTGCTTCAACTGGCAGGGTCCCGATAAATAATAATATAAGCAGAGTTCCTACAATCAGAAGCGGAGCATCAAGTTTAATAGTCTGCCGATTTATAGCAAGCCCTCCTTTGGTAAGAAGAGCTAACCCTCCGAGGATGACAGAGATATTCAAGATATTTGAGCCGGCAATATTAGCGATAGCAATATCACCTCTCCCCCCGAACCCAGCTACTAACGATGTACCTAATTCAGGAAAACTTGTTCCAAACGCCACAACCGTAAGCCCTATCAAAAATGGTGAGACCTTAAAATGCTGTGCAATTTCCTGTGATGATTCAACAAGTAATTCAGAACTTTCCCAAATGACTAAAATTATCGAGATGAACAATATGAGTTGAGCAAACATAAGAGCCGGTTCAGCGAGCAAATGTAACTCAATTAAAAGAATGCTTATAAAAGCGACAAGAATTGGAGCTAGAAATTTTATTGTGCCACGACTTAACTTCATAAGTAACTCAGTTTTTAGTACCAAAATTTATAAATTCAATTCAAGCAATACCTCTAAAAGCATTACCATAATATCAAAGTTATACAACAGAAATACAAATTAAGTTTAAAAAATCGAAACTATTTATTAAGATTTTAATAGAATTTAAGAGACTATCAGCCCGCCACCAAGAAGGGTTTGGTCGTCGTAAAAGACGACCGATTGCCCAGGCGTAATAGCCCGCTGGGAATCTTTAAATTTGATTTGCACCGAACCATCCCCTTGCGGAATGACAGTCGCCTCAGATGGGTCATGCAGATAACGGATTTTTACCAACGCATCAAATGGTTCCGATTGTGGTTCAATCGCAATCCAGTTGAGCGAGTCGGCTACAAGTTCAGATTTAAAAAGAGTATCGTTGTCACCAACAACAACCCGATTATTTTCAATATCAATAATTTGTACATAGAGCGGAGTCGGGTGCGAAATGCCCATCCCTTTCCGCTGTCCAATAGTAAAAAACGCAGTCCCTTTATGCTGACCAAGCACCCGCCCATCGGCATGGACAATTTCACCGGGAACGTAGGACTTATCATTTTTCTCAGCCATCTCGATTAGAAAACGACGGTAGTCATCATCGAGTACAAAACAGATCTCACGAGATTCCGCTTTGTCAGCAGTACGTAATTTATATTTGTGCGCCATTTCTCGCACTTCTGATTTCAACAACCCGCCAAGTGGCATCAGAGTTTTCGAAAGAGCATCCTGCGAAACACCCCACAAAACATACGACTGGTCACGGGTAACATCGACCCCTTTGCGAATCGACCAACGTCCATTCTCCCCCTGTTCGATAAATGAGTAATGCCCGGTTGCAATATAGTCACATCCAAGTTCTTCAGCCTTGCGAAGGAACTCTGTCCATTTCACATTTGAATTGCATTGGATACATGGGTTCGGGGTGCGACCTTTGTCATATTCGGAAATAAAATCTTCGATAACAGTATCCCGAAAATGTCGAGACATATTCAGCACATAAAAGGGTGCATCGATGGCATCGCAAACGACCCGACAATCAGTGATAGAATCAATCGTACAGCACCGACCATCCTTGTAAATATCACCGCCAACTTCGACATAGTCCCATAGTTTCATATGAGCGCCGACAACATCGTAGCCCTGTTCTTTGAGAAGAAAGGCAGCAACCGACGAATCAACTCCGCCGGACATAGCCACTAATACTTTTTTTGCCATAAATTCAGAAATCCCTACTTATTATAAATCGGCGACATATCACGTAAACGATTGACAACTTCCGGCAAAACCGAAATCACATAATCTAAATCATCTTTTGTCGTAGAACGTCCCAGTGAAAATCGAAGAGCACCCTGCGAAATAACTTTATCAATCCCCATCGCCTGCAGAACATGCGATGGTTCAGTTGCACCCGATGTACATGCAGACCCCGACGAAACCGCAACACCTTTGAGGTCTAAGCCCAAGAGCAACGACTCTCCCTCGACACCTTGAAAAGAAAGATTCACCGTCTGTGGAATTCTATTTGTCATTGGACCATTTAGGTACACATCAGGAAGCAGAGCTTTTACTTTAGCAATAAAATACTCCGATAATTCCAAAAGCATAGCATGGTCGGCATCCATTCTTCTTTGAGCAATCTCTAAAGTCTTGGCGAGTCCAACCGCACCTGCGATATTTTCAGTTCCCGGTCTCCGTTTTTTCTCATGAGAACCACCATAGAAAAGAGGTTCCATTCGAACACCCTGTTTCACAAACAAAGCACCGATTCCTTTTGGTCCATAAATCTTATGAGCTGTCAAAGAAAGCAGGTCAACATCAAGTTCTTTCACATCGACTTTAATTTTCCCGATTGCCTGCACTGCGTCGGTATGAAACAAAGCACCTTTTGCGTGGGTCGCATCGACAAGCGGTTTCAAATTTTGAATCGTACCTGTTTCGTTATTGGCAAGCATTATAGATGTTAAAAAAGTCTTCTCTGTTATCAATTTGTTTATAGAATCAGCTGAAATAAAACCATCAACGTCTACAGGAATAACAGATAATTTAAAATCATGTTTATTATGTAAGAACTCAGCAGTTTCTAAAACAGCATGATGTTCGGTTGCTCCGACTAATAGATGATGTTTTTTACTCTTATATTTTTGTGCCACACCCATAAGAGCAATATTGTCAGACTCGGTTCCACCGGATGTAAAATACAATTCTGATGGTTCGCAATTTATATGTGCGGCTACAATTTCACGAGAGTTCTCTAAAGCAACTTTAGCGTCACGCCCAAAATTATGAGCCGATGAAGCATTCCCGAAAACTTTTGACAAGTAAGGAATCATTACATCGACAACTTCTTGGTCTACCGGAGTAGTTGCGGTATGGTCTAGATATATTTGTTTCATAAAAAAATCCTTGTTCGTTAATTTTCATACTCTCTATCTATACTAACAGACAATTGAGTTTGTTTGTTCAAAACTTTCGAGCAATAATATAAGTGTGCCTTCAGGCACTAAAAGGCATATAATATAGTAAAATGCCAGCGAGAATCAACATCATATCTATCAGTTTTTATTCTTCTAGCGTAATCAATCCGAATAGGTCCTGCCGGAGAAACAATCTGAAAACCGGTTCCATAAGCAAAAGCAAACTGGTCGAACTTGATTTCTCGGCTACTTCCGAAACCGTTACCGGCATCAATAAATAAAGACTGCCATTGCGGGAATTTCTTAAATAGATTACCAACAAACGGCAAGACATTTAAGAATTGAACCGTTTTCCATCTAAATTCCTGATTTAAAACGATTGAATAGTTTGCCCCAATCGCAACAAAATTGGTATCATGTAAAACATTTGCAGAGTCAATTTCAAGCCGTACCGGTCCTAACGAATTTTCAGTATATCCCCTTATCGTGTTGGCTCCACCAAGGTAAAGTTTTTCATCGATAGGCACTTCAACAGACTTTCCGAACTCTTTTGCAACGCCGCCTTTCATGCGGACAGCAATTATCCATCCCGGCCAGATTTTCTGGTAGGTTGCCCAAGAAGCTTCTATTTTATAAAAGTTATTATCTCCTCCCAAAAAGCCACCAAAGTATTCTGTTGAAAGTTCTGACAACTGCCCTTTGGTTGGAAGAAAAATATTATCACGGCTATCAAGCCTGAAAGTTGAAAAGAGTTTTCGTCGAATAGATATATCTTCAAGCTCTTGCGGAAGGACAATATTGGTATCAAGTTTTACATTATTATACTCAAGCCCTGCAGTCGTTCTGATCTCTTCGCCAAACCATTTACTTGTTTTAGCAGAAAACGCCCACTGCTGAATAGTGAAATCACCAAGTTGAGATTTGAGTGGTGGCTCAATTTCAAATGTCAAGGTCAATGGCATACGTATCCCGAAAGTCCATGGCGTCGTATACCTCAGACTATACCGATGAGTTATCAGTCGTGAGTCAGAACCAACTGAGAAGGAATAATCGGCGAAGGCAGAAAACCGATGACCTCCATTTTTAATTTTAAATCGTGTAAAATCTACATTACGCTTACCAAAGCCAAAGTTGAGATCCCATTGTAAATCCTTCACTTCTGATTGACCAACACCACTCGCCAATGATAAGAATTTCGATTTTCGTTCTCTATATTTTAAGACAAAATCAGGATGAAGTCTATTCCCGGAAATTTCCGATTGAGCAAGCTGTGAAAAAGAAAAATAGCCGGATTCAAAAAGTCTTTTTTGATAATCCAAAATTGACTTTCTACTATAGACATCACCTTTTTTTATTTTCAATTCACGCATACCAACATATGCCGGGAAATGGCCTACGGTATCAATTGTAATATCACCAAAATGAACAAGTGAATCTGACTGGACAGAAAAAGTTATATCTGCTTTGCCGAATTCTCTGGTTGTATCTATATCGTATGTAATCGTCGAATACGGGTAGCCATTATTGGCAAGTTCAGTTCTCATATCAAAAATGATTTTAAATATTTCAAGTGGATTAGTAGGATTGTTTTCTTTTAATTTTTCAATTTTCTGTGTTAATGGCCATCGAAACTTACCATCAAACTCACCTTGTAAAGTATGTTGCCCATAAGAATACTGTGAACCTTCATCAATATTAACCCAAATCATCGCCATCGGGATAGAGTCGTTACTTCTTTCTTTTTTCACTTTCTGATATTTCTCAAGCGGCAAAAATGTTTCGCTCACCTGAATATTTAAATACCCTTTAGTCAGATACAAATATTTTATCTCAAGAGTGTCACGTCCTAGTGTTTCACGCTGTACTTTCATACGACGGTCTTTTTTTATTTTCCGCCAAAGTGATTGTGTGCGGGAATACATTCTCCCACGGATTTCAGAGACAGAAAAAGCCTTGTTCCCATTGATAGCTATAGAGTCAATTATCGGTTTATCCCGAAGCCAGCGAAGTTTTGCCTTGTCAACTGCCAAAGCAGATTGTAAAGAGATTAGAAATGAGAACAATAAAATAAGCAGTACAATCTTTTTCATTAGTATTCCAAATACAGTTTTAAATTCAAATGCTGCAAATCATCTTCATCCTTGAGACCTTGTAGAAGAAGCCCTTTTATAATTCGATACTCAAAGCCAACTTCATTTTTCTTCAGTGAGATATCTGAACCACCAAAAATATAAAAATCTTTTGCCAAATATTTCCCAAGCGTCACAGTCGTAAGACGCGGGTCATACTGCCCACCTGAATAATGCGGATTGATTTCAAAAGTTTCCACGCCTAACTGCTTGGTGCCAATTTGGGAGAACTGTGTTGAAAGCAAATCTGAAATCCGCTCTTCAAATGAGTTGGTCACTTCGGTAGAACCTCCGCTATAATTTGCCACTAACAGCGGTATAATATTTTCATTAGAATCAAAATCAGAATCTTCAGTCACATTAATAATCGGCTCCTCTAAAGTACCTGAAATATGCAGCCCAAGTTTGAGCTGTTCCGATGAGTTATCTTCATCAAATTGATCCTTGGCACCTTTCAGTCTGGTGTAACCGGTAATGTCAAGAGATGGGTTAAACTGATCATCACCCTCAAAGATAACAACCCCACCCGGGTCAAGGCGAATAGTTTTGTCAAAGAGATACCCTTTGCCCCGCAAGATTTCCATCTCACCGGCAAATTTATAAACACCATCAGTTCTTTTTAAATTTATATCGCCGGCAAACTCAGCCTCGATATCTTCATTTTTAATCCAGTAGTTGGCAGGCATTTCAATATCAAGATCTAAGTTCCAACTATTCTCTCCTTGTAGTAACAACATAATCGGAGAACCTTGGTCTTCTTCGGCAAAGTTAACTTCATATTTCATATTTGTAATTTCAAGCTTACCTTTTACCAACGGTGGAGTTTCGCCTTCGACAGACATAGACCCTTTTGCCTTGCCTCTAATATCATCAAGTTCATAGATAAACGGCATAGGGTCAGCAATATCTATTTTAAGATCGTAAAACAGATTATCAAAAGTAAGTACTTCAATGTCACCGGATATATTTGCATGACGTTTATTTTTTTTCTCAAGAACATAGACATCGATATTATTGATAAGTATTTTCGAGTCCGACATTGTCACACCGGCAGAGTCAGTATAGATTGGCGCTTCTAAATCAAAATATTTTAATTGAGCAGGAAGATATTTATCTGCACGATCATCATAGTAATGATTGATATATGCTTCTCCCTGAAGGTGAGGTTTTTTCGGAGTCCCGGACAGAATTATGTCAGCAAAGAAGTTGCCCTTAATTTCTTCTACCGATGGAAGGATATGCGAGACTAAATCGAATCGGCTATCAGTAGCATTACATTGTATACGCCTAGGTAAATTCGGAAAGCGGTTTATATCGGCAGAACTAAATTCCAGATCAAGATACAAATACCCTTTGGCACTATACTGACCCGGGTTTGAAAACAACAGAAGTGAATCTATTGTCAGTTTTTTATTTTCATATTTTACTATAGTCTGCAAATCGCCAAGCAACAACTCTTGATACGAAAGCGAATCGACTTCTCCGCGTATAACAAATTCAGGGTTTTTAAAACTGCCTTTCAACGCAGCTTCACAAGACAACACTCCCGCAACAGAGAGAGAGTCTTCATACAAATTTTTCCATGGCTCAATAGGAATATGATTTACAGAAAAAAGCAAATCAAACGACTCATCAAAATTTGTCCGTCCATTAACCGCCAACCATTGATTTTCATATCCGATAGATGCTTGCTTAAATTCAAAGCCGAGAGAGTCGACTTCAACTTTTATTTTATTCCGATTATACAAAGTCTGTTTAGCTAAATCCAAATATAGTGAATCAAGTATTAAAAGATTCGGCACTGACTCATAGTCAAACTGTCCCTTGGTTGATAAGTGACTGAATTTATTCACGAGTGAAGATGTGTCAATATATACAATGTTAGAATCTATTGTTAAAAATGTATACCCGGAATCATATGGTATCGCCCATGCAGAACCATTGCTGAAATCAATTTCGACAGTTCCCTGCTTGGCGTGTAAAAACTTGTCAACATCGATTGTCGCATACATCGAGTCAGCAAACAAACCGTATATCCATACCGAGTCAGATACAAAATCACCGTTAAGATTCGGGTCTCTCGTTTCTCCATCAATGATAGCTTCGGCGTAGCCTCTTCCCCCCGGTTGGTCGATAAAAAGTTTCTGCTGATAGCGGTCAAGGTTTTGCAAATCGGCAGTTACTAAAAGATCCATCTCATCTCTATAGGTCAGATTTCCTTCGACTGTAAATAGGTTTTCAAAATATTGAATTTCAAACGGTTCAACAAATGTTATCGAATCGGTCGTCACATTAAATTTACCGTGTGCCGCATGGATCGGATAAATATCAAATTGTGATTCAAAAAGTTCAGTTTCAAATTTCAGAAGTAAGTTTTCTTTTTTTAATGACTCCCCATCCATAACAAGCCAACCACTTAAATTAGAATAAAAAGAATTCTTCACTATATTTTTCAGATTGAATTGTTTGATCTCTGCTTCAAGATGATACGTTTTCTGTGGCTTGGTGAAATCCATCAGCCCTTTGCCGTTAACATCACACTCACCGAAAACAGTTCCGAACAAAGTATCTATTTTAAGCATTTTATCGGCGAATGAAAATTCGCAATATAAATTCTGCATATCAACAACAGCAAGTTTGCCACCGAGATGTGCCGAGCCTTGTATAAGAGACTTCGAGAAAGCAACTTTCCCATTGACATCTAAGACCCCCTTCAGCTTCGGACCAACATACTGAGATATCTTTGCCAGGTCTAAATTATCAACGGCAAAACGAACTTCGCCATTTATTTCTTTTACTAAATTTATATTACCATCAATCTTTATTCTCGTATCCGAAGTCACCAGTGCGACATCTTTGAACACCAAATTATTATTATCAAAAGTTAATTGTCCACCGGCAGTATTTAGAACTATATCATTTTTATTAGTTGAAAAATTAAACTTCGCTACATCAAAAGCATAAGACTTCTCTTCACTTTTTAATTCCAAGGCTAAGAAAATATCTTTCACCGAAATCGTGTCACCTTTATCTAAAAGAGTGATAGACATATTACGAATATCCAAAGAACCTATAGAAAAAGATGGAAGCTTCAGTAGTGATTTTGGGCTTTTATCTTTCGGTCTGAAATCAGGTATTATCCAATTGTTGGCTGAGTCTCGTATCAAAGTTATCTCGGCAGAATCAATAATAAGAAAGTCGAGCATATATTTTTTATCCCAAAGATTTGAAAAAGAATATGCCGTTTTTATTTTAGTTATACGTAAGATTTTATACCTGTTTAAAGAATCATTATAAAATACATCGATATCTTCAAGTTCAAACCCGGAAAGATAACTACCATTGATCTCTTTAATCTCAATATCCAACTGATATTTTTCATCGACCAGTGAAGATATTTTATTATTTACAATAGATTCAAGACCGCCAAATTGAAAGACATACAAATACCCCGACAGTGTAAGAACCGCCAATACAGCGACAAGATATAAGAGATATTTTAAGACGACTCTCATGCTTTTACTTTCACTTTATCAAGAATCTGCAATGCAGAATTATACCCATCACCGGCAGAGCTTCCAAGGTCATCCACGACACTTTTGACTAACGCTTCTGACGCACCAACATTCAACGCACCCAGTATATGAGAATGAAGTTGCCGTACTCTGTTTTCCATTGTCAAAAAAGCTACAATAGAAAGTTCTCGTGTAATAAGCGGAAGATTTTCTCTCGACAACACTTTTCCATATCCTTCTAAAATCATCCAATGAAATATTTCGGGAGCAAACTCTAAAACTCTTTTTTTGAGAAGTTCATATTTTTCGTTATATACTTTCCCGCAAACATCTTCTCCCTTTTTATACCATTCAGAAAGAGAATTCTTCGATAAAAAATCAGATTCAGGTAAATCATTTTTTCAACTGGGAGAACTTTTTGTAAAACATCTGCCGCCTGAAGCATTCTTGGAAAGCCTAAAAACAGATACGACTGCAAAATCACCTCATATAACTGTTCACGGCTTATCCGAAGTTCTAATGCTTTTGCGATAGCATTTTCGGTTATAATAGCATCATCAAAAGTTATAGCAGCCGAAAAAAGAGCAAGCATACGATCGCTCATATCAGAAGTCGGATTAAATTGAGAGAGAATTGTTTGAAATTGGGCTTTATCGGCTGAGCTGTTCATACCGATAGTAAAAGAAAAATCTAAGCAGTTGGCAACGTAAATTTTATCTACGTAACTGTTTAACTGTACTTTCAAGCCCTTTAATCTGTTCTTTAAGAAACTGTATCTCTTTTAAAATCGAATCAGCCAATAAGTCAGATTGGGTGCCATGAGGTGATTTTGTTTGGGCATGTGCCTTTTCCAGTGTTCCGACCTTTACATCAACAGAATAAATAGCATTATGACGCAGGAAATCAAACCCTATTGTTGTCCCGGGTTCTGTTTTTTGTATGAATGTCGCAAATGCTTGAGGATTATCAATAGAGAATTTATTCGCTTGAAACAGGAGATCACCTTTTTTAAATCCCGCCAAATACGCAGGCGAATGCATCGCTACTTTTTCGACAATCAAACCATGTGAAATTTCAATTCTATTTTTTAGAGAGGCTATTGTGCTTTGCTGCATATTAGGCATCATTTGCACTACGATAGGTGGAGATATTTCAATCTCACGGGTCTGCAAACCAAGATACCCGGCATAACGATTGCCATTTTCTTTGAGGTAACTAACAATTTCAGGTATCTTATAAGCAGGAATCGCTAAACCAACTTCAGACCTGTCCCCTATTTGAGCCGTAATGACTCCGAGAAGTTTTCCGTTCATTGAAAACAGACCACCACCATGAGAACTTGGTGTAAAAGATGCCGAAAACTGCATCATGCCGTCAGGTCTATAGCCGGCACAAATCCCTAATGCCGATGCTGCCCGAACACCATAGGAATTGCCAATCGCTAATATCATCTGTCCGGCACAACCTGTTTGTGTCTTGACTTGAATCGGACGACCATACGGTTTATTCATTTTCAAAAGAGCTATACCATTTTGATAATCAATTCCAACAACCCGAGCTGAAACAGATTTGTCATCCAGACGGATTGAAATATTTGAAAATTTCGAGACGGCTTCAGCAGGTGCTATGAACAATCCGGAAGTATCAATAATCAATCCCGTAGATATCAACGAATAGACAGCTTCGTTTTGATTGGGACTGCTGTTGCTCGGATAAATTGGTTACGATGCTTCGACAGTCACAATTGAACGTGCCACATCATATACCAGTTCATTGAGACCTGTCTCTAAATTAATTAAAGCAGAGTCTTGAGCCGAAACAGCGGTCGAAAAAAAGACCGCCAGAAAAAACATTATACACGTTTTTATGACGGTCATTTTAGAGAAGAACTTTATCATTAGTATTCCTTATGATTCTCCTTTACCGAGTCGATTTGCGGAATAATATACACCCGATAAACAGGGCGAATCCGATAATATGTCGTCACATAAGGTATTGGTGTTTTCTGTTTAGTATGCACCGATGCTAATGACATATTCTGACCACCGGAAAAAGAACCGGCAGGCATCATGTTCCGTGAAATACGGTTGCTTCTTTCAACTCGTGCTAAATGATTGTCAAGCGACCAATTTTTATTCATATTCGGATTATTGGTCGGTTGAGCAGTCAAATAAGAATCATCCAGAGAACTCTCTTGATGAGCAAAATTGTCTCGTGTGGTATCCGGGCCGTGTGAGAACAATGAGAAAAGTGTAAATACAACAACAAATGCCGATGCTACCGCCGGGACTGCTTTCGACCATACAAACAGAGGAGGTTTCTGTACATGGTACGCTTTACTTCGAGTCTCAGCGAATCGTTCATTGGCAATTCTATTTAATAACAGATTATTAAAATCTTTTGATACGTGCAAAGAATCTACTTCTGTCGTTGCTGCAAACATTGTGTTATACAGTGATTCTTCTTTTCGGCAGAGAGCGCAGGACGAAAGATGCTTATCAACAGCAAGTTTCTTACGACCCTCTAACTCATCATTACAATAAGCCGACAGGTAAGAGCGTACTTTTTGACAACGCATTATGTCTCTCCAGTTTTGGTGATAATTTATCTCTCAGCATCATTCGAGCTCTATTGACTCGTGACTTTACTGTTCCAAGCGGAACCGATAAAATCGTTGCGACTTCTTCATATGGAAATTCTTGGATGTCGCGCAACACAAATGCTGTTTTATATTTCTCAGGGAGTTCATCAATTGATGCTTTCAAAATTTCCGGCAAACGTGACGGAAGTTTCATCTCAACAGCAAATTCTTTTTCATTCCCTTGCATTTCTGATATTTCTAAAAATTTGAATTTCTTTCTCTTGCGTAATTCATTCCGTGCTAAATTCAAAGCAATCGTATAAATCCATGTCGAAAAACAATGTTGAAAGTTAAACGATTGACGATGCTGATATACACGGACAAATGTCTCTTGTACTACATCTTCGGCTTCTTCTGTTGATGACAACATTCTGCCAATAACATTCATGAGACGATCTTTATATCGATCTACCATATCATTAAATGAAACCATATCGCCATTTTGGATAGCTCTCATTAAGGTAAAATCAATATCTTTTTCTGTCAGTTTACTCATTAGTCACCTTTGTTAGTCGTTTAATAATAATACCATCCAGACCCGATTTAGTTCCAAAAAAACTTGATAAAAAACAACAGCATATTATTACCATTCAATAATTTACCATATTTTCGCTATTTAACAACAAAAAAACAGCCCCCAAACAACGCCCTCAACACGTATACTCCTACAAGTAAACAACTTAGCTTATATTCCTTGACATTTAGGACATTTTCTTTAATATAGAAGCCATTATGCATCTACAAACAGATAAAATAGCAGTTCAAAAAGAATATAATGATTCTGACCTCATCAGAGAAAAAGCATCAAATTTCGGCTTTGCATGGTTGGACTCATCGATGCAGATAGGCGACAAAGGTCAAAACTCATTTATGATGTCTGAGCCCATCGCTGATATCTATCTGCAAAATCAGCAACTACATCTTGACCAATTTTCTGACAAATATCAAATCAACAATTTTGGCTCCAACATTTTCAACCTTATCGAAAATCTGGTTAACAAATATGACCTCTGTGCGGTTGGATATATTTCATATGAATCAACTCTTGCACAATTCGGAATCAAATCTAATAAGTCAGAAAAAATCCCCTCTATTCGGTTTCTGCTTTATGAAAACCTCAACCAGTTTTCATCTTCTATTCAAATAGATTCAGACACAACACGCAATAATTTCGAAGACGCACAAATTATAAATCAGATTTCAAGAAGTGACTATATCCAAAAAGTTTTGACGATAAAAGACCATATCAAAGAGGGTGATATCTACCAAGCGAATTTCACAACCCCGTTTGAAATCGACTCCCCCCTCACTCCATATGAAACATACCTCCGCCTTCGAAAATTGAACCCATCCCCTTATGCAGCATTTCTAAATTTTGGCGACTACCAAATCCTCTCATCATCACCCGAAAGAATGTTCACTACCGATGGCACCAAGATTTCTACCTGCCCTATCAAAGGAACTATCGCTCTAGGCAATTCGCCCGACGAACAAAAACAAAACCTCGCGACTCTTTTAGATTCGCATAAAGACAAAGCTGAACTTCTAATGATTGTCGATCTGATGCGTAACGATATTGGCAAGATAGCCAAAACTGGCACTGTGAAAGTCGAGTCACTTTTCAAACCGGAAATCTATTCATCGCTGATACATCTTGTCTCGGATATTTCCGCAACTCTCAAAACTGACGTCACATTCAAAGAGATTATCGATGCACTCCTTCCGGGTGGTTCTATCACAGGAGCGCCGAAGAAAAGAGCGATCGAGATTATCAATAATTTGGAAACAACAGATCGGTTTGTCTACACTGGTTCAATTGGCTATATTACCAAAGAGAAAAAAGATTTCAATATTGCAATCCGAACGATGTACCACCAAGACAACAAATATTGCATTCACGCAGGCGGTGGTATTGTCGCCGATTCAAACCCTGATGATGAATACAACGAGATGTTTCTCAAAGCGAAAAACTTATTGCAAGCGGTAGGAGTTCAGAATGACTAAAGAGGTTCTCACAGTCACAACAATAAATGGAAAATTTGCAAAACGTGGTGATGATAAAATTTCTGTTTTCGACAACTCTCTTCTGTATGCTGAAGGAATTTTTGAAACTTTTTTAGCAGTCGACAATAATATAATTTTCTTAAAAGAACATCTCAAACGACTGGCACGTGGTGCCAAAATGATGGGGCTGACAATCCCTGTCTCACAAGAAAAACTGACCGCTTGGATGCTCAAAACTATCAAAGCCCATCCTGATAGAATCAAAAAACTCCGTCTCACAATAACCTCGGGCGAGGCTGCCCGATGGGTCGGCGTACAAGGCAAACCACAGGTAATTTTATCCGCATCACCGCATACCATGCCGACAAAATCGTTCAAAGTTGATGTCTCCGAATTTAAGATTGATCAGGATTCCGAATTCAGACGAATCAAAACTATCTCGTACGCTATCCATGCCGTTGCTTTAAAGTTGGCGAAAAAAAGAAAATGCGATGATGCTCTTTTGCTGAACGAAAAGAACCAAGTAGCCGAGGTTACCTCTGCGAATATTTTCTGGGTCAAAAAAAACAAAATCTATACTCCGCCAATTTCAGCAGGATGCCTAGAAGGCATCACTCGGAACATTTTAATCCGAGAAGCAAAAAAACTTGGCATGCAAGTCATTGAAAAAAACTGCACACTCAAAACACTTTTTAAAGCGGATGAAGTTTTTATCACATCATCACTAAAATTTGTCCTCCCAATTTCAAAAATCAAGTTTGAGAAAAAAACGTACGCACTTGCCGAGGGTAATACCGCATCGACATTGTACCAACGTTTTGCAAAACTATCAGGCTTAAAATAATTCTCTCGTTTTTAAATTGACATCTTACTATGAACTTTTCTATACTTGCTATGTAAGAAGATAAACATAGAAAAGGATTTCTCATGAAAACAATATATACGATTCTCGCAATTTGCATTATTCTACTCATCCCGCAATTCACGCACGCACAAAATGTAGAAAGTACGACCTCAATGTATGACATTCCGCCTCGTTGGTTGGTCGATATGCCAACTGCCGGAACTCTCCCCCGTGGCTACTACAACATCGGTATCCGCACCTACCCCGATGGTGGTGCGATTGTCAATACCGACATCGGACTTTCCAACCGTCTTACTATCGGAATCTCATATGGTGGCGATGCTGTCCTTTCTAACATTACTCCAAACTGGAACCCATCGATTGAGTTTAACCTTAAATTTCGTTTAATAGACGAACTCGAATATTTCCCCGGAGTTTCAATCGGTTTTGCATCACAAGGGAATGGTCGTTTTATAAGTTCTTTTGACAGATACACATTTAAGTCACGCGGATTTTATGTTGTCGCAAGTCGTTCATTTTATTTTTACCAATGGACCGCCGGATGGCATTTTGGGATGAACCTTACTCAAGAGAATGGTTTTGATAAAGAAGATGATATTAATTTCTTCGGAGGTTTTGATGCAACCTTCAAATACAACTTGGCTCTGATTGCCGAATACGACTTAGCTCTCAATGATGACCGTTCGACACTCCCTGATGGTTTCAGTCCAAACACATTTGGCGGCAAAGGACGCGGATATTTTAACCTTGGTATCAAATGGTTGTTCACTGACAATTTAGAATTGGAAGCTATCTTAAAAGATATGTTTATCAACAGCCATGAAGCCGAAGCTATCACCCGTGAGATTAGAATAAACTACATCGACCATTTTTAGTAGGCTGAAGCCTATTTTATAATCATGTCCTAACAAAAGAATTTAGTAGGTCAGGTCTTTCCGAGACCTGACCTTTTTTTATGCATCATCCGAACCCCTTCCCTGCGAACGCAGGGATCCAGTCCTTTCATAAAATAAAACGTAACTCTAGAAAAAAAATTCTATTCAATATGTACCGAATAGAAACCCACCCTAAAGGGTGGGCTACCCAGCTTATTAGAGGGGATACAATTATAAAAAACATAAGTAGGTCGGGTTCCAACAAGCAACCGATAGGTTGATACAGAACCCGACAAGCAAAAGTTATCCACATTGCAAAACAACTTTTTCGTTGTAATTTGATGAGCGTGTTTTAGTTACAGGGAAATGGGTTCGTTTTTCGGTATAGCGTTTTTTTTGGCTTTCTCTTTTTCTTCCTGAGATTCTTTGTATTGTAGTTTACGAAGTAAATCATAAGTGCGGGAGAGTTGGCGGTCAATACGCATTTCGTAATATAGGATTTGTGCGGAGAAATTTTTATCGGGGATTGCGTTTACACCAACTATGTTTGAAAAATCTTTAGTATTGGGAGATGAGAAGTCTAGCGGTTTGACATGGTCGTTTTCTTCCATCCTGTAGTTATGTCTGTGTAGCTCTGTATTAATTTTGTCATCGAGTTTATTGAGTTGTTTGTTTATGTGGGAGGTTTCGGCGAATGCAGCACGCTGAGTACGCCAAAGACAGTTGGCGATTTTTTTGATAAGGTATTCTTGGAAAAAAGATTGGGGGTTGAGTTCGGAGCGGAGGGCTTCGATAAGGAGTTCGTAGTCTACCCTGTTTTCGGTATGGTAGTTTGAGTCGATGACGAGTTTGCTTGAGTAGAGTCCAAAAGTAGTAGAGTTTTGTGATGCGGTTTCTTTGCCTTGTTCGGATTTTGGACCAGTTGATTCTTTGGCGTTTTCACGGTTGGCTATAGTTTGTTTTGATAGGGTCATATTTTTCCTCTTTAGTTTGGAATTTAATAAAGAGGAGGTGGTTGTTTTTTAGGGAGGGTTTGTAGGGAAAGTGAGGGTGTCATTCCCGTGAAAACGGTGCCTGCAGGCACTTAGGAATCCAGTTGAAAGGCAGACGAGGGCGTCTGCCGCTCACTAAAATAGTTATAATTTAAAAACCTGGTTCCTAAAACTAATTACAGCCCTAATAAATGAACATGAAACAAAGATATATTCCAATGATGTATCAGCAGAAACATCCCAAGAAGCATTTATTTCAGAGTCTACTCCATGGTCAGCACCATTTCTGATGTGCCCTAAATAAAATCCCATATTCTGTATTTTTGTTGGAATTTTATTCTTACTTTTCAGATCTACAAGCATCGAATTTATACCATGCTTAATTGGTGATATTCCTTCAATATTTGAAAGTTCTGTAAGAAAAGAATCAATGGCATTACCCGCATGAACTATTGCATCTCTATAATTTCCAGAGTCAACTCTTAAAAGTGCTTGAGAAAGTGGATCAACTACCTCTGTTTCATTTACATGTGATATACACATTTCAGTAATTTTTTCTTTAATTATTTTCTTTGATTCTGCGAAATTTACAGCTGCTTTTGCCAAAACGTTTAATTTACTTTTAAAAGATAATTCACCTAATTTAAATTTCCCAGCACCTTCGGGTTTCAATATTTGGCAATAAGTTCCTAAGTCTAATAATGTATCTCTAATTTCGCTAATTTCAGCATCAAGCTCCAACAATGCTTTAGTTTCTCTTGCGGCATCAGAAGAATCGCCATGTTGCTTAATTCTTTGACAAAAAGACTCAAATGGTTTATACGACTCCAATAAAAAACTTAAAATCGAAATTTTTAAATCATCTTCACTTGGAATCAATAATTTCCCTAATGGGTGATGTGGACAATACTCCCCATTTTCGTTTTTGAGAACTTCTAAGTTAACAGCCAAATCCAATGCTGCTTTAGCTTGAGCTGTTGAGATACTTGAAAATTCAGAGACAAATTCTACTGTTGATCTATTATTATTACAATAAACTGCATTAATAGAGTATACTAAATGCTCTGCTGTTGTTTGAGAAAAAGGAATTGACATAGTAGACTATTTATCTTCTTCTGAGATGATGTTAGTATTTAATTCTTTAAACATTTTTTGTAATTTTACACCTAGACCTTCAATGTCACTTGGAGTACATTGAATTTGTATTTGAATATTTATAGGATGAGTTTTATCTTCGACTTTTACTTTTATATCTTTTTTCTCGAATTCATATTTACTTTCATGCTCCTGATAGATTGTTGTGTCAGAGATAATACTAGAAACAGGTTTCGCATGTGAAAGTACTAATTTTCCATCATCTTCTATAAGTAAATTACTTACTTTAAATATTTCAATTATTGTCCCTGCTCCTGTTAGAATATAATTCTTCTTAGGTAGGCCAGCACTATATGCTATATGAGATTGAAGTGTACTTTTATCCATAGATTTTCTAATACGAATAGCAGATAATATTTTTGATAAAAACTCGTTATTAGTAACTAACTCTGACCATATTGAACACACTTCATCTTGATAATCGTGACTTAAAGCATTCGCTAACTTTTTACCTTTAAGTGTAAGTTTTTTCTTATTCCCACCTTCTATGATATTGATTGTTAATAAAAAACCATTGTTAGCACTTACAACAGTGTCATGTGTTCCAAGTATAGATGCCACTTCTTTTGGTGGTTTTGGTTCGTTGAAAGAGTTATATGCTTGAATTATTTTAATTAATTCAGGATATGAAGAACTTGGTAATTTTATCTTTTGTTCAACCATTTTTATCTCCATGTTTAAATTATAACGTTAATAACAATTTTTGTTTCAAGGTACACCAACGTACACTGATGTTTTAAATAACCCCTTAGTATAATCAACTATTATACCTATTATCGTTTATAATGTCAATTTGAAAGGTATAATTCATTTCTCCTACAAACTCTAACCTCTTTCAAATTACAAGTAATGCATAAGACACTTACGCTATTGACAATATTGGAACACCGACCTACGAAGTTTTTTATTCTGAGGATGCGAGGTAGCGGAGGGCGTTGGATTTGAGTTTTTCTTTATCGAAACCTTTCAAATCAGCTGTCTCTAAAAACTCGATAAACTTCAAGTCTATTTGTCCTATGCTTGTGCGTCCAAACTGCGGAGTGGACTCATCGACTTTCTCTTTTTCAAACTGGATATTCAACGAATACGATTTTTGTTTAAGTTCAGCAAGCACCGCTGTCGGTAAAGTCTTGAGAGTTTCTTCTGACACACCCGAAACTTTAAGACGGACAATTTTGTCCGATGATTTTATTTCGGCAAGTTTTTCTTTGATGATAGCAACAAGTTCATCACCGCGTTTTCCTTTTGCTTCTATAACAGGCATGTCAACCATGACACGGGAATGCACTTTGACAAAGCGTAAATCAAAGTTCTCAAGCTCAACAACGATGAAGCCTTTTTCGGCATCACGTTCTGATTGCGAAAGCCGTTAGGTTGAACCAGCGTAGTATGATTTTTCGGCAACTTTGCAGTAGTTATGAAAATGCCCCAATGCGGTGTAATCGAACTGTTCCATCAGTTTGAGCGGAAGTTCCTGCTCGCCCAAATCAGCCATCGAAAACTCGGGCATCCCTGCGGCAACGCCATGCATAATAAGTACGTTGTGCTTGTAGTTCGCATCAGGTACGCATTGTGTCAGCTCTTTTTTTTGAATCTCTGTCGTCAAACAATGCGGTAATGCGAAGAGCTTCGTGTCGCCTATTGTAAAGGTCTCTAAGCCGATACCTGCCGATATATATAGATTGTCGATATGGTCGAAGATATTCAAAGCTGCCCCTATGTGAGGCTGTTTTGGGGCATCGTGGTTACCAGAGATGATTACAGTCGGAATTTTGTGAACTTCAGCAAGTCGATGAAGCTGTTCCCCTGCTATGGCAATGATTTTGTTAGTCGGCCTGACAACATGGAATATGTCACCGGCATGAATACAGATATCCGGTTTTTCCTCGATAATTTTATTAACCGCCTCGATGAAAGAATTGATGATATCTTCCTGCCTGAGGGTCAGCCCGCTCTCGCCTCGTTTGGGATGATTCTCGCCTGCCCCAAGATGGGTGTCTGCAATGTGACAAATTTTCATAATGCATTATACGCAATTATGGCTTGCATAGGAATCACATTTTATAACGATGTGTGGAAATAAATTTAGTAGATATCGTACCTGGAAATACGGTCTCTGAGAGTATTGCGGGATATGCCGAGTGTTTCCGATGTTTTCACTTGGTTGCCGTCGAAATGTTTTAAACAGGATGAAATAATTGCCCGTTCAAATGCTGATTCCAAAAACTGATAGATTCGTCCCGGTGAACCTGCGATAAGTTTTGGCATAACAGGGTCTATAATTTTTTTGAATGTATCGGTGTAGTCATCTTGTAAAATATCAAGGTCAACTTCGATACCTGAATTACCCTCGGTAAAAACAGGGAAATCTTCCGGTTGTAATACATCGGACTTGCTCATGACTATAGCAGTATGGATATTGTTTTCGAGTTCACGAACATTACCCGGCCAATTATATTTTGTTAGAAGCTGGACTGCTTTTTTCGATATTTTCTTTTGTGATTGATGTAATTTTTCAGAATATTTATGCATAAAGTGATCAATCAAAATAGTAATATCTGTACGGCGTTCTCTAAGAGGTGGCAAATAGATAGAGACAACTTTTAAACGGTAGAACAGATCAACGCGGAAAGATCCTTCTTTCATACATTGTACTAAAGATTTATTGGTAGCAGCAATTATCCGAACATCAACTTTGATAGTTTCGTTGCCGCCGACTCTTTCGAGTTCCTGTTCTTGAAGTACACGAAGTAATTTTGATTGAGTAAGTAATGACATATCGCCTATCTCATCAAGGAAAAGAGTTCCCTCGTGGGCTTGTTCGAATTTACCAATACGTTTAAAGTACGCACCAGTGAAAGCACCTTTTTCATGTCCAAATAATTCAGACTCTAAAAGTGTTTCAGGGAGTGCTGCACAATTGACTGATGAGAAAGCGTCGTTTTTTCTTTGGGAGCTTCGGTGAATTGCTCGGGCTACGAGTTCTTTACCGGTACCTGATTCGCCGAAGATAAGTACTGATGCATCAGAGTTTGCAACTTGCCCGATCAGTTTGGCAATTTCTACAATTTCAGGTGACTTGCCGATGATTTCATCGAGTTCAATTTTATCATGCGGGATAGTTGCTACACTACTTGATGAGTTGATAGCATTCAGTCCACATGCTTTATTTACCGTGTCGATTAATTTTTCAAGTTGGAATGGCTTGGTCAGATATTCGTAGGCTCCTTCTTTCATAGCCTCGATAGCATTTTCAGTAGAGACAAAACCTGATATAATTATTACAGGAAGTTCTCTGTCGATTTTCTTGATTTGTTTTAAAACGTCAAGTCCCGATAATGACGGAAGGTTTACGTCTAACATAACAAGGTCAACAGATTTGTGTTCTTTGACAAAAGTTCCGACTTCCATACCATCATCTAAAAAGTCAAAATGGTATTTATCAGAGTCAAATAAATTTGCCAGAGATAGCGATAGGTCTTTGTCGTCGTCTACTAATAATATATTCTTCATAGTTTTTTTTACTCTCGTATTGATATAAATTCTATCGGACGAAAGTTGAGATTATGAAGAGAAAACTTTGATTTAACAGTCTTTTTCTTGTTTTTAATTGAAATAATTTTATGAGGACAAAAAAAGATTACTCTTGTTGCATGATATGATTTTTTTAGATGAGATTTGTTTCAGAATGAAATAAAATTCTTAATCTTCTTCAGAAAGATAATTGACCGCAGTCCCCATCCAGAAGAAATTAACAAATAAATCGATAACAATTCCGGTACATAAAAGTAAATATACCATTATCGGATTGAATTTTGCCACGATTTCAGACGGGTTACTCATGATAAAAGCAAGAATGAGCGGAGCAGTTAAAATAATAGCTGCTAAAAAGAAAGTAAATATAGGGCGTCTTAAAAAAGTCATGATAGAAAATTTGATTCCTGTTAAGACATTTGTTCTATAAATGGCAATATATGGAATAGCAAAAAAGAACAAAGCTACAACTAAGACATTGAATAATGGGATGAAGCCATAGTCAAACATCATCTGTCTTCTCGGTGAACTCCATAGGAAGTCGGCTAAGATAAGTGGGAAGAATTTATAGCCTGCGTATAAGATACCGTTTAAGATTCCCCAACAAAGGCTAAGATGTAGCCAATTTGTCAGGTAAGCAGCGATAGAAAGGTTTGTTGCTTTTGTATCAGTAAATATGTAGCGATAGAAGACAAGTGCCACAGCACCCAGTATACCGCCCTCTATAAGCAAGCCAATAAAAAGTTTTGCTGAGCTATAATAGTATGACAGTAGGATAAAATGTCCCGGGTAATGAGTAAAGCCACCTGCATATTGAGAGTCCCAAAGTTCGGTCCACCAATGTATCGTCGAATAAAAAATCGGATTGGCAAAATCATAATGAGAATATAACAACAACCAATAGACAAGGCTTATACAAAGAAGCAGAAGCCATGCTTTCATACGTCCAAACAATTTGAATGTATCTATAAAAAGAGAGATGAAATGATTGATTGATTTTAACAAGTCATATACTCCACTTATGGACTAACTATTAATTGAACTGCAATATCTGAACGTTGTTCTACACCATGAGCATCAAAGACATATATGTGATAATATGATGTACCTACTGGTGGTAATATTGCAAACTCTCTTGTATTTACATTTGATTCATATGTAACCAATTCAGAATTTGTAGTAATATTAACAGTATTTGCGGTGTACAGACGGTAAGATTCAAAATCTGGTTCATCAGAGCGTGTCCAACTGAAATATGCTGAGTCACCCGGTGCTCCAGTGTATGTAACCAATAGCTCGACCGCTTCAGGACGAGTATTTATATTTATCAAATCAAATGATGTCAAGGCAGCGGCATTATTGCCTGCTTCATCAGTGAAGTTTCCGGTAACTGTTGCTTCATGCACATTGCTATTGTTGGGAGCGACGTACCATCCGTAATAGACACCATCGTTAGCAACCGGATCAAAGCCGGTACCATCATCAACTAAATCAATATTGCCAGAGCCAGTAAATGAAGCACGGGCTGTTCCATTGAGTTCATTTGCTACAAGAGCAAATTTAATTGTATCACTTGAAAGGAATACAGAGTCTGGATCTAGAAAGAAAACAGAATCGATTCGTGCTTCAGTATCTAAAATAATAGAGTCATGTAGCAGTTCACTATTTGAAGCACCGTTGCTAAAGAGTAAACGAGCATAAATATTTTTGACACCATCACCATCTGAAAGGGTAAAAGCTCTCTGCCCTGAAAATGGTTCGTAGACCGCTCCATCAAAAGTAGAATCTTCTGATAGTTGTACATTGGTAGCAGAGTTTACAACGGTAAACTGTACTTGCACAGACTGCCTGTTAGCAAAGTCGTTATTATTATCAATGACCATGGATAAAACACCTACTTGGGTGAACAGTTCATCGGTGCGATAGCCTTCGAGTCCATCGCTGTTCACAGCAGCTATTTTGATATAATAAAGTCTATTGGTAATCAAGTTATCTAAATCAATAGCTAGTGAAGTTGTTGAATCTTTGAGTTTATAATCTAAGGTATCATTTTCTGAAAGATAGATTCGGTATAAAGAAATATCGGAAGCATCTTCGATTTCCCAGCTGAGTGAGATCGACAGGTTATTTACAAACAACTGTACATTTTGCGGAACAGGCAAATCGGTCGGTACCGATTGGACCGGGTCTCTTGACTCTAAGTATCTATCGCAGGCAGAAGAACCTAAGACAACGAGTGCTAAAACTATATATAGATATTTTTTCATGCTTTAAATTCCTCGCTTAAACATGATACGAAAGGTTCAGACCAACATTTTGCGAACTTGTCGATGGTGTTAAAGTAACGTTCTTTACTTTGAAAGTTCCTTTTTCTTCCGGGAAGAAAAATAGAGCATCTATGACAGAAAGTGACCAAACGGCAATCACAGACCCGATAGCAATACGTCGCATATTTTCAGCATCGTAGGCTCTATCTTTTGCATTTGTCAGTCTTGGAAGAAGCTCTTCGAGGTCATTCACATTTCCATTTTGGCTTAGAGCATTGTACTCATCATCAAGTGCTATAAAGCGATCATACTTAGTATCAAAATCATCGTCTGCTTTATAGTACCCAAAGGCAGTTGCTGCCGCAAAGAATGTATAGAACAGACCTTTGAATTTCTGGTTTGAATATCTCTGCCCCCACCCCGGGATCACCATGGAACGAATAGCAGATTTGAATCTTGTCTTTGGAGTCAGTTTGATATGCAGTTCCATCTGTTTTGACGGGTCCAAAATTACTTTGGTTGTATACCGTGCATAGCCGTATCTTTCGATTGTAATTTTATAAAAGCCTATAAGAGTTTGTCTGAAGACAGTGGGTGTGACACCTGATACAATAGTATTCCCGGAAAGAGTCACTAATGCACCATCAGGATTTGTACTGATCGAAAGAGACCCGGATGTTTGCGACAAAGCTGTCTGGAAAAATGCTGATAAGATAAAAATGCTTATGGAAGCATAAATTGTAAAATTCCTTTTAAACGTCATATCATCCCTTGATATTTCATATTTATACTATAGTATCGGAATTATAGTAGATACATTGAGTTAAAACAAGCTATAAAAAAACCGTGATAAATCACGGTTATAAAATTTAATCATATATTAAAATGTCTTAGTGAGCACCGTGCCCAGTGCAGACAACTTTGATCGTTTTAAACATTATCTTAATATCAAACCAAATTGATTGGTTCTCAATGTAATGTAAGTCATGCTCTACCTTGGTGACAACAGCAGAAATAGAATCATCGTATCCGCTTTCGATTTGAGCTAAACCGGTCAAGCCAGGTTTTACTTCAAGTCTTTTTGCGTAACCTTCAACTTTTTGATCTAGTTCCTGTACAAATTTAGGACGTTCAGGACGCGGACCAACTAAAGACATATCACCTTTTAAGATATTGAGAAACTGAGGAATTTCATCTAAGCGTGAGTTTCTCAAAAATTGACCTAATTTGGTTATTCTGGTATCATTTTTAGAAGCCCAGACCGGACCTGAATTTTTCTCGGCATCGTTTACCATAGTACGGAATTTCAATACTTCAAAAGTTTTACCAAAGACATTATCACGACGACGATCGCGGCTGCGGTTATCATCAATATCAGCCTGCTGATAAACTCTTCTTCCCTTTTTACGACTGTTTTTACCAACACGAACTTGTGAGTAAAATACAGGACCACGAGAGTCTAATTTTATCAGGATAGGAAGAATAATCCATACCGGTAATGTAAGAATAATCCCGACAATTGCTCCAACGATGTCCATAGTACGTTTCACGAAGTTATATATTGTCAATGCTCTAGTTCTCGATTCAGTCAAAAGTTTAGGTACCGCAAAGATAAAGACAGATGTTAAAATCACAAACAAAAATCCTTTAAAATACTCAGCAAACAGAAAATTGAGCTGTTCAGAGAATGTCAATGTCCCTATTGAAGATGCTTCTTGGGCAGCCTCAACAGTAGATGCCGACCCATAAGAATACTCTCTTGATGGAATCGAAACGACATGTTCTGATTGGGAACGAATATTGAGTTTTTGGTTTGTGTTGTTATTCATTTTTTGATTGTCTAATCTCTGCTAAATTTCTCTAAAAGTTAATTTTTCTACGTTATGAACTTGTATGAAGCAAAAGATTTGCCAAAAACATAAAACGGAGAATAAAACTTTCACACCACACAACTCAAACTGCTATCATGTTGAGTGTCAGAAAGATACGAACGACCTACAATGCGAGATTTTTTTATAGTAGAGTAATCTTGTTCTCTTTTATGAGAAAATCAGTTTTCTGAACATGAAAAGACACAATACATGCACCCCTTTGCGTACTATGTGTGACTTTCTATTGCAGACATAAAAAACCAGCCAAAAGGCTGGTTTTTTATCAGTATTTGTAATCTTTGTTATTTTCCGAATTTGAGAATGAGCGAAAAGCGATGTAAGCTTTCATTTGAATAAGAATCGGAAGTTGTGAAGGCATAATCTAGAGCGGCCGAGTTGAATTCGATCCCTGCACCAAATGACAGGTTAGAGCTAAAACTCCGATCGGCTTCATCGACAAAATAGTTGTATCCACTTCGGAGATAGTATTGCTGATTGAAATTATACTCTACCCCATGACGAACGATAATATTACCTTCCAGTTTTTTCTCCGCTTCTATTGAAGTTGCAAAAGCTTCAGTGAACGGATAAAATGAAAGCCCAAGTCTAGCGGTTGCCGGGAGACTTTCTTCGACCGTATCAAATTTCATCTTAGAACCAAAGTTACCCATATACCCGGCGATGGCAAATTTTGTCGCGATATATTTAAAACCGATATCAGCGGCAAAGGCAGATGCACTGAGGTCATCGATGCTTTGGTTGACGTATTTTACTGTAAAGCCTAAAGACAAATTATCAGTCGCCTGGAAAGCAGCCGAGACAGCACCTGACCAATCGTAGACTGATATATCATTGGCAAGCGGTTCACCATTGATACCGTATCTTTTAATCGTTCCGTAGTTCAGGTATGTAATAGACCCTGCTATTGCGGTTGTAGAATTTAAACGTTTAGCGATAGTACCATGCTCCAAGGAGACATCCTGATACCAATCAAAATGCCCAAGGAGAACTTCGCCTGCTTCGACCGACATTAATCCTGCCGGATTCCAATATGCAGCATCGGCACCCTCTGACATTGCTGTATATGCACCACCCATCCCTGCCGACTTTGCTCCTACACCAATAGAGAGAAAGTCTGCTGAAGTTCTACCCGCCTGTGATTGAGCTGACAGATTTCCACTCATCAGAATGAAAATTGCCAGTAGACAGATCAGAGGGAGAGAACTTTGTTTTCGATTGAAGAATATACTCATAATAATCCTCACTGTTTCATTAGTTTCACCAAACTATATATGGCAAGGCTAATGCCAACAGTGCTTGTAATGCTCCTTTAAAAACCTAACATTCATATTCGTAGGGAGTAATCGAGTTAAGCTATTGCGACGGTTTCTATTATCTTTAGTTATCAGGTTCATAAATATTTTTTAAGTCTCTTCTTTTCTTTTCTAATTCTAACTAAATTTGTCTCTTTATTGACCAGTAGACAACATTTCAATCTCTATAGACACAGTCCTATTTTGTAGTTCGTTATCTTCTAAGGCTTTACTTCTCCTGTTCAATAACTCAACAGCAATATCTGTATTGTCGGTTTTTTGAACAGGAACTGAACCAATATATGGGGAACAACCACCATTTATATAGCCTAGAAGCCACATTTATAACTTATTGTCAACAAAAAACATACATTAAATGGAAATTTTTTCCTATTCGTAACCAATTAGGTTTAAGGCGGTTACAAGGAGAAGAATTGAAGTAAAAAGCATTGAACCAATTATTTTATAAAAGAATTAAATTTTTCATACTATTTAGACAATTATTACCTATTATAGTTCCATCGAAAGGGCATTAAATGACATTTGTTTTACAACATAAAGTACGTATGGAAAATCAAATTAGTAGTTTTCTCGCTCAATTTGGTACTCAATCTTTATCGTACCATACTTTGCAATCTGAATTATCATATTATCGGACTCTACATGGGTATATTGCATATCGAGAGTTCAACGGTGAGACGATTGTACTTGGTGACCCTATCGCAAACAGTTCCGACTATGCTCAAATAGTTGAACAGTTTTTACAATTTCGACCTGCCTGTTCGTTTATTCAAGTGAGTAAAAAAATGGCTCAGATTTTAGCCCGACAGACATTCTCTATAAATCATTTTGGTGATGAATCTCAAATCGCCCTCCCCTATCTAATACAAGGGAAACAAAAGAAAGAGATTCGGAATCTGGTAAATTCTGCTAAACGGGAGAATATTAAAGTTCGTGAGATTCTTAATCGAGATGAGTTACATTCGCTGATTAACAGTGATAAAAAATATGCGTTCAATAAATTCTTTCCGCATAGCAGAGTTAAAGAATATTCTTTTTTATCTCGGACGCTTTCTCATACTGATGAAAAAGATGTAAGAATTTTTGGAGGGTTCCATGAGAATGCATTGGTTTGCTATTCACTTTTTGACCCGATTTATGAAGATGAAAAAATCATCGGCTACTCCGAAGCGATAACTCGTCAAGCGACAAACACGCCAAAAGGAAGTCGGAGCTATACTCTCATTGAAGCGATGGGACATTTTGAATCGGAGCAGATAAAGTTTGTCAATATAGGGCTACTTCCATTTTATCCTGAGCAAAAGGCAGATAATTCTTTGGCAGGTTATAGTAACGGAGTTGTTAAAGCTCTGTTTATGATGTTGTATAAAACAAGCCCGATGGTTTCAAATTTTGCGGGTTTGTCATTTCATAAGTCACGCTATCGGGGCGAATTAATTCCAAAGTATTTTGCGACAAATTCATCCAACCCATATAAGACTTTGCTCTGTATTTATAAATTAACAAGTGGAAATTGGTTGCCGTTTTTTTAGAGAGATTAAAGAGAGTAGTTTTATTTCAGACGAGCTTTCATCTTGCTATAGATAGCAGAGCCAAAAGTTAAATTCTTCGACAATGGTTGCATTTGAATAACTCGAGTTTTTGCTTTTGAAATTCGTTCCTGTGTATCAGGATGTGACGAGACCAGTTGTTCGTATTTTGATTGCCCTGAACCGCCGAGTTCGGCAAGTTTTTGAAACATTGTGACCGCACCATTTGGATTGTACCCCGCCTTGACCATATATATCATGCCAAAATTATCGGACTCCCGTTCGTTGCTTCGAGAGTAGCCAGCGAATGTCAACCCCATCCCAACCCCAATAGCAGCGTTGACTGCATCGGACGCTTCTTCTGACCCAAAGACTAATTGATATGCTATTTGAGTTCCGAGAGCTGCCTGCATACGTTTGATGCCATGTCTGCTGACAACGTGGGAGATTTCATGTGCCATAACTGCGGCAAGTTCGGCTTCGTTGTCCATCGCTTTGAGAAGCCCTGTATAAAAATAGATATACCCACCCGGAGCCGCAAAAGCATTTATTTGGTCAGAGTCGATAACTTTAAAATGAAATGTTATATTGTTTCTATCTGAGACTGCGACGATTTTTTGTCCGACCTCATTGAGATAGTTTTGCCAGATGAGATCATCGAGAATTTTTTCGGTTTCTTCGACCTGCTTCGCCATCCCCTTGCCGATTGCAATCTCCTGACTTTCAGGAATGAGAATAAAAGATTGTTTTCCACCCGGTCCGGTAGTTACGCAAGAGAGAAACAGACAGCAGAGAGTGAGCAGTAATATTTTTTTAGACATCGTTGAAAGTCCGATTCTATTTTTTCGCTTTTTTAACTAAATCACCAATAAGAGGGAGTTTGTAATTTTTACCCTGTAAGGCAAAGTAGATTCCAAAGACTGCTAGAGCAACTGCAATAATTAAAATAGCTTTGAATACAAAGGCGGAGATTCCATCGATTAAAAAGATCACTGCAATAAGTTCTACAAGGAAAAGCATCACACCCTGTTTGGCATGGAACTGTGCTTCTTTATTATCTTTCATATTCAACAACGGGACAAAACAGAGGAACGGGATATAGGACATAATAGCGGCCATGCGCCCCTCTTCCGATTGGAAGTCATCGGCAATCGGGCTATCATCATCTTTTAAAACAGGAGCACCTAATTCAGGGATTGCTTTAGTTTCCTGTTCTATTTTTTCATTTTCATCTTTAAAAAAAGATTCAGTCATAAACACCTCGATACTTTAAAACATCGGCCAAAACATTTCCTGACCTTTTTGAGGAATCATCATCTCAATCGGTTTGGAATCAGGAATTGTCTCTATCTTATTTTCGCCTTCAGATAAAGAAAGTGTGAACAGAATTTTGCCAAAGCCATTTGGTAATAGACTTTGTCTGTTAATCGCAATTTCTAAATCTTCTTTAAAAGCGTAAGAGAATTCTTTCTCTTGTATAGTATCATATTTCCCGAACAGAATTTCAATATTAAAATTATTTAAATGTGAGAATTCTACAACAAGTTTGTGACTGCTATTTGGTTTAAATTGAGCCGAATTAAACTGTATTCGAAAATAGAGATTGTCGTGGTCAAAGCCAAACTGGATTTTTTCGACTTGTTTGCTGACCCTATGCATCGCTCCGCCGTCATCGGCAACATCAAATGAACCTGCTTCGCCCCATTCGTAGAAATGAGTCCGTTTACCGTCAATAGTTGGAAAGATTAACCCATCGGGCATTATTGGTTCGTTGATAGCGTCACTAGAAGTTATCGGGATTTTCAGTTCTGCCGGAATCTCAGTCTGTAAAAGTGAGTAGACTGCTCCAAGATGGTTCCGAAATATCAGATCAAATTCTTTGTTATGTGCACCACGGTGTTCATCGCCGTACCACCAACACCAGTCGGAACCTTCGGCGATATAAATTTTTTCCCATGCTTGCTTAATCAAGTTTGTATCAAAGTCCGGATTTTCATTTTCAAATTGCACTAAGAATTTACGGGCATCGTAGAGCAGATCCCATGCTCGGTTGTCTTCGGCGTGTCCAATCCAGATTTTGAAATTATGGTTTATCCATGAGCCAGCAAAAAGTGATGGAAGTTCTACCGCTTGCAAAGTCTTCGCACAATCCGACATACCAACAGCTTCGATAAGTTCATCTTTGTGTAACCGTTCATAGAGCAGTTCGAGAAATTCTTTACCGTCGTTTTCAAAATACTCCCAGGCATTTTCACCATCCAAAATTACCGGAATGACAATATTATCGAGATTGTCAACAAACCGTTCTCGAATATTGTATAGATGTTCTATAAAATCATCAACCGCTTGCTTACTTTCCATACCAGAATAAACAAAGCCTACTCTATCAGAAAGAGCGTGGTCTCTGAAAAACAGACAAAGATTATTGTATTTATATAATTGATAAGGATGATTCTTATCAGAGTCCATCCCGTATTTCAGAAGCGAGTTATATAGGATTTCTTCGTCGGTTGCAATCCACTGAATTTTATTATCATCAATGAGCATTGCGGCAGTTTCTGAAACAGAGCCTTCCGACGGCCACATACCTTGTAATGGTGAACCAAAAAGTTCTTGAAATTTATTAACAGACATAGCAATCTGTTTATCGGCATCCTCAGGATGCATAAAACGATGCTTCGGTAGAGTAAGGTGCGGCAGTGCTTCTTTTGCTGAATCTGAATCACATAAGAGCGGAAGAATAGGATGATAATATGGCGTGAAAGAGATGTCAATTTTCTTCTCTTTATATAATTTTTGGTAAGTCGGAAGAATCTTTTTAAGATGTTCAAGCTGCCAAATTAAAAACTTCTCTTTATCTTGTTCTGTGAAATTTCTCTCTTTATGAAAGAGCTTTGCAATTATTTTTTCCGTGCGAAAGATAGGGTCGATCCAAGTCAGGTTTGACCAGAGTTGAATGTCTCGTATTTCTTGTGAAGAAAAAAGCGATATTGTTATTTTGTCATGAGAAATTGACTGTGCTTTTTTATATAATTCAAAATACCTTTTGTAAGGTCGAATCATTGTTTCATGTGGGGCTGAAAAAAAGGTCTTAAGGATTTCTTCTTTTTCAGAAACAGTGAGTTTGTCGGATTCTATTTTTGTGAGAGCAAGATGTGGGTCATCGGCACCTTGGGTGTAGAGTTCCAGTTGATCAAGTAAGGCTGGGACAAGATTAAATGTGACGGTGACATCGGAGAATTTGGATGCTAGTAGAGGCATATCCAAATAGTCTTTGAGTGCGTGTAAACGCACCCAAGGAAGAACCATATGAGAAGAAGTAGCATCCCTGTAATCAGGTTGATGCATATGCCAAAGAATTGCAATTTTGACCGGTTTCATTTCGGACAAAACGAACCTTCTCTCTTTAGGACAAATTTATTTTTTACTTTTTTCACCAAAAAGTAAAGCAGCATTTTTTTCTAAACGAGACCCGGCAAGGTTGTCTTTGATATATTCATAATGAGTTTTGGCAGCGTCTGTTTTACCAAGCAACAATAAATTTCTCATTGCATCGAAATGATATTCACCGGCAGAAGGACCGTCAGTATCTATAGCGATAGCTTCTTCATATTTTGTTGATGCTTCGTCATATTTACCTTGATTTTCTAAAGCAGTAGCAATACCGGCAAGTGATGCTGCAGATTTAAGTTTGTCTGCGGCAAATTTGCTTGTATACATTTCAAAAAACCGAATAGCTTCGGGATAGTTTTGAGTCTCAAGATTTATTTTACCTGAAAGGTAGGTCGCGTTCTGGGCAGCTTCGGTGCCACCATGATTATCCAGTACCGTCTGTAAAGAAAGAAGAGCACTTTGATAACTTTTTTGACGATACTCTACAACAGCTTTTGAATAGAGACTTGACCCTTCAATTGCTTGTTTTTCCTGCATGTCTACAAAAAATACAATAGCAGAAATAGCTAGAACAATGACAACAAATCCAATAACGTAATACTGCCAGCTATCAGTAACTTGCTGTTTGGCAGTCAGCATAAAGTGTGTGAATTTATCTTCTTTGATCTGTTTTTTAGTTAGTTTAACTTTCCCGTACATTTCATACTCCAAATTGAGTTAGTATAGCACAACCCGTGCGTTACCACGGGTTGAGATATTTTTTATTTTTACCCTACTAAAACAATATCGGATAAAACACCAATAGTTTAAGTAATCGTATGGTTTTCTTTACGTTTAAAAAGTTATTTTAAAATACTCCGGTAAATGAAAATGTTATCACATGGTTTTTAATATCCTGGAAACCATTTAATGAGCCAAATTCGGTATCTGAAGTAGAGTATACATAAGCTAGGTCTAGTTTAATCTGTTCCCAATGGATACCGGTACCTGCTGTAATGCTATAATTTACAACCGTTGATGAAGTACCAAAATCATCTATAGAAGGTGCAGGTGTAGGTACATAGCCGAATCCTGCTATGAGAGGAACATTACCAAAACTAAATGCAGACATATATTCGGCACCAAGTCTTACTGAGAGTGAGTTATTCCATTCCGGTTCAAGTGTAACATATTCTTCGAAATTAGATCCACCAGGATTGATAGTTTGACTAATACGGAAATCAATATTTTTACCACTAAAGGCTCGATATTCAAGATCGCCGGCTAGTAGCAATTTTTCATTAACTTGATAACCAACTCCAACACCAAGCATTAAAGGCATTTTATACTTAAACAGGATATCAGTTGTATAAAGAGTTCCGGAAGATATCAATGAAACAGCTGCCGCAGAATCTGCTTTGATAAACGTTTCACTGACAATATTCTGATTTCTATTTTCTTTTAATTCAAATGGAGTTTTGATTACTAATCCGGCATTAACCTTATCGCCATTATACATAAAACCGAGAGTAAAGTTAGCACCTGAGAACTTATTTGTATCTTCTAATTCTGAAAAACTTTCAAAGTTAGCGAATTGAAAGCCGTTGTATCTAAAGCCAACTCCAGTGGAGTTTTCATCAATAAATAGTAGTGACTTTCCGGTATAGATATTAATCGTAGCACCAAAAGAGATATTATTATAAAAACGAGTACCAAAACCAACACTCAAGGCGTTCATTCCACCTTCTTGAGAAATCGTTCTTGAGGTATTTACTTCATTTGTGTCGACAAAAAACCGACCGGTAACACTTGAGAAGTTGTAAACGGTATCTAAAGTCTGTACTCCGACCTGAGTAAAGCTATTAAAGTTACGGTTTAAATTTAGAGAAAAAACAAATGGATGCCCGGAGACACGAATCGGAGAGACAAAGTTAAAAGAAGATAAATCACTAAAAGAACCGTCGTGATTCAATTCAACGAGGGAAGCATTTAATTGAGTTGAAGAATTACCTTTAGGAGCAAGGTTAAACCAAGATATCCCAACGATAGTTTCATCAATTTCAAATATTCCGGCAGGATTCCAAGTACCACCGTTAATGTCATTAGAGACACCAAAATAAGCGTTCCCCATGCCTTTTGCACGAGCACCACCACCAACAAAGTCAAAATCATATGTATTATAACCAGTAAGTGATTCGAAAATATCTACTTCTTCTTGAGCATATCCAATTGATGTACAAGCCAAAAGTAGAACTAAAGCTGCAAATAAGGATTTTTTCATCCTGTAAGACTCCTTATATATTTTTAAAAATACTTTTTTTCATTATTATAGTGACGTATTACCGCCTGAAAATAAGTAAAGAATATATATCTCTTTTTCACTGTTGTCAAATTATTTAAACAAATAAAATTGCTTTTATCTTATTGAATTATAAAGGGTTGGGCAATTGTTTCTTCCTAAGAGCTAAAAAACGGTCAAATTATTTTCAAAGAAGAGAATATTATAGTGTTTTATAGTAAAAAAATACCCTCGACAGGAATCGAACCTGTGGCACTCGGTTTAGGAAACCGATGCTCTATCCTACTGAGCTACGAGGGCAAATCATGAATTTCATCCAATAGTATATCAGATTCTCACTCAGAATCATAGGAAATCAAGTAGTCAATATCATATTTTTTTAGTTTCTCACGCCAAGGCAGAAAGTTTAAATCTATGACTGTTGATATACCGACAACCTCACCATCTAATCGCTCGACAAGTTTACAGACTGATTCCATAGTTCCACCGGTAGCAAGCAGATCGTCGACAATGACAATTCTATCACCGGCAGAAACAGCATCGGTATGCATTTCAATTTTATCGGTTCCGTATTCAAGTTCGTATTCTTCAGCAATAGTTTCAGAAGGTAATTTCCCCGGTTTCCTCGCCGGGATAAAACCAAGCTCTAAACGATTGCATAATGCAGCACCAAATATAAATCCACGAGATTCAATGCATACAAGTTTTGAAGGGTTCTTCGAAACGATATATTTTTCCATCAACTCAAGAGCAATATTAAACCCGGTAGGGTCTTGCAGAAGAGTTGTGATGTCGTAAAAGTTGATTCCTTTTTTGGGGAAATCTTGAACAGAGCGAATATACTTTTTTAATTCATCCATAATTTAGCACCCGGTTATGTTATTATTTCAAATTTTCTGAATTTATTTTCATATGGCAGCCAGTTGATTTCGGCTTGAGAAACGGTTGAGCTTTCCGGTCCTAACTTGAGCATGCTATGATATTGATCTACAATATTTTTTTCGCCTTCAACAGTTGAGAAGACAGACCCATCGGGAAGGTTTTTGACCCAACCTGATAAGTTGAGCTTGCGAGCCTGTGTGAGACAGAAATATCTAAAACCGACACCTTGTACGATGCCGGTTACAATAATTTCAGCAGAGACTAAGCTCATCGATTTTCTTCTGCAAGCTCCATAGCCAATTTGGCCGCTTCAAGTGGAGTTTCTACGACTTTGATTTCATCGCCAAGTTTCCAAGCATTAACAGAAATCAGTGGTTTTCCTGCATGTAAAGCAAAAGCCATTTCTGATAAAGTTCCGTATTTACCCGGGAAAGCTACAACAGCATCGGCAGCTCGAACGACTAATAAGTTGCGAGCTTCACCAAAACCAGATGGCACCACGTAATCAATAAATTCGTTGGCATCATCTTTTTGATCTGATGGAAGTATTCCAATAGTTGTACCGCCCGCTTCTTTTGCACCCCTCGATGCTCCCTCCATAATTCCCCCCATGCCTCCGCTCACAATGACACCATCATGTTCGGCAACATATTTACCAACTTCTGCGGCTAAGTCGCGAAGTTTTTTGGAGCATTTTCCAGCTCCGACTACAGCAATGACAAGTTTACGTGCCATGTCTGAATTCCTTTCTTTTAACCCTCTCCCCTCTTACGAACACCATTCCTTTAAAACTTTTATCACCCATCCTGATAAAGCACCATCTTTATTCGGACAACTAAATTGAAATTTAGTCACCCTATTCTTCACCATTGAAAGCAAATCCCATATTCTGCGAGTCAATGTAATTGAATTGTCGATATGATACAGATAATTAAAAAATTGTCAACTTATAAAAACGATATAATCAAGAGAATATCTTAAATTTTGATTTTTAGCTGACTTAGTTCGGCAAGCTTTTCTGTATCGGTGAAGTTGAGCGTCAGAGGTGTTATAGAAATATTGCCTGAGTGAACTGCTTCAAAGTCGGAACCTTTTGTCATTTTCCATTTTGGTCTGCCACCTATCCAGTAATATGATTTACCGCGGGGATCCGGTTTATGTATGACAACATCTTTGTAATGACGAAACCCTAGTTTTGTAAACCTGCAATCTTTATACGCTTTGCCATTGTCTAAAGGCAAGTTTATATTTAAAAATGTGTCCGAAGTCAAATTGAATGAGTCATATACTTTTATCACTTTTGCGAGATATTTTGCGGCACGCTCCATTGGAGTTCCCGGTTCATAGTTTGCCATAGAAACAGCAATAGATGGAATTTGTAAAATAGAACCTTCAATAGCGGCTGCGATTGTACCCGAGTAAGTGACATCATCGCCCATATTGCCACCATGATTTATTCCCGAAGTTATCATATCGGGTTTTTTACCTTTGTAAAGAAGATGCATGGCAAGCATAACGCAATCGGTCGGAGTGCCATCGGTCGTATACCAATTTTTCTCAATTTGAGTCATACGAAGGGGATGGTTTAAAGTAAGCGAATGCGATGATGCTGACTGTTCACGGTCAGGTGCGACAACTTGTACTATATGTTTTTTGGAAAGTTCTTTTACTATCGCTTTGATACCATCAGAGAAATAGCCATCATCGTTTGTAACGAGAATTTTTAGTTTTTTTTCTTTTTTCATAGGAGACTAAACTAACAGAAGATGTTGTCTTTGGCAAGTGGTAGTTTTTAAATGTGATGCGGATCATTGCTTTCAGGTCTCGGAAATAGCTATCTCGATTCTCCTCTACTCCTTTCCGTGCTTGACACGGAATCTAGTGCAGTAACGAGTAGAGCAAATTTTTAACATGAAATAAAAGTGTAGCCCACTCCTTGTGGTGGGTTTCTATTCGATTTTATTTTTTTTTACTGAGGGATGAATTGTAAACGTACCCCAAGGTGTACGCCACCCGTCATAAAATCAATCAGATATTTCCCCCACCATAAATGGTGGGCAACCCGGCTTTCAGATGTCGGAAAGAGCTGATCTACGAGAGAATAGTAGGGAGGAAATCTTTAGCATTTCCGCCAATAGATGGCAGAACCACTAAAGGGTTCTTCCCTACGATGGCTTCTTTATATTCTTAAGAAGAAATATTTGTCGCTTACAATTAATTTGTGAGTTTACTTATTTTCTCGTGGGCGAGTGGGATAAACGGGTCATCTTCGGGGGCGAACTTGATATATAATTTAAAAGCATCAATCGCTTCATCAAATTTTTCTAACTTTTCGAGTGAGACACCTTTGTTGATATATGCTTCATAGGCATACTTAGTTTCATTGAGAGCGTTGTTACAATCTTTGACCGCTGCTTCGTACTTTCCTGCTTCGTAATAAATTTTCGCTCTATTGATATACCCTTCTGTATAGACAGGGTCTATTCGGAGCGCTTCATTTATTGATTCGAGTGCCATATAATAATCTTCGATTTCAAAATAAGTCATAGCAAGATTATTATGCACTTCAATAAAATGCGGATACAGTTCTATCGCTTTTTTAAAGTCGGTAATCGCATCATCAAACCTATCAGCTTGATAGTAAGCATCTCCCCTATTGGCGTATATATCTTTATCGGTCGAGTCGGCTGCTATTGCTTTAGAAAAATAAAATATCGACGAGTCGTATTCTTTGAGCATAGTAAATGTGAGGGCGTAGTTATTGTAGACTTCGTTAAAGTCAGCATCGAGTTTTAATGCTTGTGCATAATCTGTTAACGCATTTTCATATGCTCCGGTAGTATAATAGATTAATCCACGATTATTAAAAGCACGAGCGAAACTTGAATCGAGTTCTATTGCTTGTGTAAATTCTGCGGCAGCTTGTTCGTAGCGTTCTCTATAAAAACTATTGATTCCTTTATCGTTCATTTTTTCAGCTTCAGATTTACTCTCGAAACAACTGCATAAACTCATAAGGATTAATCCGATTATAAATATTTGTATTTTTCTCATGCCCATATCCTCTTCCAAATTTGTCTGATAAACCTTAGAGTTACTTTGTACGGATTTATATATGATGTCGACCCATCATAAATTGTCTCGATAGAAACTTCGGCGACTTCACAACCTACAACACCTGATTTGAACAACATCTCCGATTCAAAATCATAACCGATAGTTTTTAATCGTAAAGATTTAAGTAGCTCGGTCGGAATTAAACGATAACCCGATTGGCTGTCCCGTACTCGTTGAGTTGAAAATATCGAGATAATAAGTGAGGTCAAATTGTTTGTCAGCCAACGTTGAAACGGCATATCTTTGTCCATCGAAATATCGCGGGTACCCATGATAAGACGTTTCCCATTATCTAAAGCATAGAACTTTGGGATATCTTCGGGAAGATGCTGTAGGTCGGCATCGATTGTTAAAACCGAGCGATAGTTATTTTCGATAGCATATGCAAAGGCTGCTTTTAAAGCGGCACCTTTACCTTGATTTTGCGGAAAGTTAATATGGTTCAGATTCTGTTCTTTTAAAACTTCAAGAGTATTATCAGCGGAACCATCATTGACAAAAAGAAGATTAGAGTCACAGACATAGACCCGCAACCTTTTTGCGAGTTCAGGAATATACTTGGCGGCGTTGTAAGCCGGGACCACTACAAGTACGGCATGTTTGTTAAATTCAGCATTCATAGGTATAGCATATCATTTCTTTATTGTTTAATCAACAATTATAAAACTGAATAAGGCAATAGTTTCAAGCTATTTCAGACTGATCAAATTTGAATTCTTGACATCAATCTGTTTGCTTGTTTAGTTGTCTGTATGGCAAAAAAGAAGATTGTAATATTTGGGCATTCCGGTTCTATACATATAAAAAGATGGGTTACTGCTTTGGTAGAACGTGGGTATGCGGTGCGGGTCATTTCTCTCGATGGTGATTTGATTGCAGGGGTTGATGTTATCAGGTTTCCTCGGTCGGGGAAATTATCATATTTCAAACATGCATCGGATGCTGCAAAAGCTGCCCTAGACTTTCAGCCTGATATTATCCATGTACATTATGCCGGTGGCTATGGCATTTGGGGAAAGAAAACAAATTTCCATCCTTTGGTCGTTTCTGTTTGGGGGTCTGACATCGAGACCCTTCCGAAATCATTTTTCTACCGACCATTTATCAAATCAATTTTGAACGAGGCGGATGCTATAACCGCCACCTCGCATTCTCTCAAAAAATCGACCACTTCTTTTATGGCTGAATGTGAGAATAAAATTTCTGTAATTCCGTTTGGCGTAAAGGTTCCATCGGCTGTTTCAGAGATGCCTAGTTCTGATAATGCTTCAGCTATTTATCTCAAGCATCTTGAGAAAATTTACGCTCCCGATATTTTGATTCAAGCGACGAAACTGGTAGTGGAGAAATTCCAGAATTTCAGATTGACAATTTGTGGCGACGGTTCTTTAAAAGATGAACTTCTAGCACTCATACAAGAATTACAACTGGAAAAAAACATACAGATGGTTGGACGTATTAAAAGCTCTGAGATTAATGATTATATTTTGAAACATCATTTTATGGTGATGCCTTCACTGCAAGAAGGGTTCGGTGTTGCCGCGGTTGAAGCGTTCGCATGTTGTCGTCCTGTTATTGCAACCAACGTTGGAGGTATACCCGAGATTGTGACCAATGGACAAAATGGGTATATGGTCGACCCGAACAATGTGCAACAACTGGCAAATGTTATGATCAAAATGATTTCCGAAAAAGAATGTATAGCTAAAATGGGACTCAATGGCTATGAGGTTGCCAAAGAAAAGTATGATTGGGAAAAGTGTGTTGATAAGATGGTGGCAGTCTATGAATCGTTTTAGAGATAGCTTGAGAACCGTTCGACAAGATAAGGTTGACTTACAGGATTAAATCAGGAAAGGGGTCCTGACTTCGCAATAAAAGATGAGATTGCCACACTCCCTCTGGTCGTTCGCAATGACTGCTGTAATGACTAGCTTCTTTAATATAAAAAAAATAATGTCAGAACTGCTAAAGAGTTCTTCCCTACTACTACTGACAACGCAAATTAATTCTTTTGGCAGAACCGCTAAAGGGTTCTTCCCTACTACTAAGAAAATTCTTTTAACAAGTCATTTATATCTTTTCGGATCTGACCTATGAGTGTTTTAGATTTTGCCGTAGAATGAATAAAAGCTTTTTCTTCTTTATGTTTTTTCATCGTCAGCTTAGCACGGGTTCCCTCGATAGTCAGTTTCTCTTTTTTGCTGAGATGGTTGATTCGGTTGACAATCTCGATATCCTTTTGGGTATACGTGCGGTTGCCACCTCGATTTTTCTTAGGAGATAGCTGATCAAATTCTTTTTCCCAAAAACGTAAAACATATTCTTTCAAACCGGTTATTTTGGCTACTTCACTGATAGAATAATAAAGTTTTTCACCTTTTGTTAGTTTCGCCATACGCAAACCTTTCCGTTTGACCTATTGCCATATTTCCGTTTTTAAATCACGTTTCATTAAATCTCTAATACCTTTAGCCGGTGCTTTATTGTCAAAAAGCACATTAAAGACTCCGGTAGTAATCGGCATTTCGACATTATGTTTTTTCGCAAGTTCATAGCCTGACTTGGTAGTCTGGACACCCTCGGCAACCATTGTCATTGATGCGATGATATCATCGAGTTTTTCGCCCTGTCCAATATGTTCACCGACATACCGATTGCGACTATGCACCGACATACAAGTTGTAATCAAATCACCAACGCCGGAGAGTCCCGCAAAAGTATCGGGCTTAGCTCCCATCGCCTGCCCCAGTCGAGTGATTTCTGCCAGCCCTCGGGTGAGTAAGGCTCCCATTGTGTTGTCACCCATTTGTAAGCCTGCCGAAATTCCGGCAGCAATAGCGATGATATTTTTAAGTGAACCACCTAGCTCAATACCTATTAAATCATCAGAGTGATAGACCCGTAAAGAGTTGGTGCTGAAAATTTGCTGAACTTCATGACGCAACTCAAATGATTCCGATGCGGTCACGACTGCGGTCGGAATATCAAGGGCGACTTCTTCGGCATGTGATGGTCCCGAAAGTGTTGCAATCTTTTCAAATGGTATTTCGAGTTCTTCGTGGAGAACTTCCGACATACGTTTGAGCGAACCTATTTCGATTCCTTTGGCAACATTGACAAATGATGTATTTGAGAAGTCGATAGCTTTAAGGTTCTGTAAGACTTTACGAAGTGACTGCGATGGAACCGCAAGGACAACAAGCTCAGCGTTTTTAACAGACTCTAAGAGGTCATTAGAAATCATAATAGAATCATCGAGTTTAATTTTGGCAAGTTTTTTTGGATGACATCTTTGCGTGCGAATTATTTCGCAATCATCTTTATCAAATTCCCACATTGTTACATTGGCATTATTGCTCTGGACTACGCGAGCAAGTGCCATTCCCCAAGAACCGGCTCCAAGGATAGTTATATTTTTAAACATTTTGCTCTTCCTCACTTTTTTTGAACGATGGAGCAAACTTTGTTTCGGTGCCATTGAGGATGCGAGTTATATTTTTACGATGCGATGCGACAACAAATATTCCTAAGATAATTCCTAAAACGAAATAGATATTATCAACGTGCTGGTGAAAATAATATTTTTCAATTAAGAGTACGATAGTAAAGAATGGAACGCCGATAATTGATGCGAGTGAAATCAGTCGTGTCGAAAATGCGACTATCAGGAAAACTGCAAATGCAACTAACGCCTCTATCGGCATAAGAGTTATCACCGAACCCATCGATGCGTTGACACCTTTGCCACCTTTAAATTTTAGAAATAGCGGAAAGATTGAACCAAGGACACAAACACCTGCGGAGATGACAAAATAGAGGTCAGGTGAAAAGAGCGTAATGTTTAGTTCGTAGTATAAAAACTTCGCCAACAAAACTGCGGCAGCGGCTTTGCCCATATCTCCGACATAGCCCCATAGAGCGGTTTTGAAGCCACATACACGAGCGACATTGGTAGCACCAATATTCCCGGAGCCATAGGAACGGATGTCTCCCTTACCGGCAAGGCGAGTCACGATAATGCCGAATGGAATACCGCCTATTAAGTAGGCTAAGAGTAAAGGTAGAAAATCTAGCATGTTAATTTTTGTAAATCCTCTTTGAACAATGACAGAACCACTAAAGGCTTACAGCCCGCAATGCGGGTTCTGCCCGCAATAATTATTACGTGTTAATATGTCGAATCTGTTTGAGTCGAATCATACATTTCAGTTTCAATTAGCTCAGTAACTAGGTCAGGGTATTTTGCAACAAGTATTTCAATAAGATTGGTCACTTCAGATGAGTCTATCTTTTTATCGGCGACAACTGTTTGAGTAAAAGAAAAAACATTGGAGATTGCTATGAATCTCAAGCTGTCTGCTAGTATATCAAGAGTTGCTGTGTCAGCATATAAGAGTATATTAAAATCATCTATCGCCTTATTGAATACAACAGTATCGACACCCTCAAGATTACTTTCTACTAACATAACTTTGGTGGTATTAAGAGTCATCGAAGTACCATAGCGTACAACATCAGTTTTATTTTCAATAGCGATATACACGAAAGCTCCGACCAATAAAAGTAAAGCTATTGCAACGATGATTGCAATAAGACATCCTTTGGACATACTTTTTTTCGGAGCTAGTGCCCCCATCCCTACATTGACTTCCTCTGTCATTTAGCAACCTCACGGTAATATAAGTTATATTCAATTTTATCTTTGTTATTGATTTATAACATGATAAGGGGTGCTTTGTCAAGTAGAGGTTTAAAAAATGTCACATTTGTAGGGGCAGACCTACGTGTCTGCCCAAATTAAATGGGCGAACACATAGGTTCGCCCCTACAAGCTAAAGCATATAATTGTGAGAAACCCGACATACAAGTGCTGACAATAACGCCTATCAGCCAGCACCATCAATTATAGCAGATAAACAATTTTACACAATTAACTTTATTATTCGTTTGTATTATAGCTTTGTAGCAGATAAATTAAGTTAGTCATACACTTAATGTTGGGAGTATATTATGCGAATATTTTTTCTTCTACTTATAGTATTAATTTTTAATACACAAGAAACCGATTGCAAAGATTACCTATTGAATCCATCACGAGGAATCGAGGGAATTGATATAATTATTGACACATCAAATGTCAAAGATGTCATTGAATTATTTGGAAACAAGTACCAAACGATTAAGCAGTCTTCCTTAACTAATTTGTTTTTTGAAGATTTGGGATTAACTTTCTCTTATATGCCTCAAGACGCAAATTTTGTTATCAGAGAAATTTCAGTACAAGCTCCTTTTATTGCTCACACCTCAAATGGGATTGTCTTAGGGCAAAGTACAATGGAAAATGTTTGGGAGTTTTACAATCATAGGAGATGTTTCACTGGTTCAAATTATGCTTATAGACCACAAGAAGGAGTATCCTTTTATATAAAACGAAAACCAAATCAAGATGGATTCGACCCTCAAGAGAAGATATTTAAAATCTCAGTAAATAATGATAATGAGGGCGGTACTCAATCAAGAATTAATTTTAGATTTAATTTGAAACCATATATAGCGAAGTTAAAGCATATAAAAACAATTCTTAGAGATTCAGAGAATTCATTGGATTCATTAAAACATTTTTTTAAATTGGATAAGATTGATGAAAACCCTGCATATCGGATTATTCATATCTCCAATCTTGAAAGAGATATAGATATTGAATTTAAGCAATATTATTATAACATTCAAATACCACCTAGTGAATATCAAATCATTCTATTAGAAAATGATCATCAAATCATATATTCAGCTTTAAGAAAAATAGAAAAAAATTTGGATAGTTTAATTCTTGAAGTAGTAGATTATAAAAGACTTGATTCAATTATTCAATTTAGAAGAAATAATTATTATATGAGTATTGATATTCATAATCCGTTAGAATTCCCTAGTGCTTTATATGAATATGGGTATTTATGTGGTACTATAGGTACACCACCTGCAATTTGTAGAGCAATGTTAGAACTTGTACAAGCTAATGATTACAATGCATTAAAAAAATGGTTACAATCTATGAATCCTGAGATTCAGGCTTATGGGTATACAGGCTTGGTTTTTCTAAGTTATAATGGGTTAGATTTATCTGATGACGACAAACTTACTATGGATAAAGTAATTAATTCTAAAAGAGATATTAATACCTGCCAAGGGTGGACTCAGGGTGGTATGGTGAGGGTTGATACTCTTCTAAATGATAATGTGCTAAAGGCTAATTACGAAGGCTTCAAAGCTCATGGATGGTTAAAGGGGAAATAGTGAACATTGTTCTCCTCTTATCGATCTCTTGAGAATATTTCGATACAGTATAAAAATTCTCACAAAAAAACCCGCTATTGCTAGCGGGTTTTAATTTTTATATATGATATCGGACATGAATGTCCGACCTACCGATGGAAATAAAAACCACCGACAGCAACAATCACAAAGGCTATTTGTTCTTAGTCGAAGGAGCGGAGCTACCTTTACCGGCAGCTTTAGATACTGTTTTTGCAGTGCTCTTAGGAGCCTTCGATTTTGGAGCTGTTGATTTTGCTGGAGCAGAATCAGTTGATTTGGCTTTTTTAGATTTCTTGCCTTTATCATCTGTTTCTTCGACCACTTTTTCAGTTAGTAATTCAACAACAGAAATAGGGGCTCCATCACCACGTCTGACACCGAGCTTTACAACACGAGTAAATCCTGATGTACGGGCAGTAAACTGAGGGATGATTTCAGCGAACAACTTTTTAAATACTTCTTTGTTATTGATCGTACGGGCGACCATTCTTTTAGCGTGAAGTGTGTCAGCTTTACCAGTTGCGATTAAACGATCGACTAATGGTTTGAGTGCTTTTGCTTTTGCATCAGTCGTTTTGATAAGTCTGTGCGTAAACAAAGACATGGCCATGTTGGCAAGCATCGCTTCACGATGTGGTTTGGTACGTCCTAATTTTTTTACTTTGTCTCGATGTCCCATAGTATTCTCGTATTATTTCTTTTGCGGTTCTATATATTGAGAGATGTCCATTCCCCAGGAAAGGTCCATTTCTTCTAATATAGCGCCGATTTCATTTAAAGATTTACGTCCGAAGTTTCTATATTTCAGCATTTCACTCTCTGTTTTAGTTACCATTTCTTCAATAGATTGAATATTGGCAGCTCTTAAACAGTTAGATGAGCGGACAGAAAGTTCTAATTCATCTACACGCATTTTCAGCATATTACGGACACGAACAATATTTTCATCTTCTTCAGGTTCTTCCTCGATAAGTATCTCTTCATCAAGATTTATAAAGATTTGGAGATGGTCTTTTAAAAGTTTAGCTCCAAAGCTAAGTGCATCTTCAGGTGTTAAAGAACCGTCGGTCGTAATTTCAAAAACTAATAAATCAAAATCAGTTTTTTGACCAACACGAGTATTTTCAACAGAGTAAGAAATTTTTACAATAGGAGAAAATAGAGAATCTACAAAGATAGTACCTGCGGGTGCATCAGGGCGTTTATTCCCCTCAGCGACAACATAGCTACGCCCAGCGTCAACATCAATTTCCATTTCGAAATCGATATCGTCGGTTAGTTCGCAAATATGTAAATCCGGGTTCAGGATTTCTACTTCAGAATCAGACTCAAACATACCGGCAGTAATCTTTTGTTTACCGGATACTTTGAGACGAATCGTACGCATTTCATCTGCATGCAGACAAACACGAATAGCTTTGACATTTAAAACGATATTAGCAACGTCTTCATATAATCCATCAAGAGTAGAGAATTCATGCAGAACGCCATTAATACGCATTGATACAACGGCAGCACCCTGTATAGACGACAGTAGAACTCGTCTGAGAGAGTTACCTAATGTATTACCAAAGCCTCTTTCGAGAGGTTCGATAACAAAGCGTGAATAGTTTTCAGTTGCCAAATTTTGGTCATTTACGACCTCTTTGGGCATTGCTAAAGGCTTCCATTTCATATTCTAACAAATCCTCCCAAGTTTTACTTGGAGTAAAGCTCGACAACTAATTGTTCATTCGCTGTAAGCGGGATTTCTGAGCGTTTTGGAATTTCCAAAAGCTCACCTTCAAGTGCGGCTTTGTTTAATCTTATCCATGCGATATCATCGCCACGACCAACTTCTTTTAATGCAGAGTGAACTAGTTCGAGATTTTTTGATTTATCTTTAATCTTGATCACTTGATTAGGTTTTACTTGATATGATGGAATATCAACAAGCCCACCATTGATCAAGATATGTCTATGCCTGATTAGCTGACGTGCAGATTTACGTGAAGGTGCAAAACCTAAACGAAAAACTATATTATCAAGTCTAGTTTCTAGCATTTGAATCAAGTTTTCACCGGTAATTCCGGTTTTATTATCCGCATGTACATAGTAGTTATGGAATTGTTTTTCCAGAACACCATATATCCGGCGAATTTTCTGTTTTTCCCTAAGCTGTATTCCGTATGCGGATACTTTGCGTAGCATGTTCTGACCATGTTGACCAGGAGCATATTTACGACGCTCCACGCCACATTTGTCAGTGAAACAGCGAGTACCCTTTAAAAAGAGCTTTTCGCCTTCACGTCGGCAAAGTTTACAGTTAGCGGCAGTATAACGAGCCATTCAAAATCCTCAATTTATTACAAACATTTTTTTTTCAAACTTAAACACGACGACGTTTTGGTGGACGGCAACCATTATGCGGAATTGGTGTCACATCTTTAATAAGATTGATATCCAATCCGGCAGCAGATAAGGCGCGAATAGCTGCTTCACGACCAGATCCAGGACCTTTCACCCAAACTTCGACTTTTTTCAAACCCATATCCATTGCTTCTTTTGCGGCGGCAGATGCAGCCAACTGTGCGGCGAATGGAGTGGATTTTTTAGAACCCTTGAAACCAACTTTACCGGCAGTTCCCCATGAAATGGTTTTGCCAATAGTATCAGTTATGGTAATATGCGTATTGTTAAAACTAGCTTTGATGTGAGCCACACCAAGTGCTTCAACTTTACGCGATTTTTTCTTACCGCGTTTTTTCTTAGGATCAGCCACTTATAAAATAACCTCAATAGTTAAAGTAATGTACATCTTCTTTACTTCTTGTTTAATCCGCCGATAGATTTCTTTGGACCTTTACGTGTGCGAGCATTCGTCTTGGTACGTTGTCCCCTAAGAGGGAGACCTCGTCGATGACGCAAACCACGATAAGAACCTATATCCATCAAACGCTTGATGTTCATTGAAACCATGCCGCGCAGAGTACCTTCAACATCGTACTCATTTTCAATGACCGCCCGTAACTTGGCGACTTCATCATCAGTTAATTTATTAACCCGAGTATTCGGATCAATTTGAGTTTTGATCAGTATTTGTGTTGAACTGTGAGGTCCAATACCAAAGATATATCTTAAACCGATTTCAACTCTTTTTTCTCTTGGTAGATCAACACCGGCAATACGAGCCAATTCTGAACTCCTTTATTTTAAAAGACTATTTATATTTATCAACCTTGACGTTGTTTGTGTGACGGGTTCTTTGAGCAAATCACTCTTAAGATACCATGTCTCTTAATAATTTTACAAAACTCACAACGTTTTTTTAACGCAGATTTAACTTTCATTTCAATCCTGCTTTCAACTTCTATTTGTATCTATATGTTATACGACCTCTAGTTAAATCATATGGAGATAATTCCATAGTAACTTTATCACCAGGCAGTATTTTAATAAAATGCATTCTCATCTTACCGGAAATATGAGCGAGAATAACATGTCCGTTATCCAATTCAACTTTAAACATCGCATTCGGTAGAGTCTCTACGACTTTGCCTTCAACTGTAATCGTTTCTTCTTTAGCCATACATTCCTATAACACGGTTAAAATGTCCGGACCATTTTCAGTAATCGCAACAGTATGCTCAAAGTGAGCTGATGGTAATCCATCTGCTGTGACGATTGTCCAACCATCCGGCAATGTTTTCACATGGTACGTTCCACAATTAATCATAGGTTCTATTGCTATTACCATTCCGGTCTTTAAAACAGGACCTTCATTAACAGAACCATAGTTGGGTACTTGTGGATCTTCGTGCATATTTCGACCGATCCCATGACCGACCAATTGACGCACAACACCATATCCATTTTCTTCAGCGACCTTTTGGACCGCTGCGGAAATTTGTCCTAATTTATTACCATTTCTGGCTTTGTCAATACCTGCGAGCAAAGATTTTTCAGTTATTTCCATTAATTGCTGTTTTTCTTCAGAAATTTCGCCAATTGCGAAGGTTTTCGCGGAATCTCCATAAAAACCGTTCAAAATTGAGCCAATATCAACGGAAACAATATCGCCGGATTGAATAATTCTCTCACCGGGAATACCATGAACAACCTCTTCATTTATTGAAATACATGCCGAAGCAGGAAAACCGTGATAGCCTTTAAAAGCAGGAACTGAATCATTTGAACGGATAGACTCTTCAACTAAAGCATCTAGTTTTGCAGTAGTCATCCCCTCTTTGATCTCTTGACCGACCATTGCCAAAGCTTCGGCAACGATACGTCCGGCGGACCGCATGATTTCAATTTCTTCTTTTGTCTTTAACTTAATCACGTTTTTTATTGTATTTCACTTAAAATAGATTTAAATACTTCATTAGGATCTCTGTCAGCATTAATTTCAGCTAAGAGAGATTCATTTCTATAATAATCAATAATCGGTTTTGTTTGAACATGATAGATATCAAGTCGATATCTGACGACATTTTCTTCATCATCATGTCTAATAATTAAATCCGTATTATCGTTATCACATTTTCCTTCAACTTGTGGTCTCATGCTTTCAACTCGAACATTAAATGTTGTTTGGCAAGTCGGACAAAATCTCCGACCAGACATACGAGTTACAATAGTATCATCGTCAACTTCTAAACTGATAGCTTTGTCAAGAACCACATTTACATCAACAAGCATTTTTTTAACGCATCAGCTTGCGGAATTGTTCTTGGAAAGCCATCTAAAATAAACCCTTTAGACAACTGTCCAGAGTTAATTTTGTTTTGAATCATTCCAACAATAAGTTCATCAGGAACTAGTTCACCTTTCACAAGGAAAGCTTCCGCTTTATGTCCAAGTTCGGTTTTGTTATTTACCGCATCTCTTAAAAGATCTCCGGTAGATAAATGTTTTAACCCGAACTTTTCAGAAAGTCTCTTCGCTTGAGTACCTTTACCAGACCCCGGAGGGCCCAAAAAAACCAAGTTCATACTTACATTGATCTCCCGCGGATTTTACCTTTTTTCATAAAGCCGTCGTAGTGACGCATCATAAGATGTGATTCAATTTGTTGTAACGTATCCAAAGCAACACCGACAATAATCAAAAGTCCGGTACCACCAAAGAAGAAGTTAACATTTAATTGAGAAATCAATACCCAAGGTAAAACTGCGATAGCAGCAAAGAATATTGCACCCGGTAAAGTAATACGGGTCAAGATTCCTTCAATGTATTGAGAGGTGTTTTTACCCGGACGTATACCCGGAATATATCCACCATTTTTACGCATATTATCAGCAATTTCCATTGGATTGAACACAATCGCAGTATAGAAATAACCAAAGAAAACAATAATCAAACCATATATAATCGAATATGCCCATCCACCCGGAGCAAGCCAGACCGCAACCAGATTTTGAATCCAATCGGTTTCAGGAAAGAGCTGCGCTACTGTTGATGGCAGGAACATAATTGATTGAGCAAAGATAATTGGAATAACACCTGCAGAGTTTACAGACAAAGGTAAGTGAGTCTGTTGACCACCGAAGACTTTTCTTCCAACAACTTTTCTTGGATACTGTACAGGGATCTTTCGTTGAGCTCTTGTTACAATAATAACAGCAGCAATAACAGCAATCATTGTACCGACCATAACCATTTCAACTAAAATTGATCTGGAACCAAACCAAAGCATTTGAACTTCCTGAACTACAGCTTCCGGGAACCTTGCGATAATCCCGATAAAAATAATCAGAGAGATACCATTACCAATACCTTTTTCAGTTATCTGTTCACCAAGATACATGATGAAAATACAACCTGCGGTAAAGGTAAGAATTGTCAGTGGAATGAACCAGACGGTATCCATGTACACAGCAGAAACACCACTCGTGTTTGTGATAGTAGTTAAGAACCCGGCAGTACCCCATGCTTGGAGCATCGCAATTAAAACAGTTAAGTAACGAGTGTATTGAGTAATCTTGCGACGACCCTCTTCTCCTTCACGTTGCAGTCTTTGTAAGAACGGAATAACCGCACCTAGAAGCTGTAACATAATTGATGCGGAGATGTACGGCATAATACCTAAGGCAAAGATTGTGGCTTTAGCAAAAGCACCACCAGCAAACATGTCTAAAAGACTAAAAATCGAATCACCTTGACCAAAGAACTGAGAAAGAACGGCACCGTCAACACCCGGAGTCGGGACATGACCACCGATACGATAGACAATAAGAATACCTAGCGTAAATAAAATTCTTTTTCTGAGTTCTTCGACTTTAAAAATCGACTTAAAAGTTTCAAACACTAAACCACCTCGGCTTTTCCGCCGGCAGCATTTATTTTTTCAATAGCCGACTTGGAGAAAGCGTTCGCCTTAACAGTATAAGCTTTGTCAATTGCACCGTTACCTAAAATCTTAACAGGTACATTTGGTTTACGGACAAGTCCGCATTTTAAAAGAGTTTCGTGAGTAATTTCACCTGGTTCGCAACGAAGCAAGTCAGTGACATTCACAATTTGAAATTCTTTTTTAAATATATTAGTAAATCCATGCTTTGGTACACGACGTTGTAGTGGCATTTGTCCACCTTCAAAACCGATTTTACGACTCCAACCGGATCTTGATTTTTGTCCACCGTGTCCACGGCCGGAAGTTTTACCTTTACCAGAGCCAGAACCACGACCAACGCGTTTGCGATTTTTGGTCGAACCTTCAGCTGGTTGTAATGTATGTAGTTCCATAATAACCTCTATCCTAATCGATCTCTTCAACAGTGATCAGATGTGCCACGGCATTAATCATACCACGGATCTGTGGAGTATCATTGTGTACAACAGTTTTTCTAATTCGACCTAAGCCGAGAGCTATGATAGTTCTCTTCTGAGGTTCTTTTCTATCAATTGTACTTTTAACTTGTGTAATTTTAAACTTAGACATTTTAATAACCTTTCCGCCTTAAGCGTTTACTCTTCGCGGAATTTCATTTGTTGTTCATGAGTTTGCAGTTCTATAAGACCCTGTAATGTTGCTTTCACAACATTGTTTGGGTTTCTGCTCCCAATCACTTTAGTTAGAATATCCTGTACACCTAATGATTCCAAAATCACCCGTACAGCACCACCAGCAATAACTCCGGTACCCGGAGAAGCAGGGCGCATCATAACGGTAGTTGCGGAGAACTTTCCGTTGATACGGTGAGGAATAGTACCTCTCACGAGTGAGATACTGGTCATAGTTTTTTTCGCAGAATCAGTTGCTTTGCGTATAGCTTCTGAAACTTCAGGAGCTTTACCGTGACCGATTCCAATTTTACCTTTTTTATCACCGACAGCAACAAGAGCGGTAAAACTAAACCGTCGTCCACCTTTAACAACTTTGGCAACGCGGTTGATGTGTACTACTCGTTCTTCAAATTCGCTTTTTTCAGCTTCGTACTTAGCCACCAAGACCTCTTATTTTTTAATATTATTTATCATTATAATTTTAACCCACCTTTACGGGCGCCATCGGCAACAGCTTTGACCCGACCGTGGTAACGAGAAACATTTTTATCGAAAACAACCTGCGTAATCCCTTTTTCCAAAGCAACTTTTGCAATCACTTTACCTACTGTGAAAGCTTGAGAAGTTTTGTTCATATCATCTTTTATTTCAGATTCTACGTTTTTGGAATTGGTTGCCGCTGAAGCTAAAGTTACTCTGTTGATATCATCTATAACTTGTACATAGATATTTTTCAGAGATTTTGCTACAGTCAGACGCGGTACGCTTGCTGTGCCGGATACTTTCCCCCGAACACGCATACGACGTCTTTTCGCTTTGACACCTTTGACAACATTTTTATCAGCCATAATTTTTTACACCAATACTTTATTTATTAACCTGCTGTTTTACCGGCTTTAGCTCGAACATACTCACCAACATAGCGAATACCTTTGCCTTTATATGGTTCCGGTTTACGGAAACCACGAATTTTGGCAGCAACTTGTCCGACTAATTCTTTATCAATACCAGTAATAATTATTTTATTTTCTTTTGGAAGTACTTCTAAATCGATTCCATCCGGTTGACGCATTACGATTTGATGCGAGTAACCTAAATGAAGTACGAGTACTTTGCCTTTTAATTCAGATCGATATCCAACACCACGTAATTCTAACTCTTTTTTATAACCTTCAGAAACACCAATGACCATGTTGTTTATTAACGCTCTGGTCAAGCCGTGTAAGGCGCGATGTTTTTTTAAGTCAGAAGGTCGAGTAACAATTACTTGATTATCTTCAATAGCAGCTGACATATCAGGATGAATTTCTCTGTCTAGAGAACCTTTGGGTCCTGTGACAGTTACTAATTTCGCCTTGATTTCAACTTTGGTTTTATCTGGAATCGGAACTGGCATTTTACCTACTCTTGACATAGTCCAATCCTTTCCTACCAGCAACGGCAAAGCATTTCGCCGCCGACACCTTTTTTAGCAGCTTCATAATTAGTCATGACACCGCTTGAAGTTGATACAATCATCATCCCACGCATATTGTGAGTTGTAGTAACGATTTTTTCGAAATCGTAATATTTTCTTAAACCCGGTTTAGAGATTCTTACTAAACCTCTTATAACTGGATCATCCTGACGGTTATATCGTAAATAGACACGAAGGATTCCCTGTTTGTTATCAGGTAGTTCAATCATATCATTGATATAACTATGTTCTTTTAAAATTCGGACAATTTCCTTCTTCAAACCTGAAGCAGGAATATCGACCGCATTCTTTTTTGCTTTATATCCGTTACGAATTCTCGTAAGCAGATCAGCGATAGGATCAGTCATCATAATACTATTATTCTCCTAAACCTTTTACCAACTAGCTTTCACTACACCAGGTAGATCGCCAGCAAGCGCCATTTCTCTGAAACATATACGACATAGCCCAAAGCGACGCATATATGATCTTGGACGACCGCATTTACGACAACGGTTATATCCACGAACAGCAAATTTCGGTTTACGTTTTTGTTTTTCAATCAAACAAGTTTTAGCCATAGTTTTCCTACTTACGGAACGGCATGCCAAACTCTTCCAACAACTGCCGAGCTTCAGCATCAGAGCCGGCTGTGGTTGCAAAAGTAATGTTCATACCTCTTATTTTATCAATTTTATCGTATTCAATTTCCGGAAAAATCAATTGTTCTTTGAGACCCATATTAAAATTTCCACGTCCATCAAACGATTTAGGATTAACACCCTGGAAATCTCTAATACGAGGGATAGCAATATTAATTAAGCGATCCAAAAATTCATACATAGCATCACGACGCAGTGTTACAGAACAACCAATACCAACACCTTCACGAAGCTTAAAATTCGAAATCGATTTTTTCGCTTTGTTAATAGAAGGTCTTCTTCCGGTAATTTTAGTTAAATCTCCAACAGCAGCATCAAGTAGTTTTGAATTCTGGGTAGCTTCACCAACACCGACATTAACCACAATTTTAGTTATTTTCGGAATCTGCATAACTGATGAATACTTATTATCTTTCATCATCTTAGGCATGATTTATTTTTCATATTTGTCATGAAGTCTTGTCATATCATACAACCTTTAAATCTGTTCGCCGGTTTTCCGACAAATTCTCATTTTGATTCTTTTGCCACCCTCATCAATTACTTTACTGGATAGTTTTGTAGGACCACCCAAAGTATTTGAATACAGTGCAACATTACTAATATGAACCGGAGCTTCAATAGAAATGATTCCACCCTTCGGGCTTTTTTGTGTTGGTTTTTGATGACGTTTCATCATATTCACGCCTTCAACCAAAACAGAATCTTTTTTCAAATCGACAAATAAAACCTTACCGGTTTGCCCGGCAGATTTTCCAGTTCGAATAAATACGGTATCGCCTTTTCTAATCTTCATAATCTATCTCCCTCGTTAGAGGACCTCCGGAGCAAGTGACACAATTTTCATAAATTGTTTGTCACGAAGTTCACGGGCAACCGGTCCAAAAATACGAGTGCCACGAGGTTCTTTTGCATCATTAATAATTACAGCCGCATTATCAGAGAAACGAATAACAGATCCGTCTTTTCTTTTTAATCCGGTTTTAGTTCGTACAACAACAGCGCGGCAGACCTCTGATTTTTTCACAGTTCCACCCGGGATTGCTTCTTTGACAGTAACAACAATAATGTCACCAACAGTAGCAACTTTTTTGCGTCCGCCGATAATACGGAAACACATAACTTTTTTTGCGCCTGAATTGTCAGCCACAGAAAGTACGGTAAATTCTTGAACCATTTTCTACATTTCCTTTCTGTGCGGCTATTTAGCCCGCTCAACAATTTCGACTAAACGCCAGCGTTTTTGTTTTGACATAGGTCTTGTTTCCATGACTTTGACAACATCACCAACGCCTGCTTCATTTTTTTCATCGTGTACCATCAACTTAGATGATGTACGGAAAGTTTTTTCATACCGTGGATGTTTCATAACTCTTTCAACTAAGAGCGTGAAACTTTTATCCATTTTTGAAGAAACAACTTTCCCAACACGGACTTTTCTTAAACTTGTTCTATTTTCAGTCATCAATAACTCCGCTATTCCTTTTTACCTTTTTTGGCAGCTTTGGAATCCGGTAAAATAGTTGCTCCTAATTCAGCAAGTTTACGAATACCGAGTTTGTCTTCGTTTAAAGAAGTCAAAACCAAAGCGATTTCTCGTCTGATTTGTCTTAACCGAAGTGGATTATCCAGAGCTTTCATCGAACGTCTCATACTGAGATTAAACCGTTCATCCAAAAGATCATTTTTCTTATGGAGAAGTTCATCGCGAGTCATTTCACGCAAGTCACGTATTTTCAACATAGCTAGATCCCTTCCATATCTTGACGAGATATAAATTTAGTTTTCATAGGTAATTTGTTGGCACCAAGACGCATCGCTTCTCTAGCCATTTCCTCTGAAACACCTTCAATTTCAAATAACATTCTTCCCGGTTTCACAACAGCGACCCAAGACTCAGGAGCACCCTTACCTTTACCCATGCGGGTTTCAGCAGGTTTGCGAGTAATAGGTTTATCAGGAAAAACACGAATCCAAATTTTACCGCCACGTTTCACATACCGAGTCATAGCCACACGAGCAGCTTCGATTTGACGTGAGGTCATCCAGCAAGCCTCTAAAGACTTTAAACCGAATTCCCCGAAATCAACCGTGTATCCGCCTTTGGCTTTACCAGTTCTACGACCACGTTGCATTTTGCGGTGTTTTACTTTTTTGGGCATTAACATCTAATAAATTCTCCCAATAACCATATCAACTTTTTGACTCTTTCGAGTCAGATTTGTTTTCAGTTTTGTTAACAGTTTTAGTTTCAGCTTGTGCAGGTCTTTCAGGACGACGTCCTTTTTGTGCAGGTGCTGAACCGGGACGACCATCAGGTTTGCGGCGAATTTTACCACGAGGACGCTTACCACCAGCTCCCCCACGATTATCTTGTCCACCACGAGGTCGTTTGTGATGTCCACCATGAGAAGCATCGGCATCTTTCTTCTCTTTGTCCGCGTAAAAATTACCTTTTTCCATGATCTCACCTTTACATATCCATACCTTCACGCCAATACAACCGTAGGTAGTATGAGCAGTAGAAGTTGCGTAATCAATATCAGCACGAATAGTATGTAGCGGGGTGCGACCTTCTTTATATTTTTCATCGCGTGCAATTTCAGCACCACCTAGACGACCTGAACAACGAATCTTGATACCCATGGCACCCATCTTCATTGTAGTCGCGATAGTTTTTTTCATTGCTCTACGAAACGAAACACGCCCTTCAAGCTGACGAGCAATAGAGTCGGCAACTATTTGAGCATTTAATTCAGGTTTTCTAACTTCAACGATGTTAAGCAAGATATCTTTTTTTGTCAACAGCTGTAGCTCGCTCCGAAGTTTGTCAACTTCAGATCCCTTACGGCCAATAACGATACCGGGACGTGACGTGTGAATATCCACGGTGACTTTTTTGGGTGCTCGGGAGATACTGACTTTAGCAATACTTGCATTAGCTAGACGTCTTAAGATATAACGTTTCACTTGCAAATCTTCATGCACTAAATCAGCATATTTATTGTCAGGTGCGAACCACCGACTGTTCCAAGTTTTTATAACACCAAGTCGAAAACCTATGGGATGAGTCTTTTGTCCCAAAGTATACTCCTTAAAAGATCAATTAACTTTCGTTTTTATCTGCTGCTTTAGCTGTTTTTTTGACAGCTGTTTTTTTAGCAACAGTTTTCTTTGCCGCTTTTTTCTTTGGAGCGGCAGCTTTTTTATCCGAAGCGTCAGTAGTTTTAGCATCTTTTTTGACTACTTTTTTCTTCGTTTTTACAGCAGCTTTTTGTTCAGCTTCAACATCGGTATGTCCTTCAATAAAAACTGTCAAGTGACAGAACCGTTTGTGATAGCGAAACACACGACCCATGGAACGAAAACGAATTCGTTTTTGAGTCGGGGCTGCGTCGACTATAATATTTTTAACAACTAAATCTTCAGGATGTAAATGATCTGTACCTTCTTGGGACAGGGCATTTGCAGCTGCTGATTTAACCGTTTTCGCCAGATGGTGGGCAGCAATTTTCGGCGTGAAATTCAGTGCCGCTAATGCTTTTTCCACCTTCATACCTTTAACGTTATCCGCAACCAAACGCATTTTGCGTGGAGGGATAGAAAGGTACTTGAGGCTTGCTTTTGATGAAACCAACATAGCTTATTTACCTTTCAACGCTGAAAAGCGATCCGTTATTTTACCGCCATGACCGCGATAAGTTCTTGTAGGGGCAAATTCACCCAACTTATGACCAACCATATTTTCAGTTACATATATAGGTACAAACTTATTACCAGTATGAACCGCAAATGTATGACCAATAAATTCAGGAAGAACAGTAGAACGGCGAGACCAGGTTTTAATTACTTTTTTCTGACCAGACTCATTTAACTTATCAACCTTTTTCATCAGATGGTCATCTACGAAAGGTCCTTTTTTTAGAGAACGAGGCATCTATGTATCTCCGCCTTTAAATTTTCGCTCTACGATCTTGAATCAAATGATCGTTAGATTTACGTTTACTTCTTGTCTTATACCCTTTAGTAGGTTTACCCCACGGTGTACAAGGATGACGTCCCCCAGAGGAACGACCTTCACCACCACCCATAGGGTGATCAACAGGATTCATTGCGACCCCACGAACATTTGGACGAATACCGCGCCATCTAGATGCGCCGGCTTTGCCCCAAATAACGTTCTTGTGATCGACATTAGATACTTGACCGATTGTCGCATAACATACAGCAGGGAATGTACGTACTTCTCCTGAAGGCATTTTAAGAGTAACCTTTTTACCTTCTTTGGCAACAACCTGACAAAACGAACCAGCAGAGCGGGACATTTGCCCACCTTTACCGGGTCTCATTTCAATATTATGAACGTTGGTTCCCAATAGAATTTCTCCTAAAGGCAACGTACAACCAACATTTTGTTCAATATTTTCACCAGACAATACAACGTCATTGACGTTTAGACCAACCGGTGCGATAATATATCTTTATTCACCGTCGACGTAATGCAACAGAGCTATACGTGCTGAACGATTCGGATCGTATTCAATAGAAGCAACACGAGCCGGGATATTAAATTTATTTCTTTTAAAATCAATGATTCGATACATCCGTTTGTGACCACCACCACGTTGGTACGCAGTGATACGACCTTTATTATTACGACCACCAGATTTCTTAAGCGGACTTAATAAAGATTTTTCCGGTACGGTAGATGTAATCTCATCAAACGCCGGAACCGTTCGGAAACGGAGTGTCGGAGTAATCGGACGAAATTTCTTAATTGCCATTATCTACACCTATCCTTATTACAGATTATCAAACATTGTTATAGATTCACCTTTTTCGACTCTGACAATAGCTTTTTTCCAAGTAGAAGTCTTCCCTTCGTTACGACCCATGCGGCGAATTTTCCCCGGCATGACGATCGTGCGAACATCGGTAACTTTTACTTTGAACAAATCTTCAACAGCAGCTTTAATGGTAAGCTTATTTGCTGCTTTGTCAACTTCAAATACATACTCATTATTCAACTGGCGATGTAATGCGGTACGTTCGGTAACAATATTCTGCTTAATTACGTTTCTGAATTCTGCTTTCATCCGAACACCTCAACAATCTTATCTAAACCAGCTTTGGTAACTAAAACAAAGTCAGCGTGCATCAAGTCATATCCGTTAGTATTAGCAGCTCTGCCGAATTTAACTTTCTGCAGGTTGCGACATGAAAGTGCGCAATTATCATTACGACCTTCATCAAGGATAATACATTTTTTGTCCGCAATATCAAATTTGTCTAAGATAGACATAATTGATTTTGTTTTAATTTCATCAATTTGAATTTTATCTAATACTTTAATACGGTCTTTGTTAGCTATATCAGAAAACACAGAGCGTAAGGCATTTTTCTTCATTTTCTTTGGCATTTCATACCCGTACAAACGAGTTTGAGGACCAAAAACAGTACCACCACCACGCCATAGTGGAGAGCTACTTGTACCGGCACGAGCACGTCCTGTACCTTTTTGACGCCATGGTTTTTTACCGCCACCACGGACATCTTTTCTTGTTTTCGTATGTGCATTACCTTGTCTTCTACGAGCAAGGAGGTTTACAATATACTGATGAACAAGAGCTTCATTAGGTTCAACACCAAATACGGAGGCATCTAATTCGACTGTTCCGACTTCGGCACCTTCTTGATTATATAATTTCACACTCATCTCTCATTACCCCCTATTCGTTGAACGAATTTTTACAAGTGATCCTTTAAAGCCGGGGACAGAACCTTTAATTAAAATAAGGTTTTCGCTTTCAATAACTTTGATCACTTCAAGGTTTAAAATAGTCTTTTTGTCATTACCCATACGACCAGACATCTTCATTCCTTTAAAAACTCTGGAAGGAGTTGATGCTTGACCAATAGATCCAGGGGCTCTGTCACGATCTTTTTGACCGTGAGTTGCTTGACCACCAGAGAAGTTATGACGTTTCATAGTTCCAGCAAAACCGAGTCCACGTGAGATACCAGTGACATCTACACGTTCGCCGACATTAAACATGTCAACTTTCAACTCTGTTCCAACCTCAAGAGGTTCTCCATCTTTACGTATTTCACGTAAATAACGAGTTGGTGTCACACCAGACTTAGCAAACTGTCCGGCATAAGGTTTATTCACCAATTTAGAACGAATTTCACCGAAGCCTACTTGATAAGCGACATAACCATCTCGCTCGGCAGTTTTAACATCGATAATCGGACATGGACCTGCTTCGATAACTGTGACAGTAACAGCGTCACCAGTTTCGACAAAGACCCTTGTCATACCGAGTTTTTTACCTAAAATTTCTTTCATCTTCGACCTTATCAGGTTTTGATTTCAACGTCCACACCAGCAGGTAAATCAAGCTTCATTAAAGCATCTACTGTTTGAGGTGTTGAATCATATATTTCAATTAAACGTTTATGTACTCTTGTTTCAAACTGTTCACGTGATTTTTTATCAACGTGAGGTGAACGAAGTACTGTATACATCGTACGTTTTGTTGGAAGCGGAATCGGACCAACTAAACGAGCACCTGAGCGTTGGACTGTGCGAGATATTTCTTTAGTAGATTTATCTAGAGCATAGTGATCAAACGCTTTTAACTTAATTCTGATTTTTTGAATATCCATAATTTAAATACCTTTACTCAATGATATCGGCTATAACACCAGCGCCGACGGTACGACCGCCTTCACGAATCGCAAAACGAAGTTCTTTCTCCATTGCGATTGGCATTATTAACTCGACTTCCATTTGGATATTATCGC
>JAJRSF010000008.1 GCA_024278935.1 Candidatus Zixiibacteriota bacterium
GTGACAAGGCACCTGCCCGGGCGATGACGATATCAGCAGCCGAGTAAAGCTCTGCCATATTTTCGGCAAAAGGAAAAAGAGAAGAACTTGAAATTTTATTTCCTACCTCCATAGCTACATCCTTGTAACCACTTTTTCCTGTTTGCCAAAGTAACTGATAGTTCTCATCCAGATTATTATTCTTTAATGATTTCATAATCGCATTATTGATTGCTCTGGCACCTTGCGAACCACCAAGTATCAAGATAGTTTTTTTCTTCGGGTCAAGTTGCAACGCATGACAGGCATCTTCTTTAGGCATCAGTTGAATATCCGAACGTACCGGGTTGCCAGTTGTAAGAATTTTTGCGTTGGTATGCAGATACTCTTTAGCTTTTTTGAAGCCGAGATAAATTTTGTGTGCATTTTTTGCAAGCTGCCGAGTCGTAACACCAGGGAACGAATTTTGTTCTTGTAGAAGCGTCCGAATATTTTTCCATGAGGCAACTTTTAAAATCGCCCAAGAAACATATCCACCGGTACCGATAACAATTTGTGGCTTAAATGAATTCAGCAACGACCAAGATTTCAGAATCGCTCCAAAGACAATATATGGAACCATCAGATTTTTTAATGTAAACGAACGAGCAATCCCACGCATATTAATAATATGTAGCGGGTAGCCAAGGGAATCTTTCAAACGATATTCGATTCCACGTTTTGTGCCGATAAATATAATTTCAACTTTAGTTCTATTTTCTAAAAGTTCTTTTACTCTATTTGCTATTGCCAAGTCAGGATACAAATGCCCGCCTGTGCCACCACCTGCAAAAATTAGTTTTATCGGTTTCATGCTTTGACCCTTCTCTTTGAAAGGTTCAGCAAAACAGCGATAGCCGCAGATGATACAAGTAGCGAAGAACCACCGTACGATAAGAATGGCAATGGCAAACCAGTAACAGGAATCAAAGCAGTTACAACGCCAAGATTGATTGCGATATTTAAGAAGAGCGAAAGAGTTATACCCGATGCCAGCAGGTAGCCAAAACGATCCGGTTGTTGCGATGCTATCTTGAGTCCTCTGAAAATTATATAAAAGAACAATCCCAAAATTATTGTGAGTCCAAAGATGCCTACTTCTTCACCAATCGCTGCGAAAATAAAATCAGTATGTGGGTATGGAAGGAAGAATAATTTTTGGCGACCTTCTCCGAGTCCCATCCCAAAGAATCCACCCGAGCCTAAAGTAAGAGCAGCTTGTTTTACCTGGTAACTTCCTAAGAGTGGATCAGAAATTGATGCGAAGTAATCATCGATACGTGCTTTTTTATATCCAAGTACAAAAACTACAAACGATGCTACCGCTACAATAGGAAGAAGTCCATAGCTCAAGTGTTTCATTCTTGCCCCTGCTAAAAAGAGAATACCTAAAGCAGAAAGGGCTATGACAATCGTTGTTCCCAAATCAGGTTCTAAGAGTATGAGCAAAAGTCCTACACCGATGAGTGGTAAATATGGGAAGAGCAGTTGCTTGAGTTTTGTTATATCTCTTTTTGGGTTTGATAATGAAAAGGCAAGATAAACAATCATGACAAATTTAAAAATCTCTGATGGTTGTATGTTGATGATGCCAAGCATAAGCCATCTTTGCGCTCCGTTTCGTGCCGGCATGAGAAATACTAACGAAAGCATAAGTATCAAAACAAACAACGCAGGTGCCGAGTATATTGCCAAGCGTTGTAAGTTTACTTTGACAATTGTATAGACAGCTAGAGCGGAAAGTATAGTCCATTTCAATTGATTCGTTAAGAAGAAAGTATTTGAGCCAAACTTTTTCTCAGCGATAATCGATGATGTCGAATAGATCATCACCAATCCTATAACGACAAGAACGATGTATGCCATCAAGAGCCCTTCGTCGATAGATTTAGTTTTTGCTGAGCGTCTCATTCTCATTCTTTCCATTTTTTAATCCGGCTACGGCAGTTTTAAAATCGCTACCGCGTTGTTCGTAATTCTCAAACATATCAAAACTGGCACATCCCGGTGAAAGTAAAACTGTCTCGCCCGGCATTGCTTTTGTGAATGCAATTTTTACAGCACTCTCAAGTGTATCAGCAAACTCTACAGAAAATGTTTTTCCAAGCTGTTCATATATTTTTTCTTTTGCTTCACCAATGGCGATGATTGATTTTATTTTATTTTTTCCATACTGAATAATTTCTGTAAAATCAGCACCTTTATCTCTTCCGCCTGCAATAAGATAGATATTCGTTTTCACCGATTGAATCGCATAAGCGACAGAGTCAATATTGGTAGCTTTGGAATCATTGATAAAATTCACTCCAGCTACAGAACCGATATTTTCAAGACGATGTTCAACCGGTTGGAAAGTCGAAAGCACTCTACCCATTACATCAATTTCAATATCAAACAGAGATGCAACCGTTACAACGGCAGCGGCATTTTGTAAGTTATGAGGACCGAGTATTGAAATTTTATCAGTGGCAATAATTTGTTCACCATTGACAGTTAAGAAATTATTTCTCACAAAGGCTGTAATATCTTTAGTCTTCTCTATTGAAAAATGACGTACAGATGCTAGAGTCTGTAGATTGTATGCTGTTGTTGTTTTATCATCAGCATTTAAAACCAAATAGTCAGAATCAGATTGATTTTCAGTAATACGGAATTTTGTTGTAACATAATTTTCAAAACTCCCATGCCTATCTAAATGGTCAGGTGTCAGATTTAAAATAACAGCAACGTTCGGTTTAAAATCTGAAATCGTTTCAAGTTGGAAATTTGATATTTCTAAAATGACAATGGACTTCTCAGAAGTTTTACTCACTATTTCAGAAAACGGTAAGCCAATATTACCTGCGACAAAAGTATCAAACCCTGCTGCTGAAAACAGTTCACCAAGAAGAGTCGTAGTTGTAGTTTTACCATTGGAACCGGTGATCGCAATAATTTTTCCTTTACAACACCATGATGCAAATTCTATCTCAGAAAAAATCGGTATCCCCTGTGCAACAGCTTTTTGTAAAATATCAATAGTCAATGGCACCCCGGGCGAAACTACCAGATAGTCAGCAGTTAATAATTTGTCGGTATGACCACCTACTTCATACGGAATCTGAGCAGCATCAAGTCGTGCCGTTTCTGTCTGAAGTTTATCGGCAGAATCAAAATCTGAGACAAACGGTTTCCCGCCAAAACTATCAGCAAGTAAAGCCGCAGCAAGACCGGAACGTGCCATTCCGACTATACCAATTTTCCGATCTCTAATTTTCTGTTCAGTCGTCATCGTATTTTCAATGTTGCTAAGGTTAGTAAAGCACACAGAGCTCCGATAATCCAAAACCGTATCACAACTTTGGATTCATCCCAACCTGAAAGTTCAAAATGATGATGTATCGGTGCCATCTTAAATATTCTTTTTTTATTTCTAAATCTATATGACAAAACTTGTAAAATTACCGAAAGGGCTTCAACAACAAAAACACCACCAACGATAACCAAGAGTAATTCCTGTTTTAATAAAATTGAGATAGAACCTAAAGCTCCACCCAATGCCAGTGACCCGGTGTCACCCATGAAGACTTCTGCAGGATGAGCATTAAACCATAAGAACCCTAAAGCAGAACCAACCGCAGCACCGCAATAAATTGTCAACTCCCCCGCTCCCGGCATGTAGTCGAGTTGTAAGTATGAAGAGTAACCAAGTCGTCCGGTTACATAAGCTATCCCACCAAAGGCGATAAAACAAAGTGCCGATAGACCTATAGCGAGCCCATCAAGCCCATCGGTAAGGTTGACCGCATTTGATGCCCCCGTTATGACAATAATTATA
>JAJRSF010000009.1 GCA_024278935.1 Candidatus Zixiibacteriota bacterium
AACCGCTTTTGGCTGGACTAAAAAAGAAATTTAATATTTCAATCGCAGAGATCGATGACAATGATGTATATAGAAAAGCAGTCATCGGGGCTGCGATTGTGTCAAATAAAAGCAGTTTTGGAAATCAGGTTATTGCGAAGATGATTGATGAAATTAGAAAAAGACCTGACCTGGTTTTAATGGATTACCAAACGGAAAATTATTAAAAGTTAGAATTATATTATGAGACAATTTAAAAGATCTACCAGATTAGGCGAACAGATTTTAAGAGACATATCAGAGATATTCCTTATGGACTTTAGCGTAAAATCACCAGACTTAGTTACTTTTACTCACGTAAAACTTACTGATGACCTCAGATATGCGACGATTTATTATTCATGCTTAGGTGACGTTGAAAAACAAAGGTTAGTCTCTGAATTTTTAAGCAGAGAAAAAAAACAAATTCGACATGCAGTCGGTAAAAATTTACATACTCGGTTTATTCCCGAGTTTACATTTAAATTTGACCCTTCTGTTGCTGAAGGAATTAAAATAGAGAAATTATTGAATGAAGTCAAAAACGATACAAATGCATAAGCTTACATTTGAACAACAACAATCACCAACTGTTGAATTAAAAAAAATGCTAGATGATTCAACCAACCTGCTAGTTGTCTCTCATATTGATCCTGATGGCGATGCTCTCGGCACTCAAATTGCCTTCGCAAGGTACCTCAAAGACAATGGCAAAAATGTAACCCTTGTCAGACAAAGTGACATCCCTGAAAAATATAATTTCATGGAAGCGGTCAAAGATATTCCACACATAGATTCAATGCCCAATGAAATAAAATTTGATACAGTCGTTGCTTTAGAATGTCCCGATTTTAAGAGAATCGGTCTTGCGAGCAAATGGATATCAGAAGATACAAAACTGATAAATATTGACCACCATCGTGACAATAATCTCGTAGCTTGTTTCAATTGGATAAATATCAAAGCGTCATCTGTTGGCGAAATGGCATACGAATATTTTGAAGCCGTAGGTTACACTGTTGACAAAGAAGTCGCTACTTGTTTATTAGCAGCGATATTAACAGATACCGGACGGTTCCGCTATAACTGTACATCGCAAAGAACTCTCGAAATTGCCGGCAAGCTTGTTGGTGCCGGAGCTGTACCTCAAACTATATGCGATGAAATTTATTTCAAAATTAAACCATCATCGGTCACTCTACTTGGCAAAGTTCTCAATGGTATCGAATTCCACCACGACGGCAAACTCTGCATGCTTACTCTCACCAAACAGATGCTTGCTGATGCCAAAGCTGAATCTTCTGAATCCGATGGACTTGTTGACAATACATTATATAGCCAGGGTGTCGAAGTTGGCTTACTTCTAAAAGAATTTACAGATACAAAAACAAAAGTTTCCATGAGGTCAAAAGATGCTATCAATGTTTCCGCTGTCGCAGGACAATTCGGAGGCGGGGGACACTATAACGCGTCTGGTTGCCTTATCGAAAAGTCACTTGCAGAGACCAAGCAAATTCTTATAGATATTTATAAAGAGAAATTAAATGCCTAAGAAAATTGACAATTACAACGCTATACTGCTCGTCGATAAAGAAGCAGGCATGACATCCCATGATGTCGTCGCTAAGTTGCGTCGTATTGTCAATCAAAAACGAATTGGTCATACCGGAACGCTCGACAAAGCTGCCACAGGTTTGTTGGTTATCTGCTTAGGACGTTCCACAAAAACTTCACAATTTATTTCAGACTGTGACAAAGAATATATCGCCGAAATAAAACTAGGCAGAGTTTCAAAAACATACGATGCCGAGGGTGTCGATTTTGAAACAAAAGAAAAAGATTGTAGCTCGATAACTATTGAAAATATTAAAGCTGTCATCGAAACATTTGTTGGAGAAATTAAACAGCAAGTGCCTGCCTATTCTGCAGTACACGTGAACGGCGAACGACTTTATAAATTAGCTAACAAAGGTATCGATGTTGATCTTCCTGAAAGAGAAATAACTATCCACTCTATAGAACTTATGGATTTCTCTGACACAACTTTAAAAATCAAAGTAGCCTGTTCCAAAGGCACCTACATTCGGTCACTCGCAAACGATATTGGCAAGATTCTCGAGTGCGGTGCATACTTAGCAAATCTTCAAAGAACTTCAGTTGGAAATCTATCAGTTGAAAAATCTTTGACTATTTCAGAAATTGAAAACTTAGTAAGCGAAAATAAATTAGAAGATAAACTTCTGCAATTTAACGAAGTTGTAACCTACGCCTCATGTGCGGTAAACGATGACTTCGTAGATTCTATCTACAACGGTAAAGAAATTATAAAAGAATATATCGACACTGTCTATGAAGAATACAATGCAGGAGACAAAGTAGCTATCAAAGATTTAAACGGAAATGTTCTCGCAGTTTGTAAAGCGGAAGTTCCTTCAAATCTTATTAGTAATGAAAATGAACAAAAACTTTTTTCATATATACGAGTATTAAATTGAGTGTAAATTTTATAAGAGGAATAGAGAACTATCCTGTAGACCAAGACCGCCATACGATTGTTACGATCGGTACATATGACGGAATACATCTCGGACATCAGGAAATTCTTAAATTGGTAATGAGTGAGAGTCAAAAATCTAACTCAGAAGCGATACTGGTGACGTTTCATCCTCATCCCAAAGTGTTCGTTGCTCCCGAACATATTCCACTACTTCTAACTTCACTCGAAGAAAAAAGAAAGTTTATTCCTGACTTTTTTAAAGGTAAAGTTTTGACATTGGATTTCACAGAAAAGCTGCAGTCGCTAACTGCCGCCGAATTTGTTGAAACTGTTTTAGTCAAAACATTAAACGCGAAAAAGTTAATTGTCGGTTATGACCATGCCTTTGGTAAAGACCGCTCAGGGAATATTGAAGAACTGAAACGTCTCGGAAAAAAATTCAATTTCGAAGTCGAAGTTGTTGCTCCAGTGCATTATAAAGACAAACCGGTTTCTTCATCTCGCATTCGAAAAGCTATCTTGAGAAATGATTTTCAAGAAGCTCAAAAAATGCTTGGACATCATTATGCCATCTATGGTAAAGTTGAACGTGGTTTAGGACTCGGAAGAAAACTTGGGTACCCAACCGCAAATGTTTGCTACAACATGAGAAAACTTTTACCGGTCGAGGGTGTATATGCCTGTTGGGCAGAAATTGGTGATGAAGTCAAAAACGGTATGATGTTTATTGGGAAAAATCATTTTAACCCACAATTACGGATTACTGTTGAAGCAAATCTTTTTGATTTTGACAGAGATATTTATGATCAGGATATTATTGTGTATCCAACTCATTTTATCCGCGAAAATAGAAAGTTTGACTCCACTGATACACTTGTCGAGCAGATAAAAAAAGACAAAATAAATGTATTGAATATACTTAAACAGGAGAATTAAAATGGTGATGAACAAAGAGCAGAAAACTCAACTCATCCAAGATTACCGACTACATGAAACGGACACCGGGTCACCGGAAGTTCAGGTTTCATTGTTAACTAACAGAATTAATTACTTAACGGATCACATGAAACAGCATAAAAAAGATTTCCATACACGTTTGGGTCTTTTAAAGCTCGTTGGAAAAAGACGTCGTTTATTAGATTATTTAAAAGACAGAGATTTAGACAGTTATCGTCAACTCATTAAAAATCTAGGTATACGTCGCTAAGGGAATAGGAAAAATATAATATGTCTTACAAAGTAGAATTTGAACTTGGCGGTCGCCAAATGATTTTTGAATCTGGCAAAATTGCCAAACAGGCAAATGGTGCCGTTACAATTCAATATGGTGACTCGATGGTCATCAGCACAATATGTGCAAAAAAAGAACCAAAAAGAGGATTTGACTTTTTCCCACTCACTGTAGAGTATCGTGAAAAAGCATATGCTGCAGGTAAAATTCCGGGTGGCTTTTTCAAACGTGAAGCACGTCCTTCTGAAAAAGAAATCCTTTCATGTCGGATTATTGATCGTACGATCAGACCACTTTTCCCGTCAGACTTTAAAGGTGAAACTCAAGTTGTTAACTTTGTTGTCTCACATGATCAGGAAAATGATACAGATGTTATGGCACTCAATGCTACATCTGCTGCCATTGCCGTCTCTGATGTTCCAATGGCAAAAACCGTCGCATGTGTCCGTATTGGACGAATCGATGGTCAGTTTATTGTAAACCCAACTTTTGAAATGTATGACGAATGCGAACTTTCGATTACAATTTCTGGCTCTATGGATGCTATCACTATGGTTGAGGGTGGAGGATACGAAGTCCCTGAATCTGATTTAGTTGATGCCTTACTTTTTGGTCATGAACATATCAAAACTATCATTTCTAAAATAGACGAACTCAAAGCACAGTGTGGCAAAGAGAAATTCGAATATGTACCTGATTTTATCGAAGAGGCACTTATTGCTAAAGTTACTGAAGTTGTCGGTGGTAAACTTGATGAATTCAATAAAATTGCTATAAAAGAAGATCGCAACGCTGCCAAAAAAGAGATGACAAATGAAATTATGGAATCTCTCGCTGAAGAATTCGAAGATGCAGAAGGTGACATCAAAACTGTCATTCACGATCTTGATTCTTTATCTATGCGTCGCATGATTCTTGACACAAAAATTCGTATTGATGGTCGTGGACCAGACGATGTTCGTCAAATCACCTGCGATACTAATTTCTTACCTCGCGCTCATGGTTCTGCTGTTTTCACAAGAGGACAAACGCAGTCACTTGTTGCTGTTACTCTTGGAACCAAAATGGATGAACAACGTTTAGATGAACTCGAAGGTGAATCTAAAAAAAGCTATATGCTCCACTATAACTTCCCACCATTCTGTACCGGTGAAGCAAGACCTATGCGTGGAACATCTCGTCGTGAAGTTGGTCATGGTGCCTTAGCGGAAAGAGCTTTGTTCCCGGTTATCCCGGCTGAAACAAGTTTCCCTTACACTGTTCGTATCGTTTCTGATATTATGGAATCCAACGGTTCTTCATCAATGGCTTCTGTCTGTGGTGGTTCACTTGCTCTTATGGATGCTGGTGTGCCTATCAAAGCTGCTGTTGGCGGTATCGCAATGGGTCTCATCAAAGATGGCGACAACGTTGTTATCCTAACTGATATCTTAGGTGATGAAGATCACTTCGGCGATATGGATTTCAAAGTAACAGGTACTGCCGAGGGTGTGACTGCTATCCAAATGGATATCAAAATCACTGGACTTTCAGTTGACATTATGCGTGAAGCTTTGGAAAAAGCAAAAGTCGCTCGTTTACACATCATTGGCTGCATGAATGCTGAACTGAAATCTAATCGTGACGACCTTTCTGAGTATGCTCCTCGGATTATCACTATCCAAATTCCTCAAGCAAAAATTGGCGATGTTATTGGGCCTGGTGGTAAAATTATTAGAGCTATCATCGAAGAGACCGGTGCAAAAATCGACATCTCTGATGACGGTACTGTCCTTATCGCTGCTGTTGGTGGCGAAGCAGGACTGAACGCCAAAGCTCGTATTGAAGCTTTAGTCGAAGAACCTGAACTTGGTAGAACATACAATGGTATCGTCCGCAGAATTGCTGACTTTGGTGCCTTTGTTGAACTCTTCCCAGGGACTGATGGCTTAGTTCACATCTCTGAACTTAGTGTGGATCGTGTTGAAAAAGTTGAAGATGTATGTAAAGAAGGCGACCGTATGGAAGTCAAAGTCATTAATATTGATTCTGATGGTAAAGTTCGTTTGTCTCACAAGTATGTCATAACTGGGGAAGAAGTCCCTGAAGGTGGAGCCGGTAACGGTCGCCCAAGTGGTGGTAAACGTCCTTCTAGACCACAAAGACCTCGGAGATAAATGGCTAAACGATTGATTAAATCTGATTCAACAGATTATCGTAAAACAGTCTTAAGTAACGGATTGAGGGTTGTCACTGAAAAGATACCCTCAGTCCGCTCTATTACTTTAGGCGTATGGATCGATGTTGGCTCTCGCAATGAGTCCAAAGATGTCAACGGTGTTTCACATCTTATCGAACATATGCTATTTAAAGGTACGAAAAAACGCACCTCAAAAGATATCGCAGCATCGCTTGAATCAATCGGCGGTTCTATAAATGCCTTTACATCTAAAGAACAAACTTGCTATCTCGCACGGATCCTTGATGAACATCTTGAGGAAGCTGTCGACGTTCTTTCTGATATTACTTGCAATGCAACTTTAACACCTAATAATTTAAAGCGTGAGAAAAAAGTTGTATGCGAAGAAATCGTAGAATCTTTAGAGACTCCATCAGATCATATTCACGAACTTTTTGCTCAAACGTATTGGGGTGATAATGCTATTGGTCGTCCTATCTTAGGCGAACTTGATAATATCAGTGCATTGCCTAGAGCAAAAATGGTGAAGTATATTAAAAACAACTACAAAGCCGAATCAGTAGTAATTGCTGCATCGGGTTCTGTCTCGCATAACAAACTGGTAAAACTTGTCAAAGAGAAATTTGATTTCCCCGATGGTAAAGCAGAACAGTTTGAAACTGCACGTCGAGAAAAAGAACAATCGGTTGTTTTAACAGCTAATAAAAATAATCAAATTCATTTGTGTTTAGGTTATCCGGGAGTGCATTATACTTCCCAAGATAAACTAACTGCACTTGCGATTCATGTTTCATTAGGTGGCGGGATGTCTTCAACCTTGTTCCAAAAAATCCGCGAAGAAAAAGGTTTGGCATATACTGTCTTTACCTATCTCGATATTTACCGTGACGCAGGTGTCTTTGGTGCTTATTTAGCGACTGATAAAAAGAACCTCAAAGCGGCCGTTGATATTTCTTTAAAGCAGATTGAAAACATGAAGAAAAAACGCCTTACTGAAGATGCTCTCGATAAAGTCAAAGCACAGCTGAAAGGTCAACTCACACTTGGCATGGAATCGACTTCATCACGTATGAACCGACTTGCTCGTAATGAGATTATGCTTGGTACTTACAATCCTCTGAAAAAAACTCTCAAAGATATCGATAAGATTACAACATCGGATATTTTATCACTTTCAAATTCTCTTTTTGATCGCTCAAAACTTGCTCTTGCTGTTTTAGGTCCGGTAGGAAAAGATGATTTGAACCATGTTATCTAATCAAAAATTTTTAAATTCTGAAAATCTTATAACGCTTGCATTCCACAAAATGCAAGCGTCTTTTTCTTATGGAGCGACAAATTATTCACCTCGACGCTTTGAGAATCTCCTGAAATATCTAACAGAATCTGATTACACTTTTGTTTCTGTTCATGATCTAGATACAGAATTAAAAAAGAAATCTGTGCTGATAACTTTTGATGACGGCTATGCACATTTGTTTAAACATCTTCCGAGATTTATAGACAGATATAAAATCAAACCGCTCATTTTTATACCAACCAATCAGATAGGCAAGAGCAACTCTTGGGACTACTCGCACATCTTTCAAAACTGTCCGCATATGGAACCTGACATGCTAAAAGAGCTGTCACAAAACGGAGTAGACTTTGGTTCGCACGGACATTATCATTGCGACCTGACAGCATTGACATTTTCTCAATTAACGAATGAATTAGTGCGTTCTAAAAACAAAATTCAAGATGTTATCGGAAAAGATATCAACTCTATATCATATCCTTTTGGACGCGATGATTCAAACGTCATAGAAAAAGCATTTACCATCGGTTACAAATTCGGCTTCACAATGAAGTTCCCTCATGAGTCTGACAGAAATCTTTCAATCGGACGCTACCCGATATATGGCTTTGATACGATGCTAAATATCAAACAAAAAATTAACCATGGCATGTTTTATCAATGCGAACGTATGAAGTCAAATTTTATCAGTAACCTCTCGGGCGGAACCATACTCCTAAACAAACTCCGCAAACGGTAAAGCAAACACACCCCTTAAATGTCATTCCCAACTTGATTGTGAATCCAGTTAATACGTCATTAATCAGAAACCAAAGAAATTGCTTTTTCTTTTAAAAGTTCAGACCTAATTTGAATAAAAGCATTAAAATCATCATTACATGCTGCATTATAAGCATATTCATTTATAAAGTTTTTAGCAAGCACCTCTAAATAGATAGAACCTAATCTGTCTTTTATTTCCGGAAAATAATCTGATGGATTATGATCAGAAATTTCTCGATTATTTGTTAAATTAAGCATGCAAATATTAGAATGTTTATCATATTGACTTTTTTCAATACCTTGACTTTTTAAAAATGCTTTTGGAAAAATGTGATGGTATTCAAGACGGTTCAATACTGCTAATGCCTTCCCAGTATCAATTAAAGAACCTGTTAATAAACTTTGAGGGGAATTTGAAGCTAATAACAGTGCATGTGTTTTACTAGTGGCTTTATTTAGAGCAAAATTATCATTAAAAAAGTCATCAAGTTTTAATTCTTTATCTATTTCTAAAACTTTGCTTTCACCATTAGCAAAGTTTCTTAAATCTTCTAATGATTTTGTAATTAATCCGGTATTGGCAGTACCGAAATGTCTAGTAAATGCACTTTTCCAAAACCATCTTTTTAATTCAGCTCTCATAGATTCTTCGGGATTGCTATTGATATTAAAAAATTCTACAAGTAACGTTAATTGTAATCCATATGGAAGATATACAATAGAAGAAAATGGTAGCTCAGTAGATAAAAAATCTACGGCAAGCTTATATGCTTCAGTACAAGAAGAAGATGCACTTATAAGTTCTTCAGACGTACAATTTCTCAATTTTTCTATACTTTCTTTGTGTATTCCTAACCCTGCACAAGCTGAAATATTTCTTAATATATGAGTATAAGGAATATCAAAAAAGTACTTTGAATTACATGCATCTCTTACTGAATGAATAGCGTCATTTAAATCAAATCCACCCTTCCAAGTCGCTGCTCTCATTAAATCTACAATTGTTAATTGTCTACCAGAACTGTTTATTCTTTCAAATATTGGAGCAACTTCATCTAGCTCCATATCTCCAATTGTAACTGCAGGAAGCTTATAATCTTTAATAGAATTTAGTAATCTTTCTGCTCTTTCAGTATAGATCTCTTTTTATCAGAAGCTTCAAAAGCTTTACACTGAGTAATAAATAATGAAGTAGTAATTAATTTATTTAAAGGGAAATAATTAATTTTCTCTTCATCTCCAGGGAAAATAAAACTTTCTTTTTCAACATCAAAAGCAATATTCCACAAACTGTTTTTATCTTTTCCATCCCAGAATAGTGCTCCACATAAGGTGGACAAACGTTGCTGACCATCCAATAAATAATTTGTCGGATACTCTTCAGGCCTATCATTGATATCTAAATCACCAATTTTATTTTCACTTGCTAAAGTTTGACGAGTAAGCCAGAGTAAGATACTACCAATAGGATAGCCATTATAAACACTATCTAATAATTTTAGAATGTCACTTTGTTTCCAAACAAAGGGTCTTTGAAATTTAGGTAATTTTATATCACCTTGTTTAACTTTCGTAACCAATTCTTCAATTCGTAGTATATCTGGTTTTGGATCAAGGTGTCTCATAATGTCCCTTTTCAAAATGATTTAGTTTATCTTTAAAATGTAAATAATAAATATTGATAAATCAATTTGTTTTATAAGTTTGTAATCTTAGTGGCAGACGCCATCGTCTGCCCCCTAAGCTCACACACTTTCCCTACAAATCATCCCTAAATAACAAACTCCTCTCCTATACTAAAATGTCAATCCAAGAGGAAAAATATGTCTGCCACAAAAAATCAAATCAAAGCCAACCGTGAAAACGCCAAAAAATCAACAGGACCGAAAACCGAACAAGGCAAAGAAATCGCCTGCCAAAACTCCACGACCTTCGGTCTCTATTCTAACAAACTCACCATAAACTCAAAATATCATAATGAAGACAGAGTTGCTTACGACCTCCTCATCGAAGACCTCCGCACAGAACTCGACCCCCAATCATTTTTTCAAGAACATCTCATCAAAAAAATCGCCAACTGCCTTTGGCGTTCCCAACGTGCAGCTTTTGCCGAAACAGCCTACATAAATAAACAAATCGACAAAATTGATGATGAAATCCAAAAAGAACTATTCCTACATACCTACAAAATGCAAAAGAACAAACAACTTGTTCCGCTCGACTTTTCATCTCCCGATTCAAGAGAACTTGCAAACTTAATTGGTATTAATACAATCCCCGATAAAAAATTTGCCACTAAAATCCTGTATTATGAAATGCGTCTTGACCGCCAACTCGCCCGCACCTACGATTTATTGCAAAGACTACAACGCAAAGAAAAGCTCGGAAAATTAGAAAAATCAAAAAAACACAAATTTGAGAAAACGAACCCAATTCTCTCTAACCCAATCTCAGACATCACCTAACAACGATATCTAGATGATTTATTTTGTGGATAACCCTGAAATTCGTAGGGAACTGGCCTGCCTGTTCCTAAATGCAAATAAAAAAGGCGGAACTACTAAAGAGTTCCGCCCTTGTACAATAATTTAAGATTAATAATCTTATTCTTTGTTAACATCCGATGGTAACAAATGTTTTTTGTAAAATTCTACCTGACGGCGATATGATTCAATAACATTCACACGTTTTCGAGTACCATGACCTTCATCAGGGAAGATCAATGAATCCACAATGCCACCATTGTCGTTGACTGCTTTAATAATCTGACGTGCTTCACCAACAGGAACACGAGGGTCGTTTTCACCATGGATAACAAACAAAGGAGTTTTAATCAGATGTGCTTTATGAATAGGGGAGACTGATTTCAAAAATTCAGGGTCAGAGAGTGGACCATATTCTGATTCACGTAATGCCCGACGGTATGGTTTGGTGATTTCCAAAAATGATTTGAAATTTGCAATTCCGACAACGTCGATAGCAGCATCAAACATGTCTGGGTATTCAGTAATCATACCAAGCACAACATAACCACCATAAGAACCACCACGAATAGCGATCTGACCTTTTTTGGTGTAGTTGTTTTCGAGTAAGTATTCAACTGCCGCTTTGTAATCTTTGAGTGAGTTTTTGCGAAGTTTGTAGTTGTCAAGGTTTTGGTAATCACGTCCGTAGCCGGAGGAACCACGAGGGTTTGGTGCGATAATACCGAAGCCGTTAAGCATGAGGTATTGGAAATTCCGAATGAATCCAGGTTGGAACTGACTTTCAGGACCACCATGAGCGTAGACAATAAATGGAATTGGTTCGCCATCATAGTCGGCAGGCAAGTATATGAAAGCAGGAATTTCGAGCCCATCAAATGATTTATATTTAATAAGTTTTGGAGCGGTGAAAATTTTACGATCAATACCGGCATAGATTGAGAACGTCAACTGTTTGAGTTCTTCTGTATGAGGGTTCCATAACCAGCATTCTGGAGCAAAAGTCGGACCTGAAAAAGATAAAAGCATGTTGCCGTTTTTGTCCGTACCTGAGAAACCGAGCATACCGTCAAGAGGTGGAGAAGGAAGCTCTTTTTTTGTAGCAACTTCACGAAGTTTTAAGCGGTTGTAGCCTTCTTCGTTTACTTGGGCACCCATATATTTGAAGTCACGAGAGAATCCAATTCCTTCGACTTCCCATTTTGGATCGACCCATCCGTCGTTGACATACTCAACATCTGGAGAACCGACAGTCATTTTAGCAACACGAGCGATACCATCTTTATTGTCATTACAGACAAGCCAGATAGTTTTGTTGTCCGGCATTAAAGTTGGAGAACCGTAAATAATATCGCCGTCATCTTTGCTTAGTTGTTCAAATTTGCCAGTAGTGAGATCTAAGATTAAAAGATCGTTATTTACGTTTGAGGTGTAATTGACAACAAGCATAATATTACCGTCTTGAGAAATATCAGCGATTGCATTGTAGCCCGGATTGTCTAATATTTTTTTAGATTCACCAGTTGCGATATCCATTTCATAGAGGAAGAAATCTTTTTTGTTTTCTTCGTTTGAACGATAATAAACAGAATTATCATTTTTTGCCCATGAAACAGAGCCGATTTGTACATCAGCAAAGTCGGTTAGTTTGAGAACCCGACCAGTTTCTGTGTCCATAAGGTAGAGCTGAGATTGTTCAGATCCGCCGACAGAAGCACCTACAATCGCCATTTCGCCATTATAAGAGAGAACGAAGTAATCGATGCCATCTTCGAATGTCGTAAGCTGATACGGCCATCCTGTCTCTGTGATACGGTAGACTTGTGAATTACCTGACGATGATGATCTGAAGAATATTTTATCGCCATCCCAGTTTATACCTGCTGGTGAATTTGCTCCAATTTGGAGGAAAGTACCGATATCAGGGACATATTTACCTTTATCAAGCAAAGATTGTGACTTTGCATTGTCACTTGCAATTGCCAAAGCTGTTAAGCAGAAAATAATGATAAAAGATAACGTTAAAATTTTGCGAACCATAGAAAAACTCCTGTTTAAGTTAAAAGACTAATTTGTTCTTAAACGAAAATAAGATGGAAAAGTTTTGATGGCAAGCAAATAAAAAGCGATGTCGCAGTTAATGCTAGTCGCTTTTTTTTAGTTAATGAGGGATTTATATTTATTCAGAAACTATTTCAAATTTATGTTCGACAGATTCTTCTTCTTCAAAGACAACTCTTTTGTAAAAAGGACAATCATAACAATTTGTGATTTGATTTGCTTTTTGCATGATGCATTTCTCTTTTAGTGTCATCCAACATGCTCTACCAGCCCCGATACCGTTGTTGAGACCATCATGTTTCATATCAGAGATGACTTTACATTCGCCTAAGATAGGAACCATTATGCCGTTTTTTTCTCTACCGCAATTTACAAATTCCCAACAGTTTAATTTTTTGGGCATATTTTAATTTTACTCCGAGTCTATATATTTTGTTACTGCTGAATACTGGCTGTTCTTCTTGAATCTTATTTTTTCGTTTTCAGAAGCAAATTGGTTAAATTTCTCAAAACTCTTTTTGGTGTTTTTACGGTCATGTTCAAACATGTATGACAATGTCAAATACTGATGAACTTGTGGGTTCTCTTTATTAAGCGAACGGGCATCTTTGAAATATTTTAGAGCTTTGGTGAATCGTTGCAGTTTAAATGATGCTTCACCCATACCGTAGTAGCCATCAAAGTTGCGTTTGTCAATTTTGACAACTTTATCAAAGTCACCAAGTGCTGCTCTGTACTCTCCTGAATTGAGGTAGATATGACCACGTCCAAGATATGCTGTGAACGTTTTATCATCTACTTCTATAGCATTATTGTAACAGGTGATAGCATGGTTGTTGCTGCCTTTGAAGCTATGAATCTCAGCAGCTCTGATATAATTATCGTAGGCGAGATCCCATTTTTTTTGTTTGGAATATGATTCTGCCAGACCAAAATAAGACTCGACTGAACTTGGGGTTGTTTCAATTACTTTTTTATAGTCGTCAATAGCAGTTTTGTAATCGCCATTGTTAAAGGCTGTTTCAGCAGAATAGAAATAATCATTTCCTTTGAAAGATTCTTCTTGTTCTGTTTTAGTTAAAGCGGTTAAAGTAGGAGAGATTTTTTTTGTCTTACCTTTTTGAATAGTGAAAGAACCGCTTGCCGATTCGTAGCCATCTAAAGAAACTGTATATGTATGTTTTCCTGATTTAATTCTTGAGTAGGTTATGTTTCCGGCACCGAGTACACTACCATCAACTTTGATTTTGGCACCATCGACATTTGCATTTAATGCTAATTTACCATAGCCGGTTGTAGATTTGTTGGAAGTCGATTTTTTAGTAGTAGCTTTTTTTGCGACTGTTTTTTTCTTACTGCTTTTTTGAGTACTTTTGACAGGTTCTTTTTTTTGTACCGTTTGCTCTTGAACCGTTTTTTTGTCAGCTGATGCTAATTGTAATTGAGAAATAGGAGTAGCTTTTTCAACGATTTGCTCGGTAGGTTTTAACGTGATTGAGGAATTGTTATTGTCAGCTATTGTGATATAGTCCGATCCGATAATCTGTCCATCGATAAGATATTCGATTTTATGTGATCCGGCTGGAATATGAGAAAAAGTAAAAAGTCCTTGTGCGTCAGATTCTGATTTTTCACCTAATTCTGTGAATAGAACTGTGGCTCCATTGATATATGGATTGTTGTTCTCATCTAAGATAACACCAAAGACCTGACCATTGCCAACGCCTGAGTTTCCGATAAGAAATGAGCCTATGACTGATACACAAAGTACCAAAAGAGCTGCAGCAGAGTAGAGGGCAATTTTATTGCTAAAGTTTTTCGGTTTCAAGATATAATCTCTGTTTTCGATTGTAAGTATATCATCAGAATGTAATTTTTGAGAACCTTGGATTTGGATATAACTATTATAAAAATAAGCTAGCCCTTGTCCTTTTTTTGCTTTGACGGGGCTAGGTAAATTAATATCTTCTTGAGCAGTTTTTTTGGCAGGAGCAGGTTGTGAATCATCTTTTTGATGCGGGTCAATAGGAGTATTAGAAAATGGTTTATCTTCTTTGTTATTTACCGAGCTTATTTTTTCAATAAGATCACTTTTTTCTTTGCTATTGATAAACTCATCAGATTTATACAAACTTTTTTCTATATCTTTTATCTCGCTGTCAGAGAGCTTTTTAAAATCCTGAGAATTTTAATTTGAGATAGAATTTTCATTTCCAGCTTGATAACTTTCAAGAGAGATCTCTTTTTCAAATCCGGTTTCTTCTTCAATTGGCTCTGTATCTGATAAATCACAGGCACCGGAGTCCATAATGTCGGCATTTGTTTCAATACCGAGGTCGTCGGTGTCCGGCAGGGTTATGTTTTTTTCAGGAATATGTTCATCATCTTTAGAAAAGATATCTGATTTTGAGCTATCGACATCATTTGCCTGACTCATGTCAGTTCCACAATAAAAACAGGCACTTGAGTTTAGGTTGTCTTGCTCAGCTAAACATTTCGGGCATTTTTGCAAAAATTCACTCCTTTGATAATTGTAATCCTTTGAAAATATTATCGACAAATGTTGATATTTTCTTTAGACAATAAGTTAGGTTAAAACGTCAATAATCTAAGTTAAAATCTTTTTCAATAAGAACTTGACAATGGTCGGTACTTAATAGTATTATTTCTATTTGTATTTATAAAATTGGATAATAGTATAAGATTCCCAAGGAGGAATAAATAGATGTTTACCTGTTCTAAAATGTTGTTACTAGGTACATTAACAGTATGCATTCTTGCTTTTGCGATTGGATGTGATCAACCTGACGATGTCGTAACTCTTGATTCCAGTGCGTATGTGACTTTAAATCCTGAAAGATTACCATCAAACCCAGAAGGCACGATGTATGAGTTATGGGTCGCGAATGAAACTGATACCTTGTCTTTGGGTCAATTCGGCTATGATTATGATGCCTCAAATTTCTTAACAAATTCAAATACAGATCGACCTGAAGAAGGAACATTTTTCATTGGTGTAGATATTGATGAATACGATGCAGTATTTGTCTCTGTTGAACCAACTTTAAATGATGATGAAACATCTCCGGCATCGATCATGCTTTTAGATCTTATTGCCAATCCAACGATTGAATTAGTTGTGCCTTTGACTGATTCTCTATGGGCTGCTACACTACGTTTTAATTTAAAATCGACTTCTGATGGTATTGATGCTTCAAATGACGGTCGTTCTATTTGGTTCAGTAATTTTAGAACTACAACTGAAGCTTTAGTTGATACGACAACAGTAACTTGGACATTAGACTCGGGGGCATACGTTCCTGATACTATCATAATTCATGATACAAGTGTTGTAGGTATTACAGCTATTGTGATAGATAGCGTACTTGAACCTATAGGTTCATTAGATGCCATTGATTCTTTGTGGCGTGATATTATAAGATTTGATTCTGTGATCTCAATAGATTCAACAGATTACTATCCAACAACATTACAGTTGACTTATACAACAGCGTCTGCCGATTTTACTGCTGAACGTTTTTCTCAAGATGATTTTGAAATTCCGAATTTACAAGCATTTGGTTGGAAATATAAAGGATGGGTCGTTTCTGATGCTATTCCCGGTGCTGCTGTTGGCAATATGACTTTACCGGCCTGGAGATTCTTATCTCCGATTATTGAAGACTTCGATGGTGGTTTGATGACTACCGGTGTCTTTTATAATATTGGTTTACCTGATAATGACAATCCGTTTCTTGACACATTGTTTAGAAACCCACCACGTACTCCACAATTCCCGGGTGAAGATTTCTTAACAAACCTTCCTGCAGGACTAGGTACAATGCCGTATCTTCCTGGTAACGGTGGACACGTATTCATCAGTCTGGAACCGGAATTTTATTCAGATTCAACTAATTTCCCTCTCATAGCTTATATTGGGGATATGGCACCATTTGGAATGATCGTTGATGCTAGAGATCTCGGATTTCAACTAAAAGGTATGACTTATACAAATGATGCTTTTCGTGGCTATCCAATAATTACTGTCACTATTGATAAGTTCTAATAATAGATTATTCAGCTCTGAAAATAGTAAAAAACGGCTTTGTTTAAAAAGCCGTTTTTTTTATCTCTTTTATTCAATTTTAGCTTGCCAAATTGATATTATTCGATATATTCTTGCCTAATTTATGACAGTAGAAAATAATGTAACTTATTAAATATTATAATCTTGACAGGAGAAATCAGAAATGATGGGAATTGAGACTGGTCTTTTATCGATCATCATCGGTGCCATTGGAATTATTTTCGCAATAGTTCTGTTAATGTGGATTAAATCAAAGCCTACAGGAACAGAGCTCATGAAAGAAATTTCCGATGTTATTCATGATGGAGCGATGGTCTTTTTAAAAAGAGAATATACTATTCTCTTAGGCTTTATTGTTGTAGTAAGTGGAATGCTATTTTTGTATACCACACCTGAAACTGCATACTCATTTATAGGCGGAGCTTTCTGCTCAATGCTTGCCGGTTTTATCGGCATGAAAGCTGCGACCGCAGCAAACGTTCGTACCACAGCCGCAGCTAAAGATGAGGGAGAAGCATCTGCTTTATCTATCGCTTTCACCGGTGGTGCTGTTATGGGCATGTCGGTTACATCTCTCGGACTAATTGGTGTTGGTACAGCATTCTATTTCTTTGGTGATGCGGTCAATTCATCAAACATTTCCGGTGTTGCTATGGGTGCCTCAACTATCGCATTGTTTGCTCGTGTGGGTGGTGGTATCTTTACAAAAGCTGCTGATGTTGGTGCTGATCTTGTTGGTAAAGTTGAAGCCGGTATCCCTGAAGATGATCCTCGTAACCCTGCTGTGATTGCTGATAACGTTGGTGACAATGTTGGTGATACTGCTGGTATGGGTGCTGATCTTTTTGAATCATATGTTGGTTCTGTGATTGCGACTATCGCGATTGCTGCAACTGCTTAGACTCTTGGTGGAGTTGAAATTATTGACGCTATGCGTTCAAAGCTTATGCAACTACCATTGCTTATTGTAGCTTTTGGTGCGATTGCATCAATCTTAGGAATTTTATCTGTACGCCTTTTCTCAGCAATGAATCCTGCATCGGTGTTACGTTTAGTAACTTATGTTGGTTCGGTTGTTATGCTGGGAGCTGCTTGGTATATCATTGGTACTTTAGGTATCGATCAAAATGTATTCTGGGCAATTTTTGCAGGTAATGTCGCCGGTATTATGCTTGGCTTATTAACTGAATATTACACTGCTGCAAAACCTATTAGAGATATCGCTAATGCTTCTGAAACTGGTTCTGCGACAAATATTATTTCTGGTTTAGCTGTAGGTATGGAATCTGTACTACTTCCTATTATTGTAATCTGTGGTGCTATTTATGCAGGCTTTACTTTTGCCGGTTTATACGGTATTGGTATTGCGGGTGTTGGTATGCTTGCGACTATCGGTGTGACAATGTCTGTTGATGCCTATGGTCCTATCGCTGATAACGCAGGTGGTATTTCTGAAATGGCTGGTTTAGGCGAAGATGTTCGTAAAATTACTGATAAATTAGATTCACTTAGTAACACGACTGCCGCTATCGGTAAAGGGTTTGCTATTGGTTCAGCTGCCTTGACTGCCTTGGCACTTTTCTCAGCATATTCTTCTGCTGTCGGTTTAACAAGTATCAATATTTTAGATCCATTAGTTGTAATCGGATTCTTCATGGGTGGTGTGCTACCGTTTTTTGTCGCTGCTCTTACAATGAATGCGGTTGGTAAAGCTGCTGCTGAAATGGTTGAAGAAGTTCGCCGTCAGTTCAGAGAGATTACCGGACTTATGGAAGGTACAGCCAAACCTGATACCGGTCGTTGTGTTGATATCGCCACTAAAGGTGCTTTGAAACAAATGGTCATGCCGGGTTTAGTTGCTATCTGTTCTCCAATTATTATTGGAACAGTCTTAGGCAAAGAAGGACTCGGTGGTATGCTTGCCGGTTCTACAATGTCTGGTGTGATGATGGCACTCATGATGTCCAATGCGGGCGGTGCTTGGGATAATGCCAAGAAGTATATCGAAGCAGGCGCACACGGCGGAAAAGGCTCTGATGCCCATAAAGCTGCTGTTGTAGGTGACACTGTTGGTGATCCGTTTAAAGATACATCCGGTCCGGCTATGAATATTTTAATTAAGCTTATGGCTATTGTTTCTTTAGTTGTTGGTCCGTACTTGTTTTAATACTATACAAAATTGATTTATGGGTATATCTTTTCGGTATGCCCATTTTTTTTATTTTATTTTTGAATAAAAGAGATAAGTTGCGGTAGTATTGTTAAAATATGTTAACTTTATGAAACTTTTATCAAAGTGTTTCGTCTAAAGAAACCAAGCAGGAGTTTAGTGTGGAACAAGAAAATTCAAAAACAGAAGTAGTTATGGAAAAAAGTAGTTCGTTCGCATTCAAAGGTATTTTAGAAGTTTTTTACAAACCGACTGAATTTTTTAACGAGTTGAAAAATGAACCTAAAATTTTAGTCCCGTATGTCTTTTTTACCTTAGTTGTTTTTACGAGTCTTTTTTTATTACAGGATTTAATAGTACAAATGCAAGTATCATCTCCTCAGTTTGTTGAGCAGATGGAGAAATCAGGGCAGGCTGTGACCCCTGAATTGATTTCTATAATGAAAATCAGTACTTTAGTGCTTGGTACTATTAGCTTCAGTTTATATCCATTGATAGTAGCTGCATTTGCTTTATTTTTTGGTAATTTCATCTTTGCAGGTAAATCAAATTTTAAAAGTTTATTATCTGTTTCATTATATGGTGGAATTCTGTTTATGTTAGGTGGGCTGGCTGTTGTACCAATGATGCTTGCCAAAGGGTCAATGATGGTCTCATTTTCATTAGCTGTATTAGTCACCAACTTAGGTATCGAAAGTATTCCATATGTCGCACTATCAAAAATATCGATTTTTCATATATGGGAAATTATGGTCGTTGGAATAGGTTTTTCAACATTATATAATTTTCCACGCAACAAAGGTTATCTGTTAGCGGTCTTATCTGTAGGTTTATTATCAATATTTCATATTGGATTAACTGCAGTCGGAGCAATGTTTAATTAAAGGAGAATTACACATGAGGTTAAAACGCCTTACTTTAAGTTTAGTAGTACTTGCAATACTTTCATCAAGTTCTGTTTTCGCTCAAGAACTCACACTGAATGATTGTATTGACTTAGCACTCAGCAACCGAGCATCGATTATTGCTGCTCGTGGAAGAGAAGCAGTAGCAGATGCCGGAGAGTTATCTGCCTTAGGCGCATTTTTACCTCGTGTAGATGCATCGTATAGTTACAGTAAAGGGAAAGAAACAAATGTTAAAACATTTGCCTCTACTGAATTCCAAGATACAATTGTTACAGTCTTTGATGATTATGGAAACTCAACAGATGTCTTAGCACATATCCCTCTAAATTTTGTTGAAGTAGATGGCAACGATCAGGATTCTGGTCCGAACAAAAGTTTGTCTTTTTCAGCAAGTATGTGGGTCTTAAATATTGGTAATTTTTATTCTTTAGCGGAAGCAAAAGCAAATGTCGATGTTGCCCATTTAGATGTTTTGAACTCTGAACAGGATTTAATCTATAGTGTGAAAGTTTCATACTTTGCTTACTTTGCATCAGTTGAAAATGTTGATGTTCAGGAAGAAGCTGTGAAACGAAGTTAAGAACAACTTAAATTGATCCAATCAAGATATGATTTAGGTTCTGCTTCGCTATCTGATGTATTAAAACAAAAAGTTCAATTTGGTAACGACCAGCTTTCATTGCTTACTGCCACAAATACTGTGGTGACTGCCGAAGCATCACTTGCTTATACAATTGGACTTGATCCGAATGAAAATCATAAATTTGCAAAAGAATATACAGAGCATACATACACCGGTTCAATTGCTGATGCGGTCAGTTTTGGGCTAACTCATGAACCGGGATTATTGTCAGCACAGAGCGGTCTTGTTGCTGCTAAAAAAGGTGTGAAGCGTTCACTCGCCGGATATTTCCCTACCGTGTCAGCTAATGCCAGTTATTCAAAATTTACCGGTACTCAGGCTTTCCCAACTGTCTTTGATTATTCGTCTAATACGGTACGTTATGGTTTTAATGTGAACTGGAATATCTTTGATGGATTTTTAACTAAACGAAATGTTACATCTGCTAAGATTAATAGAAATAATGCCATGGCACAAGTTGCTGAACAAAAGAATTTCTTAGCAAGAGAAATTAAAACTGCATATTTTGATATTAAGCAACAGAAAAAATCAAAAAATATAGCACAGGCAAATGTAGAAGCATCGACTGAAGATTTGAAAATCACTCAAGAGAAATATAATTTAGGTGCCGCTACTATTTTAGATATATTAAACGCACAAGTTTCTTTGAAAACTGCTCAAGTATCTTATATTAGAGCTGATTTTGATTTGAATCTTGCCGTCGCGAAGCTTGAAAATGCAATGGGAAAAATGTAAGTTTATATAGAGGTGTATGAAAAATGTCTACAAAGAAAATTCTACTCATAGGAGTTGCTGTTATTGTGGTTGGTGGTCTTATTTATATGAATATGACCATGAATACAACCAACGCAACAAAAGTGAATCTTGAGACTGCTAAAAACAGGGAGCTTATTGAAATTGTCTCTGCTTCCGGGCGTATTCAACCGCAGACAAAAGTTGATATTACTTCTGAAGTCAATGGTGAGATAATAAATCTAAAAGTCAAAGAAGGTGACCGTGTTAATTCCGGTGACTTACTGATTGTCTTAGATACTGTGCAACTTCGCTCAAATGTTAATGAAGCGCGCTATGCCATGTCTGAAATCGAAGCTCGACTTGAAGGTTCTAAAGTCACTATGACTCAAAATGAAGAAGAGTATGAACGTCAGAAATCTCTTCGTGAGACAAACCATTCTTCTGAAATAGAAGTTACCAATGCGATGTATGCCTATCAAAGTGCCAAATCATCTTACAACGCAACCCAGGCTCAGGCAAAACAGGTAAAGTCTCGCTATGAAAACCAACTTGATAATTTAAGTAAGGCGAAAATTGTCGCTCCAATGACCGGCATTATAACTTTCTTAGATTGTGAAGTGGGTGAGATTGCTCAAGGGCAAACTGCTTTCTCGCAGGGTAGGACACTTATGACAATTTCAAATCTTGATGTATTTGAAGTCGAGGTTGAAGTTGATGAAACCGAAATTAATAAAGTTTTTCTTGGACAGACAGTAGAGATTGATGTAGATGCTTTTATCGATACGGTCTTTTCCGGTGAAGTTGTCGAAATTGGAAATACTGCTTTAATCTCAGGAGCTGGTTCGCAGGATCAGTCGACCAATTTTAAAGTTAAAGTTATTTTTCAAGATGCTAATGTGAAAATTCGTCCGGGTATGTCTGCGACAGTTGATATAGTAACAAACAGACATGAAAGTACTTTGGCGATTTCTTACAGTTCGGTCGTCATGCGTTCGTATGATATGGACTCTTTGAAATTGGCTCAGGAGAATGAAGGTAAGCCAGAATCATCTTCAGGAGATAACGATGTCCACGCCGCTGATGCTGATGAAGATTCCGATGAGGTAGAGGAAACTGATAACGAAGAGCTTAAAGGTATTTTGTTATCCGTGAAGGTAAAGCTCGCTTTGTAGAAATCAAAACAGGTATTGCTGATTCAAAACATATTGAAGTTACAGATGGTATCCTCAAAGGCGATTCTGTAATAACCGGACCATATAAAATTCTTCGTACAATTAAAGATGGCGATGATGTAGAGAAAATCGAAAAGAAACAGAAAGAGTAAATCATGGCTCTCATAGAAACAAATGATCTTTGGAAAACGTACGAAATGGGTGCCGAAACGGTGCATGCACTCCGAGGTGCCACTATTAAAATTGAAAAAGGTGAGTATGTCGCTATCATGGGACCATCCGGTTCAGGGAAATCGACCCTTATGAATTTGATTGGATGTCTTGATACGCCTACGCAAGGTAATTACATTTTGAATGAAAAAGATGTCAGTAATATGACTGATGACGAACTTGCCAATATTCGGAATCGTGAGATTGGCTTTGTATTCCAGACATTTAATCTTCTTCCGAGAGCAACTGCACTTCACAATGTTGAACTGCCGTTAATCTACAATGGTTCTTCTAGTGATGAAAGAAAAGAAAAAGCTATAAAAGCTTTAACTCGGGTTGACCTTGCTGACCGTGTGACTCATAAACCGAGTGAACTCTCCGGTGGTCAAAGACAAAGAGTAGCGATTGCCCGTGCTTTAGTGAATGACCCATCTTTGATTTTAGCTGATGAACCGACCGGTAACTTGGACAGTAAAACTTCTATAGAAATTATGCGTCTGTTTGATGAATTACATAAACAAGGTAATACAATTATTATTGTGACACATGAACATTCAATAGCTTTGCATGCCAAGCGTGTTATAACAATTTTGGATGGTGAGATTGCTACAGATGAATTCGTAACGCAAGAAATGAGAAATGCGGTAAATTAGATTATGGTTGGTGGAGCTTTATTTAAAATAGCCTTAGATGCCTTGTGGGTGAATAAGCTGCGTTCTAGTTTGACACTGCTTGGTGTGATGATAGGGGTGACTTCGGTTATGACTATTATCTCAGCTTTAGAAGGTATGGCAGCATCTGTGGAAGATAGCTTAGCACGACTTGGCCCTACAACTTTTGTAGTTCAAAAAATTGCTATTGCAATGTCTGAAGAAGAATTCCTCAGAAAAATAAAACGTAAACATATCAAAATTGAAGCGGTTGATTTGATTCTTGAGAGTTGTGACTTAGTAGAAAAAGTTTCGCCTCGGACATTTACAAGAGCTAATGTGAAATATAAATATGAATCGTTGCGTCGTGTTTTAGTAGGGGCATCATATGCAAACTATATTGATATTGTTGATATCGAAGTTGCTCAAGGTCGCTTTCATTCGTATGAAGATGATCTCTATCGGA
>JAJRSF010000010.1 GCA_024278935.1 Candidatus Zixiibacteriota bacterium
GGTCTGAGGAAGTCATTGACAGCGGAACCTTCGCGAAGGAATTCAGGGTTTGAAACGATGTCAAAGTCTAAATCTTTATTGAGACGTTTTTTAATCCGTTCACGTAATTTTTGAGCGGTGCCAACCGGGACAGTACTTTTGATTACGATTACTTTGTAGTCATTCATAGTGTCTGCGATTTCATCGCATACATCGAAGATATATTGTAAGTTCGCGGTACCATCTTCGTTTTCAGGAGTACCAACTCCCAAGAAAATACAGAGTGACCGGTCGATAGTCGTTTTTAAATCAGTGGTAAAACTCAACCGTCCGCGTTTTACATTTTGGGCGATCAAATCTTTTAAACCCATTTCGTAAATAGGCACTTCGCCATTATTGAGCATATCGATCTTTGCTTTATCTTTGTCAACGCATATGACATGCATGCCAAAATCTGAAAGACAGGTTCCTGCTACGAGTCCTACATAGCCGGTTCCAACAACACAAATATTCATTTATTAACCTTTTGTTTTTAAATACCAATCTATAAATTTATCTAACCCATCATCAATAGAAACTTTTGGATTAAAATCTAAAATTCTTTTTGCTTTAGTTATGTCAGCAAATGTTTGGTCAACATCGCCGGGTTGTTGTTCTAACACTTTTATATTTGCTTTTTTCCCTAATTTGTTTTCAATCTTTTTAATTAACTCGGCAAGGGTAATAGTATCGGAACGACCGAGGTTAAAAACTTCGTAATTATATTCTGCCGTTCGACAGCTAAGTATACCATCAACAATATCATCAACAAATGTATAGTCTCGTTTGGAGCCACCATCGCCGAACATTTGAATCTCTTCACCGTTCTGTATTTTATCGGTGAACAGATGAATCGCCATCTCGGGTCTTTGCTTGGGACCATAGACAGTGAAAAATCGTAAACAGGCAGCTTTGATATTATACAGATGATGATAAGTATAGACCATAAGTTCGCCCGATTTTTTTGTCGAGGCATACGGTGAGATTGGATTGTCGACCGGGTCTAATTCTGAGAAAGGTACTTTTTTATTATTACCATACACTGATGACGAAGATGCGAAGATCAGTTTTTTAATATTATTTTTGCGACATGCTTCAAGAAGATTCATCGTCCCGATTAAGTTGATGTCGTTGTATAAGACCGGGTCCTCAATTGATGGACGCACGCCTGCCATGGCGGCAAGATGAATCAGCTCATCGAATTTTTGTTCGGTAAATATTATTTCAATCTCATCAGCGTTTCTTATGTCGACTTCATGCAGAGTGAAATTTCCAGAATCCAAAAACGGTTTTATGTTTCTTCTTTTAATTGCAGGGTCATAAAAAGAATTAAAATTATCTATTACAGATACCGTATGACCATCTGATAGAAGTTTTTCTAAAACGTTTGAACCTATAAATCCGGCCCCGCCGGTCAGACATATTTTTTTGGACATTTGTTACATTTTCTCAGTTTGAAGTTACTAAAATTTAGCCTATCTTAAGTCTATGTCAAGTATTATCGGCTCTCGAAGATAATTTCTAAATATAAATATAGAAACAACTTGTGAATAAAGAGAAGAGGAAATATTTTCCTTACTTAAGCACTAATTTAATTTGAAATTTGGCTATAAATTTTTATTACCGACAGAAAATTATTGATTTTTTGTGGACAATGTCGATATATTATAGATACTAGTAATTAAAATGTATAACAAGAAATAAAGAGTACAAAATGTATCGATTTTTAAGATTATTGCTTCGTGAAATGTTGACCAAACAGGGGCGCTTTCGGATGCGGTTTCACTTAATACGAAACCTTCCCGGCCAATCAGGTTATGTCATTCGAAAGAAAGTCATATCAAAACAGTTTGGTTCTGTTGGTAAAGATATTAAAATAGAAGTTGGTATTAAAATAAATAATATTGATAAAATGATAATCGGTGATGGGGTTATTCTTGGTGTTGATAATTTTTATCAAGCAGGCGGTGGAATAGAAATAGGTGATGAAACCTGTTTTGGACCACGTTCAAGTGTTTGGAGCCAGAACCACAAATTTGAAGACCCTGAAGTTGCTGTCTATAAACAAGGCTACGATTTCAGAAAAGTTGTTATCAGAAAACGTGTCTGGATTGGTGCCAATGTTTTTATTATGCCGGGAGCAGAACTTGGTGACGGATGTATCGTATCTGCCGGAGCAGTGGTTGGAGCCAAGAAATTCCCTCCATATTCGATTTTAGCTGGAAATCCTGCTCGTTTCATTGGCAAAAGAGAGAAAAAAGAAGAACCGGAAACTCCTGCAAACTAATCTTATAAGAGTTCAGCTTTTTTGTCAGTCTCTATCAATTCTATATTCAAGCCATGTTTAGCGTATAAAAAAGCGCTATTTTCATTTTCAAATGCTTCGCCTGGTTGTGGCTCGGTGAGAATCCGAATTCGCTGTTCCTTACAAATCTCCAGTTGCGTTTCCATATTATCACATTTAAAACAAAGATGATGCAGTCCGCCACCTTTTTTGGCGAATATAAAAATTGGAGAATCTTCAGCAGATGGTTCTATCAGTTTTATCAGTATTGAGTTCTCTTTTTGTAAAAAGACAACTTTTACTTTTTGACGAGTGTTTGTTACAACTTTTGTCATTTGGGAATACCCAAAAACTTTATCCCAGTGTTTTATCCCGATTTCAATATCTTTAACAACTATCCCAATATGGTCTATAATCATTGTGTCTCCAAAGTTCTTTAATATTGTACTATTATTCTTTGGTATATAATGCTGTATTTATCCGCTTCATTCAACTACTTTTCTGTGGAATTCTTTTTTTATTAAAAGATATAAACTATTTATCTCTTTTTATGTTATAAATGTTGTAATTTATAACCGATACAATTACTTTAATCTATATAGTAGATGTTTTTATCTTAAAAGTGAGAAGACAAAAATGCCCGAAATGCCGAACTACCTGATTTGTCCAACTTGTAAAGGCGAATTACTTGATAACGAAAACAGCTTAAAATGTCAAAATTGTGCTGTTGAGTATGAAAAAAAATGGGATATTCCGCAATTTTCTCAAAATAAAGATTTTTACTATTGTCCGACTAAAAAAGAATGGTTGTCTGAAAAACTAGATGAATATTATAAAAAGATTGAATCAGATCCAACTGAGTGGGAATCGCTTCTTAAAGAAATTATCGATAAAATCCCTGATAACAAACAAAAAGATGAATGGATTGCAAATCTCGTTGATGAAAGCCGAACAGCATATAAATATCTGACTTCGCTGAACCCTGAGGGGCATGTTCTCAACTTTGGTTCAGGCTGGGATAATACGACTATAAATTTAGCACGGACTGCTAAAAAAGTAACGGCTATTGATCTCACCTGCGAGCGGATTCAAACGTTGGCACTCAAGAAAAAATATTATAATTTAGAAAATATAGACCTCTTCTGCGGAGGTGACCGACCATACTTACCTTTTAAAGATAATAGTTTTGACACTATTTTTATCAATGGCGTTTTAGAATGGGTCGCATCGGACTGGTCTGAGGTTGAAAAGAAATATGCTCATAAGAATAAATTCAGTAAAGCAATTCTGTATTTAAAAGAAGTATACGGTTCTCATAAACCTCGTGAGATTCAAAAACGATTTTTAAAAGAGATGAGCCGTGTTTTAAAAGATGATGGCGAGATGTATATAGGCATTGAAAATAGGTACTCACGTTTGTACTTTGGGAAACGACCTGACCATCATTCATTTATCTGGTTTGGTTCGCTCTATCCCAGATTTATCGCTCATCTGGTTTCATTGATTCGTTCGCAACGACCGTATCTTACTTTTACATACTCTGTAAACGGGATGAAAAAACTTGCCCGTGATGCCGGCTTTAATCTGAGTACAACTTTTGGTATGGAACCTATGTACCGTACTCCGAGTAATCTTTTTAATTTAGCACATAAAAATGAAATTGAATTCCCAAGAAAAGAAAACAAATATGCGTCATCTTTTTTAACGAGTTGGCTCTATAAAAAAACGGTGACATCGTATGGATATATTGCTACTAAAAAAGAGAAAGCAAAGCCATGGGTCGAGCTGGTTGTACAAGAATTTTTAGAATCGCAAAAATTGAATCAGAACGATTATCAGGTTAAAAAAATTAATTCAAATAGAAAAGAAAAGTTTACAATATTTGTTGAAGAAAAAAGTAACAAAGATAATTTTTATGTCATCAAGGTTCCTATAACAGATCGTTTGGTCGAGTCGGTCGAAAATAATTATATGGTATTAGAAATCTTGCAAGAAAAAATAAAAGAGAACAGCACCTTAAAATATCTTCCACGTATTGTTCCAAAACCAATTATGAAGTCTGAGCTAAACGGTCAAAAATATTTTGTAGAAACCGGATGCCTCGGAACGACAGCAAAAGAAGACAAAAGTTTTGATACTTCAGCATTAAAAGAGTTACCATTTATAATAAAAGAATTTAATGAGATTCAACTAGACCACCATACTAAAGAATCACTCTTGGAAGGCTGTAATAAAAAGTTTAACTTCCTTGAAAAATTTCTCGATACCGACCAACAGAGAGATAGTTTTGCGAAGCTGAGATCTAAAATTATTGGTTCTATAGAAAAATCTAATTCAAAACTATACTTACGAAAATCTGACTTTTCACTAAGTAATATTCTGTTTCATGGTTCTCATATCTGCGGTATAATCGATTTTGACGAAGCCGGTTGTTCACTGCAAAAATCAAAGAACTTTGCCGAATTTATTTTATCTTATTCCCGTAACAGGCAAAATATGTTTTGGACTGATTCTATTCTAGCATTACAAAATAAGAATCTTGCTGCCTTTCCATCTGTTCTTGAAATTGAGAAAACACTAAAATTACTTGAAACAGATATCGATGAACTAACTATAGCAGCACAAATAGCCTGGATTAACCATGTCTATTATATGGTGCAGTTTGAAGTAGGCAAATATTCCACCCGAAAACTACATCACTTGTTTCACAAAGTTCTTGAAAATATTTCCGATACTATATATGATAAAAATAAAGTTATAACTAAATAACGAAAGAATATTTTAACCTGTTTTTTTGAGTAGGTTATCTATATAGTATACGTCACATGAAAAAAGTTCTGATAATCTCATATGTATTTCCACCAATGGCAGCGGTAGGTGGCTTTCGTGTTGTAAAAGCATGTAAATTCCTTCCCCATTATGACTGGCAGCCTATTGTGCTGACGGTCAAAGATGGTTTCAATTATGCGTACGACGAAGAGAGCTTAAAACAGCTTGATAAGTCACTTCCTATTTACCGTTCTAAATATTTCTCGCCAATCCAATGGTGGGACAGTCGAACTCAGCCGGATGAAAACGCTACTGTTGCTCAAACTACAGTGCAAAATAAATCTACCCAGCCTGATTCAGAATCTTTTTCAGCACGTCTTAAGAAATTGATAAAAACAATGATCTCTATTCCTGATATCCATAATTTTTGGATTCCATTTGCAGTCCTTGAAGGGCTTAAAGCAATTCGGGAACAGAAAGTTGATATTATATTGTCGACTTCACCTCCGGCGACAGTGCATATTATAGGCACGATACTTTCTTACCTAACCGGGAAACCGTTTGTTATCGACTACCGAGATTTATGGACACAAAATGAATCGTACCATAATCGAAATCTTCCGTGGCTCTATAAAAAAATTGATAGGTTCTATGAGAAACGTGCTATCAAAAGAGCATCGGCAATAGTAAGTGCAACGACTGGATTTTCCGATGCGATGTATGAGCATAACAGTTATAAAAATCAGGAACAGTTTCACGCGGTCACCAATGGTGTAGATGCTGACGATTTTAAAAATATTCAGTTTCCAAAATTAAAAAATGATAAGTTTACAATTTTGCATCTTGGTTCTTTGTATGGTAACAGAAACCCAAATTTCTTTTTTGAAGTTATGAAAGAATGGGTGTCGCAATCTGATGAACTGCAGAAAAATTGCAAGGTTCTCTTTATTGGCAATACTCCCGGTTTTGAAAAAACTTTGAACGGTACTGTTTTAGAATCTGTTATTCAATTTGAAAAACATATTCCACAAAAACAGATTTTACCTAAACTTTGGGAGTCTGATTTACTTCTGCTAATTTTAGGTTTTGACAAGGGTGGTAAAAATGTCATGCCTGCTAAACTGTATGAATATATCTGTACTAAAAGACCAATTCTCGGATTCCTTCCCGATGGTATGGCAGCCGATGCGATAGAAAAATATGACCGAGGGCTTGCGGTAACATCGGAGAACAAAGAAAAAGCTATCGAGTTTTTAAACTCACAGTATCAACTTTGGAAAAACCAAACAGACGAACGGGTTTCAGAATTTGACCTCCCTGCTGAGTATGATAGAAAAGAACAAAATAAAAAATTGGCTGAAATTTTGGACAACATTCAAGCAGATAAAAAATAGCGATGACTGAATCAATTAAAAAAGAGACCGGGCTTCTTCTTAAGCATGCATCGATATACGGCATGGCACCGGTTATCGGACGTGTTGTCAGTTTCTTCATGATTCCGCTGTACACTTCATATATTACTCCAACTGAATACGGTATCATGGAACTTGTGCATGTTGTTGTGTCGCTTTTGCAAACAGTTATTGGGATGGGAATTGTTTCGGGTATTGCGGTTTTTTATTTTGAGGCGAAAACTCAAGAAGATAAAAACAAGGTCGTAAGTTCTGCCTTTTTAGGTTTGGGGGGAATGGCACTATTTACCATTGCAATTCTGATGTTCTTCTCGTCGTTGCTTGCCGAACTTGTTTTAGACTCTGCTGAATTGGCAAAATATTTTTATGTTTCTTTTGCTGCGATGGGCTTTGGGGTCTTAAATGATATTAACACGAACTATTTTCGTATTGAGAAAAAGTCTAAAACAGTTGTCGTAATCTCTCTCTCAACATTGATAGTAAATGTCAGTCTGAATATTTTCTTCTTAGTTTATTTGGATATGGGTGTATGGGGAATTTTCCTGAGTACGCTTATTGTCGCAAGTGCTAATTTGCTTATTGTAACTCCTTTTATATTCAAGAGAATCGGATTTAATATATCATTAGATGTAATGAAAAAATTGATAAAATTTGGACTGCCGTTGATTCCTTCGAACTTGGCTTCATACTTAGTGGTGGCATCTGATCGCTTATTTATAAAGCATTATGTTTCGGTAGCCGAGACAGGCATATATTCATTGGGCTATAAATTTGGAGTGCTTGTTAATAATTTTGTGACGACACCATTTAATCAAATCTGGGGACCACGTCGCCTGGAGATGTTTAAAAAAGGAAACTCCGAAGAAATCTTTTGCAGAATTTTTACTTACTACACTTTTACATTGATACTAGGTGGCTTAATAATCTCTGTACTTTCTAGAGACATTGTTCAGCTTATGGCAGCCGAAGCATATTGGGCTTCGTATAAAATCATACCGCTGATAACACTTGCGCATATTATCTTTTCTTTTTTCTATCATTTCAATATTGGGATTATGGTTGAGAAAAAAACAAAATATTTTGCCTATATAAATATTATTAATGCGATTGTAAATTTGGCACTTAATTTTATTTTGATAAAACGATACGGCATGTGGGGAGCAGGGTTCTCAACGCTCATTAGTTATTTCCTTAGAACAGCACTTTGTTATTACTTCTCAAATAAACTGCACAAGATTCAAGTTGAATGGGGAAGAGTATTTGTTTTAATCGGTGGGGGCATAGCTTTCTATTATGCGATTGATTCTATAATTATTGACAATATATTTGTTTCAGCTCCACTTAAAACAGCTCTTGCCTTAACCTTCCCATTTATGCTGTATTTCTTTGGGTTCTTCTATGCTGAGGAAAAAGTTGAGATAAAAAGTATGATTCAAAAAGCAAGAGTAAAATTACTTAAGAGATAAGTGCTATGGACAGGCGATTGGAATTGGGCCTTCAAGGAAAATAAAATCTACCATATAAATCAGATCAGTAACATCGGTAGCACCGCTATTATCAAGATCGGCTGAAAGAACACAACTTGGTGCATCTCCATTTGTAAAAATAAAATTCACTATAAAAATTAGATCAGAAATATCAACAGAATCTTTCCTGTCTAAATCACCACGTTCATCTATACAACAACATGCATCACCAATACCATCGTTGTCGAAATCTTCTTGCAAGGGATTCGCATGCAAGGGGCAGTTGTCAACGGCGTCAGCGATTCCATCGTTGTCGGTATCAGATGTAACAACGCCATCAAGAAGAACCGAACGATAACTAAGCAATTTGGTCGTACTGTTAATCCATGTCACCGGTATAAAATCTCCAAGCACAGTTTGCGGAACTTGTATTGACTGGGAAGGATCAGTTGATGGTGCTATGATAAGAGAATCTGGTTGCCATGTAAAAGTTGTCAGGTCAAAAATTTTCATTGTGATATCAGGAGTTGTGTTATAAAAAAGATATAATGAATCGGACCGTGATGTTAGGATTGGATAGGAAAGCATCCCGAGTTCTGCCCCGATAACCGATGCTGTGTCGTGGGTCCATCCGCCGAGATTGTCTTGGTAATAATGATGTAAGTATGTTGTCCCGGACGCCCATGGTGCATCGCCAAACACCAAATGCAGTTTTCCGTTGACGTAGTTGATAGTCCATCCACGTTGAGGCATTCCGATATTGCCGATAGCTATTGCGGAATCTGTTCGACCGATAAAATCTTCAGCGGTGTCATCCCATTGCCAGTAGTAATAGCCGTCTTGATTTCCGTCGGTACCTGTTAAGAGTGCAACAAAAATAGCGTTGCCGTTTTCATCCATGCAAGCACCTATGCGCATATCAATTCGAGGAAGGTTGACGTTGCCGATAAATCCGCTATGTGCGACTGTTTGAAAACGGTCGGTGGTATGATAATAAACTAACGAATCGGCGGTGTATCTAGCGACAAGCCAGATTTCATCGGCAGATGATGCAACAATCGTCGGCACCCAATTCATATTGCGGTTGTCTAAAATTATCTGATCTTCTTTATCAGTTCCTGCTTGTACAGGTTTGTTGATGAACCGATACCAAAGGGGAACGTTGGTCGCTTGACCGGTGCAGAAATGCATTCCTTCATTATACCATGAATGAAAATGGGAGTCGTAATAATCACCACCGATATTTCCATCCTGATTTCCAACACCAACAGTATCCCAACTGAGACCTTTGTCAGATGAATATAGCCAGTAGCGAGTTGATGCACCTGCCGATTGATGAAAGATATAAACCGAGTCTCCGTCGAAATGAATTTTTCGACGGGGGATAGCGAGCAAAGCGTTGTCATCGGCGATTGGGTAGAACCGTTGTATGTCGCCAAGAGTTATTTCGGCAACGGACAAATCGGGTATAGAGAAGCTTAAGATGAATAGAACGAATATGATTTTCTTCATCTTTTTTCTTACAGGTTTAAAAGTAGTAATGGTGATATTTTATCTTAATAGAAATGTATCAGATTTTTAAAATCTGTCAAGCCTATTTCGTTTTCTGAAATAAGCTTGATTGCAAATTTAATTTGCAGAATTATACAAATTTATTAAGTCGATAACATCCTGTTCGGTCGCAGAGCCTTCACGGAACAGTTTAATTTTCAAATCAATTTCCTGTCTGTTGACTGTTGGAGTTTCAAAGTCATAGACAAACGCAGCCATCTGGGCTTCATCGGAAGTACCATAGCCTTGCGAGATACAACCCTCGATAGTTTGTCTGGTGTTGTTTCGTGAAACGTCAAAGTCAGGGTCTTGATAACGACCGGCTGTTAAATAACTAGCAGGAAGAGTTGGGTGGAGAACATATTTACACATATAATAATCAAGCGTTGATGGGTTGTCAGCAAGTCCGACAGTTTTTGCCTGAGCGGCATCAGATCCTGAGCGAGATCCCCATCCGACCCATTCGGCAGTTGTCAGAAAAATATCCGGTTTACGACAAAGAGTCATCCATGCACCTGCAGCCTCTCCGCAAGCAAATGCTCGGGCAGTTTGTGTTCCGCCATGGTCAGAGTCATGATAGGTGTGCATATTTTTATAGCCATTTTCAAATGGCCCGTTAAACTCATTCTCAAGTTCGGCTATACCCAAAAATGATTTTGTTGCCGATGTAACCCCGGCGTAATCTTGATTGGCAGCTGTACCATGATTGTTCAGATTTGGCATTTTGATAAATTTAAGAGGCGTAGCAGTTAATTCACCATTGTCATAGACACCATCTTTTAACGAAATCAATCTGTTTGAATATGGTGAACGGATGACCGGGTATGGGAGATAAAAAGTATTTCCAGTCGTAGGTGATACCCAGGTAGGACGGATCCATCCTTGTGTAGTCGGCGATGTAATCACCGGCCAGTTAACATTGTCATTTTCGTTTCGCAAGATACGGATAGAATTTACATTGGCATGACCATTGTTATGGTAGTAGGTGATCATATCATTATAATTGTAAGGTCCGTTGCGGTCTAGCCCGCTCCCTGTGGTAGTCCAGTAACCGGTACTTATAAATTGAGTACATTCGACAAATAAAATCTCACCATTAAATCCACCGGGACGATTTAAAATAATATCTATCAGACCCATGCAGTTTCCACAGTTGGAACCGCCTTGGTTTGCCCATTGCCCATTCGGATTAATAACAACAACATCATTGATGCCGATGAAATTTTCAATACCGCCATATTTCATATCAAAAACTTTGGCAACATTTTCAGCCGGGGTTCCGTTTTTAGCAATGAAAATATTTTCAGCAGCATTAAACTGGGAATTGATAGATGCTATCAGCGATTCATTGATAATAGCTCCGCCGATTATAGCACCGCCGGTATATTGGGACATCTTTTTTATAAATTTTCTACGATCTATCTTTTTCATAATTATCTCTTTTTGTTAATTCTAATTTTATCCAATATACACAAATGTTATTTTAACAGTAACATCTTTTTTGTAATTTCTCTGTTTTGTGCCAATAATTTATAAAAATAGACCCCCGAAGGAGCTGTTTTACCGTTTTGAGTGGTTCCATCCCAGGTTGCAACATGAATTCCAGCCGAAAGTTTTTTCTCAAGCAATGTCGCAACTGACTGACCGAGGAGGTTGTAAATTTTAAGTGATACATAAGAATTGGTCGGAATCGAAAATTCAATAGTGGTTGATGGGGTAAACGGATTCGGGTAATTTTGTGCTAAGACAAAACTGTTCGGAAGATTTATCTCATCACCGATGCCTAAAGAAATATCAAATCGAACTTCTAAAGAATCAGAATAGCCAAATAAACCTGTTGTACCATTGTGAGCAATAAGAGTGTGTAGAGGCAAATCAAAACTGCCAACAGTGTTGCAGGTGACTTTGTACTCGACTATTACAACATCGTTTGGTTGGACAAGCAAGTCGTAGGTTCCATGAGTCCCCGGGTAATCTAATACAAAATAATATTCGGTGAATCCTGTGAGTGCAGAAACTGCGGGCGTTGGAAAATCATAGCTTACCGTACTGCTGTTAATTGTCATCGAGTGAGAAATAATTGTAAAATCATCGGGAAGGTTCTCATTAAAATAAAAACAAGTAAGCGGTGTTGCTTCGTTGTTGGTCATCGTTCTGCTGATTGTCAGAGTATCGTCGATTGTGAAAACAGTATCGGATAAAATATAGTCAGCCGTTACACTTATGCCTGCCGGGATGACGGTATCATCGACTGCTAGCACAGAAGAGCCAGCAGAAAAAATTGTGAGAATCAGAAATAGAATAATTTTATTTTTCAAAAGGTAAGTGTCCATATATTTCTTCCAGTATTAAAGTTTGAAATTCTTCTAAAGCTTTCAGGCTTTTAGGGTCATCCTGTCCGACAAACCGAACAAAAGCGATATCTCTTGGTTTAAAAGTAAGAGCTGAAAGTAGCTCATATAATTTAAAAACATAATCGTTTGCTGTTTCACCATAATGGGTGATATACCAAAAATCCATAACCTGTTTTGAGTTGTTCAGTTTAAGCTGGAACCGTCCTGCAGGTATGACAGAATTTTTTGTTTGAATATCATTGGCAATTGTCTCGGTGATAACCCATCCTGCACCTGGCAGACAATTCCGAGGCGAATGAGGTCCCCCGAAAGTTGCTTCCGATGAGAAAAAATCAAAGAGCAGATGAATCGAAACACCCTCGCTATTGACATAGGTTGCCGAAATAATTGCCTGCGGGTTTAGAAGCTCTAGCACCTGCGGGTCTAGTTCTTCAAGAGTCCCTTGCCAGTCACCGATTTGAAGCGGGAATGTATCAAAGTTTACATCGCCGGCTGTTGCTGGTCGGTAAAACTTTATAAAAAGAGTCATGACTAATGTCAGAGCTATAACTATGAGGGAGAGATAAAACGACTTCTTATCCATTGTAAGATCGCTCCTAAAATTAACATCATTATTAAGGCAGAGATGAAGACCATTATGCCTGAGAGTTCATGGAGGAAATCTTCAGCAAGCTCGGTGCTGATTGCGTAGGCTCCAAGAGCTGTTGAAAAAATACGAAAAATATTTGTCATAATTGCGATAGGTACGGTTGCACAAAATAAAACAATCGGGAGAACCTTACCCGGCATTTTTGAATAAGAGTACAAAGCTCCCAAGGCAAGAAGAGTCATCAGCGAGCGAAGCCCCGAACAAGCTTCGACAACTTCGAGCATGTAATTCGGCAGGGCTATGATATTTCCATTTCTGGCAACCGGGACGCCGATAATGTCGAGCAGGAAAACGGTCACTTTGGTAGCGAGAAGTTGCATTGGCAATGTTGCAGCGTAATAAATAATTGACGGTATCGGAATCATGAAAAGTAAAAAGAAAAACGAGAACCATACTTTTCTGAAATTTTTATAACCAAGAGTCTGGAGTCCAAAACCTGTGAGTGCGGTGACAAAACCAACTCGGGTAGTGAAAAATTCCGATGCTGCCGTGCCGAGAACAATTACTAATAATCCGATTAGAAAAACGAAGAGACCGGTTTTTGACTGTTTGGCTGGAAATTCAAGCTCATCCCTCTTAGAATAAAAAAGATATATCGAAATTGGGATTATGAAAAACCCATGTGAATAGTTGTCATCGTGTAGCCAGTCAGCCACTAAATCAACAAAGACCGGTATATTGGCTAGAACCAAAAGCGAGACTACAATGTACTGTAGTTTAAAGGCTTTTAAATGGCTTATAATTTTTTCTTTGTCGAACTGCAAACTAATCTATCCCTGCGTATAATTGTTGTCTGTATAGTTATCGTAAATTACCATGAAATGATTGATAAAAAAATGTAAAAATTTTAATTTATTTTGCCGAATTATTCTGTTATATCTAACTAAACCATTAGCAAAGAAATGTATATGCAAAAAACTTTGAAAATCTGTCTTATAATTTCGCTTATAGCAAATTGTGCCATTTTTTATGTCGGCTATAAAGCGTACGAATATCGGACACATATTAACCACTTTTTAGAGAAATATCGCCATGTTTCGCAAGAGTTTTCAGCACGGGATAACTATGACTCTGAAAATTTAACATTTCAGTCAGATACAACTATCACAAATCGGGTTGTTTTCTTTGGTACACAAGTCATAGAAAACTATGATTTGCCTAAGCATTTCCCTAAATATGAAGCAATAAATCGAGGTATCACAGGACAACGAGTTGCGGGCTATCTTCTTCGGTTTAAGCCAGATGTTCTAAATTTGTCACCCAAAGCAGTCGTTCTTGAAATCAGCTCGTATAATTTTAGACCCGAAAATTCAATCAAAGAAATACAAGACTACACCGAACTTCTGGTGCAGCTTTCTCGGTTTAATCAGATAGAGCCGATACTTACAACTGTCATAAAGCCGAGCAAAGCATTTTCGGAAGTTGTCGAAATCAAAGAATTAGGCGAATACAATGTTTTTGATTCGGTTGATACGTATAATAAATGGCTTCGAAAATATGCCGATAATAATAAGATGTTACTCGTCGATGCCACCAATTTGCTTGGCGATGAAAATGGTTTTTTACTGGAGAACAACGCAAATAGTTTAGTCGATCCAAATGAAATAGGTTATAAGCTGTTAACTGATGCAATCAAATTAGAATTAGAAAAAATAAAGTAGGCAGGAAAATGAAAATTTTAATAGCGGTTTTAGTAATTTCAATTCTCGGCAATTTAGCAGGGTTGTTTGTTTTCTATAAGTTTCAGAAGAAAAATGAATACCTCGCTGTCATGGAACAAAAGCTCAAGCAAAAGGATAAAACCTTACAAATCGTCAATAAGCTTCTTCCGAAAAAATTAGTCTTTCTCCATCATTCGGTCGGTCGAAACTGGTTAAGAGATGGTCTGCAGGATCAGCTTATGTCCCGAGGTATCGCAGTGCAGAGTATAACCTACGGCGATGAAATTGGTGAAGAAACCGATATGCATAACTGGGTGCCGAAGTTTGAAAAAGATATCGAACAGATTTTTGATTTTGGCTATGCAAATTCTGAGGATGAGAATGATATTATCATGTTCAAATCCTGTTTCCCAAATTCTGATATAGTCGGCGATGGTGCCAAAAGCGGTAACCCATATCAGCCTGAAAAAACTACCAGTAATTATCATGCTGTATTCGACTCACTCAAATCGACTTTTTCAGCTCACCCGCAAAAACAATTTATCTATGTTACTTCACCTCCGCTTCATAAATTGAAAACAAATAGCGAAAACGCTGCTCGTGCCAGAGAATTTACAAACTGGATCAAAACCGATTTTGCGACACGGTATAAAGAAGAAACCAATCTTGATAATTTTAGAGTATTTGACCTGTTTGACATTTTGGCGAACGACCAGAATATGCTCAAAGATAATTATTCCGACCGCGAAGGGGATTCTCATCCGAATCTGATCGCCAACAGGGCAGCATCGGATGCCTTTATGCAATTTTTAGATAAGAACAACTTGTAAAATTAAATACAATTTGTTCAAGTTTGAAATATTTGTACAAACCGGCAAGATTCTATTTTGCCGGTTTATTCTTTTGCAAAAACACATATTCTGCCCCTCTTTTATTGATTCTTGACAAATTTCAGATATAGACTATCTTAGATAAGTTAATAGAACTAACCAATTTACATCGTAATAAAATTACTGCGTAAAAAAGTTACAACGTAAAAACTACTACGTAAAAAAATAATATCTTATAAATACCTCTCGGAGGCACCATGAATCGCATGTGTTACATAGTTTTAACGCTTATTTTATCGACTTCGATATCATTTGCAGCATTAAACAACGAAAAAATTGCACCTATTGCCAAAGATATAAGCTCTTTTCGAACAGATGGAAAGGGTATTCCTACCTATGTTTCCGGCAATATTCGTGACAAAGTAGTCAAAGGGGCGGAGATTCAAGCTGTCCATGACTATTTTGAGCTAAATAAAGATATCTATCAGATCAATTCTCCAACTGATGAAATTCAGTTACAAAAAGTAGAATTTGATAATCTTGGAATGACTCATTTGAGATTACAACAGAAATATAATGGTCTCGATGTTATCGGCAATGATTTGACGGCTCATTTTAGAAACGATGGAATGTTTACAACAGTCAATGGTCGTTTTACACCGATTAAAAATCTCAACACCGATGCTCAGATTCTTGCATCACAAGCTCTCATTTTTGCACAAGATGATCTCCGTATAGATTTTGGCGAAGGTGTACCGACCGAACCAACTCTTGTTGTTTTTCCATGGGAAAAAGAAATTTATCTGAGTTGGAGGTTTTTTATTGTTTCAGCGACTCCAATGGGTCGATGGGAATATTTTGTCGATGCGAAAACTGGGGATATAATTTATAAAGCGAACAGAATTATGAACGCCGAAGCTATCGGAAGCGGTACCGGTGTCATGGGCAACAGTTATAACCATATTGATACATGGGACACTGGTTCACTTTTTGAAATGGTTGATTATACTCGTCGGGCAAATAATAATATACATGGGCATGATGGGCTGATGGCGTCATCGGCAGTTATCAGAACTTATCTGGCATCATCGTCACTTCCGGGAACTCTTGCTACCGATGCTGATAATGTTTGGGGTGGAACAAGCTATGCACCGGCAGTTGATGGGCATATGTATTCAACTCTCTTTTATGACTGGGTTCTTCGCGAGTTTGGTCGCAACAGTTATGACAACAACGGTGCTACTATGTCAATCTCGGTTAACTATTCAGCCGAAGGTGACAACAACGCTTATTGGAATGGCTCTCAAATTGTGGTCTGGTCATGGTCTTCCGGGTGGCGTTCACTTGCGGGTTGTCCCGATGTTATCGCACACGAATGGGGTCACGCAATTACCGGCACAACTTCCGGCTTGATTTATCAACATGAATCCGGTGCCTTAAATGAATCTTTCTCAGATATGATTGGTGCCGCCTTTGAATTTGCCCACGATACTTTAGATACGCCTGATTGGTTTATGGGAGAAAATGGTATAATCGATGGTACAGGGTTCCGTGATATGGAAGACCCGCATAGCAAAAGTGATCCTGACTATTATGGCACGACTGACCCGTACTGGGTTGATGTTGTTGGATGTACTCCTACCAATACAAATGATTGGTGTGGTGTGCATACTAATAGTGGTGTTGGAAATAAATGGTTCTCGCTTTTATCCGACGGTGGTGTTCATACCGGTATGACAGTGAATGGACTTTCAGTTGATACCGCTATGGCGATTGCCTTCCGAGCAAACACAGTCTATTGGAATGCAAGTACAAGTTATTCCGAAGCTGCCGCTGCAACTCTAACGGCCGCGAATGACCTTGACCCATCAGGAAACTGGGAAGCAGAAGTAATGCTTGCCTGGATTGCTGTTGGCGTTGATTTACCTTCCCCATCACTTGCAATTTCATTCCCGAATGGAACTCCTACGACAACAGCTCCAAACACAGATGAATTATTTGATGTTGCAGTTGTTGGAATTTTTGGCGGTGAAGCAGTACCAAATTCAGGGCAAATTTATATTTCACTAAATGGTGGATTCTTCCAAAGTTCTGCTATGACTGAAGTATCACCTAATAATTATCAAGCAACTCTTCCCGGAATGCAGTGTGGTGATGTTGTCGAATATTATGTTTCTGTAGACTTAGTTTCTCCTGCAATGACAATTTATAATGGAGATATCGGAAATCCATACAAAGCCGTTCCTGCAACAAATTCATTAACTCTGTTCCAAGATGATTTCGAATCTGATTTAGGTTGGACAGTTTCAGGCGGCCCTTGGGCAAGAGGAATTCCATCCGGTGGCGGAGGTGCCTATGGCGGACCAGACCCAACATCGGGTACGGGTGGTGCCAATGTGATGGGCTATAATTTAAGTGGTGATTACTCAAATAATATTCCTGAATATCATGTTACTCCGCCGTCAATTGACTGTTCATCTGTTTCTTCAGTACGATTAAAATTTTCAAGATGGCTCGGTGTTGAACAACCAGCCTATGACCATGCTTACATTAGAGTGAGTACAGATA
>JAJRSF010000011.1 GCA_024278935.1 Candidatus Zixiibacteriota bacterium
AGTTTATTATAACGCTCCTGATATTTCTTTCCGTGTGCCTCATGGCAAAAACAACATGACATTTTTCTCCGATGATTTTGATGATTTCTTTGATTCCGATGAATTTGCCGATGAGATGCAAGAACTCGCAAAAGAATTAAACAACTTAAAATTTGAATTAAGTAATGAAATGTTTGAACAGTTTAATTCTAAAGAATTCAAAAGAGAGTTCAAAAGAGAAGAAGCTCTCGGAATGAAAGAGTTAAAATCTGAGCTCAAAGAGCTGCGAAAAGAGTTGAAAGAGATAGAAAAAAGAATCGACGACTAATCCTCCATAGTTTTTAATCAATAAAAAGCCCGCCTTGGCGGGTTTTTTTATTTGCTCTTCATAGAGCAATGCCGTAATATTACTAACGTTATGCAGAAAATAAATATACAAGCATTGATTGAAAAACGAGGTAAAGAGTTAGAACTGACTCTTCTCAACCAAGGAGAACATTGCCTTGAAAAAACAATCAATAATGCCGAAATCTTCCGCCCCGGCTTGGCACTAACCGGCTTTTTAGATCGGTTTGCCAACGAACGGATTCAAGTTCTCGGTGAAACTGAAATCGCATACCTAGAGACCCTTTCGCAGGATCGGCTTGTTGAAATTTCAAATACTCTTTTTAGTTATAATATTCCTTTAATAATTATCTCAAAAGGAATCGCCCCTCCCCCACTTTTCATCAGTGAAGCCGAAAAATGTAACACTGCCGTATTATCCTCAAGGCTGAAAACAACCGATCTCATAAACCGACTTGGTGCTTATTTAGACCATTTTTTCGCCCCATCTATAAATGTGCATGGCACGCTTGTCGATGTTTATGGCGTTGGGCTTTTGTATACCGGCAAATCAGGTATCGGAAAATCGGAAATCGCTCTTGATTTAATCGAGAGAGGACACCGTCTTGTTGCCGATGATGTCGTAAAAATCACTCGGACAGCATCGGATGTCATAATCGGCACCGGCTCCGAAATGCTAGGACATCATATGGAAATCCGTGGAATCGGTATTATTGATATTGAAGAATTGTTCGGTATCAGATCAATCAGACTCCAAAAAAGAATCGAAGTCGAGGTTAATCTTTCCTATTGGTCGGAGACCAAAGACTATGAAAGACTTGGGATTGAAGACAAAAAGACAACTGTGCTTGGGGTTGAAATTCCGATTGTCAAAGTACCAATCTCACCGGGAAAAAACATAACTGTTATCTCCGAAGTCATCGCAATGAACCATATGCTCAAGGTATATGGAGAGAATTCTGCCCTTGAATTCACAAAAAAACTCTCCCAAACGCTCATGCGTCAATCTATGACCCAGGATTACTTAGAGTCTGACTACGAATAAGCAATTTCTCAATTTAAAAAAGAACTTGGCATTTTTAGCCTAATCTCTTATAATATTAACCTTTACAGCTATAATATGCGGAACATTTTAAGTACATCTGGGTAAAAACCTTTATGTAACATTAAAAAGGAAATTCAAAAATGAAAAGATATACTCTTGGCTTTATAATTGCCGCTCTCTCTATCAGCTCATTTATCGGTTGCGGACAATCCGACGATAAAGTAGTTGCTGAAATTGGCGGATATGAATTAACAACATCTGAATTTAATTCTTATTTCTCAAGAGTTAATCTTACTTTCCCAACAGCAACCGAAGAGTTTAAAAAACGACGTGAAATTCTCGACACAATGATTGTCACTCGTTTGCTCATTCAAGCTGCTTATGAAAAACATATTGACCAGATGGAAGAAATTGATCGTATTATCTTAGCCAATAAAGATAAATTTTTGCTCGATGCTCTCTATCAGTCTATCATTTCTAAAAATGCAAAACCTACCGATGTTGACATACAGGAATTTTACAATCGTTTAGAATTCAAATATAGAGCCTCGCATATTTTAGTAATTGACAAAGATACCGCACTAATGGTTTTTGATAAGATTCAAAAAGGTGAAAATTTTGAACAACTTGCTTTTGATTACTCAATCGACCCACAAGCAAAAAGAAACAAAGGTGACTTAGGATATTTCGTTTGGGGTTCAATGGTCAGCGAGTTCCAGGAAGTTGTCTATCAAATGGAACCGGGCGAAATAGCTCCGCCGTTTAAATCTAAATTTGGTTATCACATTGTAAAGCTTGTTGATACACTTCCAAATGAAAACAGAACTTCTTTTGCTCTTTTAAAAGAAGAAATGAAAAGTAGAATCACCCAGCAAAAAACTATGGATGCTCTCGAAAGTTTTTATGCTGACCTGAGTACAAATTATCCTGTAACTATTGAAGCCTCTACTTTTGAATATCTGATGCACAAACGAAAAGATATTTATCCGGCACAAGTTTTAGCAAGTTTACCAAAAAATGATTTTGATATTGAACAGCTTGACCGTAATGAAAAAGAACTTATCGTAGGTACTATCAAAAATGCCGGTCAGGTAACTCTCAATGAATATCTAACGAAACTCCAAGCTGTCCCGACTCATATGCGTCCGAATTTTGATGACATCGACTCCCTGGCAACAATCGTATTTGAACTTAAAAAAATGGACATCCTAACTATTGAAGCTGTGCGACTAGGGTTTGATAGTGAAGAAAATTATTTGGCTCAACTAAAACTGTTTAAAGAATTAAACATGGCAGGAGTCATGCGTAATGATTCTATTCCTTCTGAAGTCGTTCCCGATGAAGATATGATTCGTGGCTACTACGATAATAATTCACAAGAGTTTACCAACCCTGAACAGATTCATGTCTATGAGATTCTTCTCTCCGATGAATTAAAAGCACGTAAATTGGCCGCTACCAGCCGTTCCTTAAAAGAATTCAAAGAAAAAGCAATGGACCTCACCGAACGTAGAGGTAAAAGAACCGAAAGCGGAGACCTTAGTTATATTACCCGCAGTCGTTATCCTGAGATTTTTGACCTTGCCAGAAAAACAGGCGTTGGTGCCATCAATGGTCCGGTAGTGACTCAGGGGAAATATTCTATCTTTTATGTCGTTGACAAGATTGCCCCTGAACTCAAAGATTATCTTGGAGTAAAACGTTCAATCATGCAAAAACTCGATTACGAACAGAAGATGATTTCTTTTGAAAATTGGGTTAATAAAAGAATGGACAATACTACTATTGAAATAAATGAAGATGCTCTAAGAGCATCTATAAATATGGACTTATACGTTACTGCTGATTCATTAAATCAGTAAGAAAACAGGATGTTAAAATTACTATGAAACGTATTCAAATACTAATAGCTTTATTTTTACTTAGCTTCTCATCTCTATCAGCACAAAGAGAAGTTGTCGATAAAATTTTTGCAGTAGTTGGTGATGAAGTAATCCTTGTCTCTGAATTTGCAAATCAAATTCAGCTGGTTGCTTTGCAAACGCAAAGAAAACCAAGATCCGAAGCGGATGTAAAAAAGTTTCAACAAGAAGTATTAGATCAAATGATTTCAGATCGTATGTTTCTCATCTCCGCCAAAGGTGATACATCGCTCACTATCAGCGACAGTGAGATTGAAGCAATGCTTGAAGATCAGATCTCTCGAATTTCTCAGAACTACGAAACGTATGATGCATTTATCGATGCCTTAAACGCCGAAGGACTTACTATTCGAGATTTAAAAAAGAAATATCGAATAGATGTTGAGAACCAACTTTTAAAACAAAGATACATACAGCAGAAACTATATTCAATTGCAGTATCAAAACATGAAGTCGCTGAGTTCTATGATAAATTCAAAGACTCTATCCCTGCTCAACCCGAAGCTGTCAAACTCGCCCATGTACTTCTCACTGTCAAACCATCAAAGCAGGTCTTAGACTCGGTGCAGAACCGTATGAAAGAACTTCGGAAGATGATTTTAGATGGTTCCGACTTTGCTACCATTGCAGTCAATTACTCTACTGAAGGGGCTGGTATAAATGGTGGCGACCTAGGTTATCTCTCAAGAGATGATGTTGTTCCTGAATTTGCTCGAGCTGCTTTTGCTCTTTCTATCGGTGACATTTCTGGTGTGATTTATACACAATTTGGATATCATATTATCAAGTGCGAAGGTATCAAAGGGGACAAACATAAACTCCGTCATGTACTTCTCAAAGTGGCACCATCGGCTGCTGATTCTTTAGCCACTGTCCAACTTGCAGATTCATTATTGAAATCAGCAAGAGGTGGTGAAGATTTTGCCTTGATGGCAAAAACATATTCTGAAGATAACGAGACAAGAATCCAGGGCGGCGAACTTGGATGGTTTGCTTCGAATCAAATGCCTCCTGAATTTATGGATGCTGTTTCCGGATGGAAGGAAATTGATGACATCCGCGGACCTGTTTTCACAAAGTATGGACTACACATTCTCAAACTTCTCGATTATCAGGAAGCTCGTAGCTATACTTTAGAAGATGATTTTGATCAGATAAAAGAACTTGCCAAACAAGATAAGACCGGCAAAGTTGTTGATAAGTGGATTGAAGAGTTGAAAAAAGTCACCTATATAAAAATATATGAAGAACTGTAATGCGAATAGATGATTTTCTCTCAACAGTTGGTGTCATTAAGCGGCGGACTATTGCCAAAGAATTAGGTCAAAGCGGGCTGATTGCGGTAAACGGTAACAAAGTAAAACCTGCCTATCAAGTACACATTGATGATATAGTACAGATTAAAGGTTCTAAACCACAATCTCTGCAGATTATTGAAATCCCAAATAGCTCAGTGCCAAAAGATAAACGTGAACGATACGTAAAATTTCTTTCTGAAACAATTTGATCCTATCTATTAAAATTGTATATTCATTATAATTATGAGTGAAAAAACAAAAACATCATTGCCAAAACTTCAATGGAAAACCGCAACCTGCGAAGTATGCGGAAAACCGTTTGACTATCTCTCTCAAAAACGCCCAAAGATTTGCAAAAACGGCGACTGCCAATATAAATTTCATTATAAAATAAATGAAAAATCCTGGGCGACCTACCAACCTTCTCTTTTTGACATTTAATTTTATTCTTTGATTTTAAAAACTGAACTTACAGAATATTTTTTTCCTGAATATCTATCTGAACTGAAAACATCGACTTACTTGCTTTAAATACTATTATATGCACGGGAGTAATCGCATGAGTTTGAATCTGACTCATCGGACGATTTATAATCTCAGGTACTGAGATATTAAAACGATAGCCAAAGTCCCAGAGATCTGTCCGTACCTTACCGGTCACCTGATGGACAATCTCACCCAGACCTTCTTGGACATCCTCATCAGAAAGTTCAGACTCATCGCATTCGATGATTTTAGATGTAATCCTACGGGCGTAATCTTTCTCAAACGATACAGCAATATTACCCCGCAAATCTCCATCTATTTTTATCATAGCAGAAATTTCACCCGGTATATTCTCTGATTTATCAAGATATACGATATGATCTTCAATATCTTCGCCGGCTGTTATATTTAATACATTTTTCACAGCTTTCACAAATTCATTGATGATTGTGTTATCTACCACTATTTGTTCAGCCATATCTAGTCTTCTACCAATTCTTTAATCTTGTCAGCGAGTTGCTGTAGAGTAAATGGTTTTACCATATAGCCATTTGCTCCGGCTTGGGTAGCACGTGTAATATCTTCCTGAATCCCTTCAGAGGTTGCCATCAGTACTTGTACATTATTATACTGTTCATCTTCACGGATTTTTACCAACGCTTCAAAACCATCCATAATTGGCATATTCCAATCCATGATGACTAAACCGACATCCGGTTTGTTTTCTTGCAATCTCTCGAGCGCTTCGGCTCCATTGACAGCTTCAATCGGGTCATACCCTTTGGCGACAACAACTTTTGTAATTGCTCTCCGCATTAATTTTGAATCTTCTACAATCAGAATTTTCATATTACTTCCTCTTATACATAGTCATAAATCTTATAGATAGATTCGGTAGAAACCAAAATATCTTAATACAAAGAGTTTTCTCCCCATTTTTTTACCCTGTTTTGATTATTGACAAAGTACCTTTAACTTATATATTACTTCTAAGTATAGACAAACCGCTAAGTTACATCCTTACGAATAAAATATAAAACAGACAAAACTTTATAAAATTTCCTGCATTTGGTTTCAAAATGAAACTATTTACGTTAAACAGAGTATATTGACCTATTAACTCACTCATAAAGGGATTTACATGCCAGACAACCTAAAGAAATTTCTACCTCTCCTTATATCTTTTTTTGCTCTGACCGCCATCAGTCATGCACTACCGCTTGATTACAAAATTAAAAATATTTCTCTCACGCCTGATGAACAAATAACATCAACATCGGTAGCCGGTGCGACGCCTTATATGTTTGAAGAGTTAGCCGTCTTTCAGTTTGGTACTAATAAAGGTTCTGATTGCTGGGGATGGCAGGCTCCAAACGGTGACCAATACGCTATCATGGGAATGAACAGCGGTGTTGTCTTTGTCAATGCTACCACCCTTCAGGTAGTCGATACGGTCACAGGATCCGGTTGTACTTGGCAGGATATGAAAACGTATCAGAATTATTGCTACGCCGTCAGTGAGTGCGGAAGTGGTCTACGAGTAATCGACATGCAGTACCTTCCTGATTCAGCACATCTTGTTGGAGTCTTCCCAACATCCAACTCCGGTGCTATGTCATCGCATAATCTCTTTGTAGATTCAGTTTCCGGTTTTCTCTATGTGGAAGGTTCCCCGGGCTTGACCACCGCTATTCATATGTATGATTTAACAAACCCGGAAGCACCATCTTATGTGAACAGTTTTGGCATAAGCAATAATGATGTTCATGATTTTTATGTTATAAGTGACACCGCATATATCGCTGCCGGATCTTTCCCCGTTTTTGATATATATGACCTGACCGATAAATTTAATCCAACCAGAATCGCACGCTCTGTTTTTGCAAACGCAGGGTATATACATAATATTTGGCCAAGCGACGATAGACGATTTGCTGTGACAACCGAAGAGACCAACGGTAAAACTGTCAAATATTGGTACATTGCAGACTACGACAATATCCGTCTGGCGGGTGAATACACTGTTCCAAATGGTCTCGCTCATAACGCTTTTATGGTGGGCGACTATATTTTCCTCTCTCAATATTCGTCGGGAATTGTTGTGCTTGACCCTACAAATCCATTCTGTCTCAAAGAGATCGCAGCTGTTGATCTACCCGATGACAATATCTGGGGAATCTACCCATTCGCAGGCGACAGCTTGGTCTATACCTCTGATTTAAACGGCAGACTTTTTATCTACCGTTTTATCGAAGACCCTGCCTTTGTCTCTACAGAAGCAGATACCGACTCCGATGGTATCGGTGACGATTGCGATAACTGCCCGACAATAGCTAACCCTGATCAACTTGATTCAGATATTGACGGTATCGGCGATCTGTGTGATGCCTGCCCCAACGACCCAAACAATGATGCCGACAACGATGGTATCTGCGACGACATCGACAACTGTGCCAACTATAACCCTGATCAAGCCGACAGTGACGGCGACGGTATAGCCGATGCATGTGATGTCTGTCCAAACGATCCTGATAATGATATTGATGGTGACAATTTATGTGCTGATGTTGACAACTGTCCGTCGATTACAAATGTAATTCAAATGGATGCTGATAACGATGGCGTTGGTGATGCCTGCGATGACTGCCCCAACGACATTATTAACGACCCTGACAATGACTTGATTTGTGCTGTCAGTGATAACTGTGACCTAACCTACAATCCGAATCAACTAGACACAGATGGCGATGGTATTGGCGACCTGTGTGATAATTGTCCGACGACTTTTAACCCATCTCAGGCAGATATAGATAATGACGGTATCGGCGATGTTTGTTGTTGTCTTGGTATTCGAGGTAATGTTGATGGTGACCCATTGGACGAAATCGATATTTCTGATTTAGTTTTTATTGTTGATTTTATCTTCACCAGTGGAGCAACACCGATTTGTCTTACTGAAGCAAATATCGATGCTGACCTCGACAGCAATATTGATATTTCGGATTTAGTATATATAGTTGATTTTATATTTACCAATGGTCCTACCCCACCAAGCTGTAATTAGAAATTTTTTATTGATATAGAAGCGGAGTCAATTTGTTTTGGCTCCGTTTGTTTATTTCAGATAATACCGTAATGTATAGCCGAGTTCAAAGCCACCAATATTAAAATCAAGATCGGCATAATACAGCTTATCACCTTTGTACGATGAGTCGACATATATTGCTGTCTACATTAACGACATTTTATGTGATATAGGCACTTCAAACCCGATACCTGCTAAGAAACCAAAAGTATTATCTTTATATGTGACACTGTTATCAGCAACATCAAAGCTTGTACCTTCATAAATCACACCATCTTGATTGTCACGAGTATATGGTAGCCCTTGACCTTTTTTTTGAATGCGAGGAATGAATACTCGACTCCACTAATAAGATATAAGGAACTGTTAAGATAAATTTGTTGTGTCACACGAAGATTTAATTGACTAAACCAATTTTTAGCAACAGTTGATGTTGTTAGACTATTTCTTTGTATATTTTCACCTAGATTCGTATTTACATTTGGGTAATCATTTGATGGTGAAAAACCAAAACCTCCACCTTTTTTATGCACATAATGTGCCGAAATTGATGTCACAAATATTTCTGAAAAGCGAAAACCGATAGTTGCATTGTAATTCCCAACGAGTTTACTTTTCCATCCCAACATGCTTCGATCTGTAACAGAGTTCTCTGACGGTGCTTCATTGAGTGGGTCGCGACTCAGTTCAAAGTCTGATTGATAGTCAGAATTTATACGTGATTGATAGTTCATATTGCCATTCATATACCGACTCCCGATACCACCCTCAATAAAGAAACCATTACCGGCATAAGAATTTGAAAAACAGAGAACCAAAAGAAGAATCGTATAAATTATTTTTTGTAACACAATTTTACTCCCTCAGAGTGTTTACATCATATCTAATAAAGATAGAGAATAACGAGCAACTTGTCAATGCTTAGCCATACCAAACAGTGTAGCCTTCTTCGCGAAGTTTTAATGCCAACTCTTCCTCAGACATCTCCGCTTTTTTGCGAGTCGTTATCGGATTGTATTCTTCATAAAGGTCTGGAATAAGCTGATAGCCGTACTTTTTAACATACTTGTTTGCTTTATATCCATTCAAATGCTGCTCAAACCGATATTCGGGCGAATGACAAGTCTGCCCAACATAAACACACGGCATATCGAGATTACGGTCAGGGTTTTCGGTATGGATTTTTTTATGCTTCAAAACCGTCTTTTTCAGTTGAATAACATAGAGATTATAAAGTTGTTTTACCATAATCCTCTAGCTCCCCTCTTTTAAGAGGGGTTGGGGGTGTGTTAAAAATCACCTAATTCACCTGTTGACATCTCATATTCATACCGTATAATAACCGCAACAAAAACAGAAATCTCAAGGAGAAATATTGTGAAAATAACAATGAAAACAAATAAAGGCGATATCAATCTCAACCTGTTCTCTCAACAGGCTCCCGTCACTGTCGCTAATTTTGTCAATTTGATTCAACGGAAATATTATGATGGTCTTTCATTCCACCGTGTAATCGACGATTTCATGGTGCAAGGCGGATGCCCAGAAGGCACAGGCACAGGCGGTCCTGGCTACCAATTCCAAGATGAATGTGTTCCTGAACTCAAACATGACAAACCGGGTATTCTCTCAATGGCAAATGCCGGACCGGGAACAAACGGCTCACAGTTCTTTATCACGCATATTCCAACTGAATGGCTCGACGGAAAACATACTGTCTTTGGTGAAGTTGTTTCTGATGCGGATATGGATATTGTCAATAAAATCGTTCAAGGTGATAAGATTGAATCTGTCACAGTCGAAGGCGACACCGAAGCTCTGCTTGAACCACACAAAGAGACACTCGCTGCTTGGAACGACATCTTAGGCGAATCTAAATAAGACTCTATTTCTGTGTAAACAGGAACCTAGTATAATTGTAGGGGCAGACCTGTGTGTCTGCCCTTTTTGTATTCAACCAAATTTCTAACTTACAAATTATAATCATACAACAAACTCAAGCGGATAGTTCTGCCCGGTTCATTAACACCAATCCCTGAACTAAATGGGTCTCGCAAATATGATAGATGCTGTTGATATGTTTTGTCCAATATATTTTCAACTCCAAATGATACCTGATAGCTCTTACTAAAATATGTCAGCGAAATATCAAACCTGTCCCATGAAGTTGTTTCTGATTCAGTGAGCAAACTGTCTACTCTTGTCTGAGCATCGTTGTATGTGTGAGTCAGTATAAGAGAACTGTTTTTGTACCTTGGAGATTTCAACGTTGTTATCAAAAAGAATGGTGGTATCTCACTTAGCGGAATATCGTTAGTTTTATTTTTTGCATAGGTATAGCCGGAGAACAACGACAGATATTTTGATTTATAATTTGCGTTCAGACCAATCATGTGGGCATCGATATTTTCATAAGTTAAGTAATTCCGAGTACCACTTATCGCATTTGTCAAATTAATATAATTAGAGATATAATGAGTATAAACAGAAATATTGATCTTTGAATTGGCATACATCGACCGAAGAGATAATTTCAATGGCTGACTTAGCTCAGGATTGCCTACCCAATATGGCGTCATGCCCGGTTTTTGTACTGCCACATAAACTTGCTCAAGCGTTGGTTCCGATGTTGCAATCTCCGAAGTAAACTGTATCGATGAATTATGAGCCATACTTTGCACATAATCAAATGTTGCACCAAGTGAATAGTAGTAGTTTGATTCTTCAGCGTCAGGATAGAGAGGCGTAAACATTTCAAGTCGGTCAGTATCGTTCATCTTCAAATATTTTAACCCTGCTTTATATGAAAGTCTGAATTTGTTCTTGCTATAACTGTTTTGATATGTCCCGCTAAAATATGAAAGATCAGGTATCAGATGATTTTCGATCGTTTCCATCAGAGTTACTATTTCATTATCAGAATCCCAATTTCTATAGAGAAGTTCAACATTATCATTTACAAATCCAAGAGTCAAGTTCTGCACCGAAGTCCGCATGAACATACTGCTCACACGTAGTTGATTATCCATCATATGATCGGTGTAATTGAAATATATTTTTTGATTCTTATATGTCACATTACCACTGTAGATTCGGTTCAACCGTTCATCCATTTTCAAATACGGAAACATAATATTATCGGAATATGTAAAAGCACCTCGATAAGAAACAGCACCAACTTTATGAACAGCCGATATCTCACCAAGTTGATATTTATGGTCATCAGAAAAACCATACAGCGTCTCAAAATTATTTTTATCACCATCTTCATAACCATACCCTGTTGCATATCGCCCTGACAAAATAACTTTCGGACTGACTGCTGAAAAAGCAAAATCGGAACCTGATTCAGCTTGGGCAGATTGGGTAAAAGCTGTTTTTATATTTGAAAAATCAGAAGGTTTAATTCTACTAATCAGCAACCCACCACCTAAACCGGTTGAAAAAGATGACCTCTCTTTTGAAAATGAAATCAAATTCATCTCAAGCGGATTAACTCGTGTCAATGGTGAGTCCATCCTGTTCGGACATGCCGAATGATACTGCTCCCCATCGATGACAACCGTTACGTCGGCACGCTTAAACCCTTCGCTAAAAATATCCTGAGCTATAAAAGTACCTTTGCGAATAAGTGTGAAACCATTCAGATTCAAAATTTTTGAAAAATTATCTTTAGAGGTTGGAAACTCTGCGATACCAAAATCTTCTCTACTCTCTTCTACAAGAATTGAATCGACCACATACACTTTATCAGAGACTTTCACTGTATCTTCTACCTGCGACGCATTCAGAAGAGGACTGAGTAGAACAAACATTGCTACAATAATTTTTTTCATACAAACTCCATTTTTGTCTTTCTTAAAGTTAAACTAATAAACATGGGTGAATCAAGGTTAACTTATCTCTGTTTTAATTTATATTCAAGTGAATAATTCAGCCAAATCGGAGTATTACTTATACTAATACAACAGAAAGTCAAAACTTGACGAAGTCAAAACTTGACTGGCTACAATTTAGTTTGCATTTTAAAACCATAATTATTTTAAATTAGACAATTTTGTTTCACACACTTAAAGGAGTTCATATGACAGGTTTCTTAATTTTTATAGGCATTGCTGTTCTTTTTGCCGCTTTTGCTATCGGCATCTATAACAGCTTGGTCAAACTACGCACATCAACCGAATCATCATGGTCAGACATCGATGTACAGCTCAAGAAGCGTTTCAACCTCATCCCTGCTTTGGTAGAGACTGTCAAAGGTTACGCATCGCACGAAAAAGACCTTTTTGAAAAAGTAACCAAGGCAAGGTCACAGGCGATGAACGCAGGCACCCCTGAACAGATGGCGGCCGGAAATAATATGCTGACCGGAACATTAAAATCACTTTTTGCAGTTTCTGAAGCATATCCTGACTTAAAAGCCAACACAAATTTTATGGATTTACAAAGACAGCTCAAAGATATCGAAGGCGACATAGAATCTGCCCGAAGATACTACAATGCGATTGTCCGAGATTATAATATCAAGACCGAAACTTTTCCATCGACGATTGTAGCATCGATGTTTAATTTCGTCAAAAAAGAATTCTTCGAAATAGAATCACCCGATGAACGTAAACCTATCAAACCTGATTTTTCATAAGAGGTTACAATATGAAAAATCTAATAAAACTGTTTTGCCTCATAGCTTTTCTACTCTGCGGTGTTATCGTAACTGAAAGTTCCGCTCAACATTTTACTATCAAGAACTTTGATGCTCAAATAGTTATCGACGAAGATGGTTCTTTCACAGTATCAGAAACTATCACCGTTAATTTTCATCGGAAGAAACATGGCATCTACCGAGAGATTCCATACAAATACGAAGATGAACTCGGTAATGCCGTCTATATGCCTATCGAAGTTTTTTCTGTGACCGATGAAAATGGAAACCCCCATACCAGCAAAGTCAGCAAAACCGGCAACGTAATGAATATCCGTATTGGCGATGCTGATCGATATGTCGATGGTCGACAGGTCTATGTCATTAACTACAAAGTAACCAACGGACTTCTTTATTTTGAGAAATACGATGAACTCTACTGGAACATCACCGGTGACTCATGGGACGCTGAGATCGAACATGCAACCGCAACGGTAACAATTAACTCAACAACTATAAGTAACAATCTGGACTTTGCCTGCTACACCGGAGGTTATGGAGCAACAAGTTCAGAATGTAATTTCACCCAGCTCACAAACGGCGGGCAGTTTCAAACTACAACTACCATAGAATCATACGATGGTTTCACGATTGCTTTTTCATTCGACAAAGGAATCGTTGCAGAACCATCCGACTTTGAAAAGTTTCTACTCACTATAAATTTAAGCGAGAACTGGGGATTTGTTCTGCCGATTATTTCTCTTCTCTTTATGATTATGCATTGGAGAAAAAAAGGACGTGACCCGCATGTACGTTCCGCAATAGCAGTGCAATATGCACCTCCTAAGATAAATGGCAAGGAACTTACTGCCGCCGAAGTCGGGACGCTTATCGACGAAACCCTTGACCCAAAAGATATTTCAGCCAGTATGATTGGTCTTGCTGTCAAAGGATATTTAAATATTGAAGAGACCGAAGAGAAAGTTCTGATTTTCACCAATAAAGATTATAAGATAACATCATTAAAATCAGACCTCTCGGAACTGACCGAGTTTGAACGATGGCTTATGGTAGGACTTTTTCAAGACGGACAAAGTTCTATCATGATTTCTGATTTGAAGAATAAGTTTTACACCTATCTTCCTAAATTATCAAAAGCAATATTCAGGCAACTAGTCGAGTACAATTATTTTGCAACATCACCTCAATCTACTATGGGGAAATATGTCGGCTACGGAATTTTAGTTGCCGTATTAGTTGGAGCCTCACAATTTTTATTAACAACGAACACAACACCATTAAAACCAATTTTAGTAACTATCTTTACCGCCTTACCATTTTTCCTATTTTCAAAAGCGATGCCTGCCAAAACTCGCAAAGGTGCCACAGCACTTGCCGATGTTCTCGGTTTTCAGGAGTTTTTAGAACGGGCAGAAAAAGATAAACTCGAACGGATGGAAGATAAAGATTTGTTCAGTAAGTATCTCCCTTACGCGATTGCTCTCGATGTTGTCGACCGATGGGCAAAAGCATTTGTCGGCATTGAGCAGAATATGCCTCATTGGTATATCGGCTCTCACGGCATGATGTATTTCCATCCGGTTGCTTTTTCCCAAGCAATCACCGCAACAACTTCACATCTGTCAACAGCAACATTTGCTGCTCCCCGTAGTTCCGGTACATCCGGTGGCGGTGGCTTCTCAGGCGGTGGCGGAGGCGGTGGAGGCGGCGGAAGCTGGTAAAACATATTTCTCAAAAGTAACAGACATAAAAAAATCGGTGAACTAAAAGTCCACCGGTTTTTTATAATCTGTTTATTTCTAATTATTCAACCGTAACAGATTTTGCCAAATTACGAGGTTGATCAACATCACATCCACGCATTACCGCAATATGATACGCCAATAATTGTAGTGGTATAATTGACAAAAGCGGAGTCAGCAAACGATATGTCGATGGAATATAAATAACATGATTCACTTTTTCGGCAATCTCGGTATCACCTTCAGTCGCAATCGCAATAACTTTTCCATTACGCGAACGAACCTCAGCAATATTTGACATCACCTTATCATAGACCGGGTCCTTTAAAGCAATAACTACCACCGGCATATTTTCATCGATTAAAGCAATCGGACCATGCTTCATTTCAGCAGCCGGATAACCTTCGGCGTGAATGTATGAAATCTCTTTCAGTTTCAAGGCACCTTCTAAAGCAACCGGGAAATTAATACCACGTCCAAGATATAAAAAATTATCAGCTTTATAATATTCAGCAGCTATCGCTGTAATCTGGTCATCCATTTTGAGTATCTCTTCAACTCGATCCGGTATCTTTTGTATATGCTCAATAATTTCCTGACCAGTCTGCACCGACATCTGACGCATCCGTCCTAAGAGAGTCGTGACCAACGAGAGAACCATGACCTGCGATGTAAACGCTTTTGTCGATGCCACCCCGATTTCAGGACCGGCATGCAGATAGACGCCACCGTCAGACTGACGGGCAATAGTCGAGCCAACAACATTCACAAGTCCCAAAGTTGTAACTCCGTGTTTTTGTGCTTCACGCATCGCCGCCAACGTATCAGCAGTTTCACCTGATTGACTGATAGCAAACAGAAGAGAATTCTTTTCAAATATTGGTGAACGGTAGCGAAGTTCAGAAGCGTATTCTACCTCACAAGGTATCCGTGCCATCTCTTCAAGCATATATTCACCTATAAGCCCTGCGTTCCAAGACGTACCGCAAGCAGTTATAAGAATCCGTTTAATCTCACGAAGTTCATCGTATTGTAAGTTGAGTCCATTTAAACGAGGGATACCTTCTTCAAAATTTAATCGTCCTCGAATCGCATTACGTAATGTAGTAGGTTGTTCAAAAATTTCTTTTAACATAAAATGTTCAAAGCCGCCTTTTTCGATTTCATCAAGCGACCAACTGATCTCTTCAACTTGTGGAGAAATTTTTACATTTTGAATTGTCGTAATTTTATATTCTTCCGGTGTAACAGTCGCAATCTCACCATCGTCTAAATAGACAACTCTATTTGTTGAGTCTAAGATTGCCGAGACATCGGATGCCACAAAATTTTCACCATTACCATCACCAATAATAAGCGGCGACCCCATGCGGGCAGCAATAATCATATTTGGATGTGCCGATGAAATAACTGCTATACCGTAGGTTCCTTCTACTTGAGTCAACGCTTCACGGACAGCTTCGGTAAGGTCACCTTTATAGCTAAACCGAATTAGTTGTGCAAGCACTTCGGTATCTGTTTCAGTTTTAATCTGATAGCCTTTGCTTACCAAAAACGATTTTAACGTTCTGTAATTTTCAATAATACCGTTATGCACTATAGCAATATCTTCAGTCGTATCTGTATGAGGATGTGCATTTAACTGGTTTGGTTCACCATGAGTCGCCCATCTGGTATGTGCAATCCCGTGATTACTTTTGGTTGTGTTATTTATAAGTAATTTTTCTAGCTCAACAATTTTACCTGCTGCTTTGGTAACATAGAGTCCATTGTCAGCAAGCAAAGCAATCCCTGCTGAATCATAGCCACGATATTCAAGCCTTTTGATACCTTTAAGTAAAATCGGTTCAGCCTGCTGTGGTCCAACATATCCGACAATTCCACACATAATCTTTATACCTTATTTAAAATACTTTTTTACTGTATCGGTCAATCTTGCCGTTAACTTTTGCGAATTTGTTTCTGTTATTATACGGTAAATCGGCTCAGTATTTGAAGTTCGTAATTGCAGCCATCCTTCGGCAAAATCAAAGCGTAAGCCATCACGGCGGTCGATTTTGCATTTTCCCAATAATGTCGCTGTTTCTTTTTCAAATTTCTTTAATTTTAGCAAAAACTTCGCTTTATCTTTTAACTGAGCTTTATCTTTTATATTGTAATATTTCGGAAAAGTTTCAACTAAGTCAAAAAGAGATGTTTTCCTGTTGGCAAGCAGAGTCAATGCCAAAGCTGCCGCAATTAGGCAATCTCGACCGGCATGAAAAGATGGAAATATCACCCCGCCATTTCCTTCACCGCCGATTATGCCATTTTTCTTCTTCATCATCTCAACAACATTTGCCTCACCTACTTTTGAGTAGATAACTTTTGAACCAAGCGACTTAGCAATATCTTCGGTGACTTTTGATGTTGAAAGATTGATAACTGTCGCACCTTTCATTTTCAAAAGCACTGCCATGACACCAATCGTGAGCGTCAGCTCTTCGCCAATCGCATTGCCTTTGTTGTCAACCAATGCCAATCGATCAGCATCGGGATCACAAGCCATACCCAAATCTGCTTTATGTTTTTTAACCGCTTTACAAAGTTGGGTTATATTTTTGGCAATCGGTTCAGGTTCATGAGTGAAATTACCATCCCCTTTACAATTTATTTTTATAACAGTGACACCAAGTTTCTCAAGCATTTCCGGAAGTGCCACCGACCCTGCCCCATTGACCGCATCGACAACAACTCTGAATTTTCGTTTTCTAACTGCCTGGCTGTTGACCACTTTTTGAGCAAGCGTTGCTTTAATATGTTCATCAATCCATTTGTCCTGTTCGGTCAATTTCCCAAGTTTGTTATGAGGAGCGTATGAAAACTTTTTTGCTTCAAATATTTTGTTCAGTTTTTTATATTCAGACGGGTTTATAAACTCTCCGGTTTTATTAAAAAACTTAAGAGCGTTCCACTCCGATGGGTTATGCGATGCTGTGATACAAATCCCGCCAACAGCTTTTAATTTCTTCACTGCAATTTCAACGGTCGGCGTTGGGACTATGCCAACATCAACAACATCGAGTCCGACTGATTGTAATACTGAAATAATAATCGGGTTGATTATTGCTCCCGATGGACGGCTATCACGACCGACAACAACTTTTCCTTTACCGAGTAGGGTACCAAATGCGGCGGCATATTCTGCCAACATGTGCATATCGAGTCCGTTGCCTAAAACACCACGAACACCGGATGTTGATTTTACTAATTGAATTTTTTTCATCTTTATTCTGAAAGCTTTCTCTTTGTTGTTAGATTGTAAATTTCGCCAAACCGTTTTGAGTACCTATCCATAGATTTCCAAACATATCAAAATTTAGCGAATTGATCTGATTATCGGGCAGATAACTATTTGAAGTCGTATACACAGTCCAGTCCAATCCGTCAAATGATGCCAAACCTTCTCTGGTACCAAACCAATAGGTTCCTTGTGCATCAACTGCAAGAGCGAGGACAACATTGTCCGGCAGTCCATCAACAGTCGTGAAATTTATCCATCCGTTATTCTCAAATATATAGACCCCACCATCGGTTCCAAAAAGAACTTTATTTTCCGATGTAACAATCTCTAATACTTGTCCATTTATAAAACCATTGGCATCACTATAATTTGTGAACAGTGAGTTGTCTAAAACAGTTGCTCCAAAAAGATTAAGCCCTGCCCAAATAGCATTATTAACACCAGTACTCAAACAGTTTATTTTTCCACTTCCCGGGAAATTAGGATTTATCGGAACATCAAACTGCTCCCACACATCAGAACCATCCAGCGTAAAAGAATGCAGACCATTATTAAGAGTGCCTACCCATAGTTTTTCTTGAGCGATAACAATATCCTGAGTCGATGTAATCGACTCTGTATCATGTGATGAATAAGTCTGTATTGAATCCCCTTCTAAAAGAGCAACTCCACTTTCTTGCGTACCTATCCAAATTCGTGATGAAGATTCTATAGCTATTGAGTTTACAAAATTAGGAGTATTGTTATACATCGTATCTATTATCGTATCAAGAGCTATAATGGTTGTATCGATAAAAGCAATAGAGCGAGATTCATAAATCATATCCCAAGTTGTATTATCAAAAGTCGAAACACCACCTGAAGTAGCGATATATTTTAAAGCGCCATCGAACTGAACATCAGTAATGATATTTAAAGGGATTTCGCTATTAGAAATGTTATATACAGTCCATGTGCCACCCTGCAAAGTTGTCGCAGAATCAATATTAGAAATCGGCGACCAGTTAGCTGCTTCATCCGCAATCTTTACCGCAAAATAATATTTTGTATTAGGGAACAAGTTTGGAACAACAATCGTATCAGCAGCAGTTCCAACATTCGGTTGGTCGGGTGCGATATAATGTTGAGCTTGAAAATAACTGGCAGAATCTATCATGCTGGTAGAATATCGAACCTCATATGTTCTCGCTCTGCCCAACAAGCCGTCATCACCGGTAGCAGTAAGATATAGCGTCGCGGCATCACCGGTTGTAAATGCGACCGAAAGATCAGTAATCGCCGATGGAGCCACAGTGTCATCATTTGGGATAATCGGATTAGATTCATCGTCAGTGCAAGAGACAAAAATCATTGCCGTGATAAGCATTAAAACTAGAATTTTTTTCAAAATATATATTTCCTCTCAATATTGTAACTGTTATACATGAAAAATATAAAAAGAATGGGAAAAAACAATAGATAAATATTTATTTTTTTCGAACGAGAACATCTCGCATGCTCTTGTGTATCAATCCGTTAGATGCAAGAAGGCTGTCATCAAAGATTGAGTACTCAAGATTTTTAATTTGTGTAACTTTTCCACCTGCTTCAGTAAGTATAATAATTCCTGCGGCTGAATCCCACGGAGCCAGATTGTACTCCCAGAACCCCTCAAATCTTCCATCAGCAACCCAACAAATATCAAGTGCTGCCGAACCGAATCTTCTTACTGCCTGTGCTTGCTTCATCATCCGTGAAAACATACCCAGATTATTTCGTTTGAGAGCTGAAATATTATATGAGAATCCGGTTGCTAAAAGTGAGCGTTCTAATTTTTTTTCAGATGAAACATGTATCTTCTTTTTATTAAGAAAAGCACCGCATCCTAAAGCTGCTGAATAAAATTCTTTCAACTCTGGTGCATACACAACCCCAACAATCGTTCTATCTTTGTATTGCAAAGCGATAGAAACAGCATAGCTTGGAAGACGATGAGCATAGTTCACGGTTCCATCAAGCGGATCAATAACCCAGCAGAAATCAGAATTATTATCAATAGAAGATCCCTCTTCTGACAAAATTGAATGTGCAGGAAACGCTTTACAAATTTGAGCAATAATATATTTTTCTGATTTCAAATCAAATTCAGTTACCGGGTCAATACGACCTTTATACTTTATATCTTTATTTTTCAAAAAACCACCTGCTAATATTTTACCGGCACCAAGTGCTATTTTTTCAGCAGCGTTTTTAATTTTTAGAATTTCTTTTTTGGGTAATGACATATCTAATTTATCCTAATTTACTTTTGACGAAACTTGCGTGGCTCGTTTATATTGCAGTTGATAAAGCGTTTCATAAATGCCCTTCTCTTTTAGAAGAGATTCATGAGTTCCCATCTCACGAAGTTCACCATGATGCATGACAAGAATTTTATCTGCCTTCTCAATAGTAGAAAGCCTATGAGCAATCACAATTGATGTTCTATCTTTTAACAATTCAACTAATGCTTTCTGAATAAGTGATTCTGTTTCGGTGTCAACTGATGATGTCGCTTCATCGAGAATCAAAATATCAGGGTCAAAGGCTAAGGCTCTGGCAAATGACAGAAGCTGTTTCTGCCCAGTCGATAGAGTCGCACCACGTTCCTTGACTTCGGTATGAAGTTCTTTCTTTACATCAGTCATAAACCGATCAAACCCTACCCGCTTAATCGCTGACTCGATAACTTCATCGGAGATAGCATCGTCACGCATACGAACATTGCGGGCATAATCACCGGAAAAAATAAATACATCCTGTAAGACCAACCCAAGATGCGACCGAAGTTGGGCTACGGGATAGTCCCGAATATCAACCCCATCTATCTTGATAGTTCCTTTTTGGAATTCATAGAACCGATACAGTAATGAAATTAGCGATGATTTCCCTGCTCCGGTAGCCCCAACAATAGCAACTTTTTCACCCGGCTCAACACTGAATGTTAAATCTTTGATAACCCATTGTTCATCGTTGTATGCGAACCAAACATTTTCAAACTCAATCTTACCATTAAATTTACTCGGAACTTTTGTTTCTTCTTTATCTATGATTGCGGGAGGTGTATCGAGTAGGTCAAAAATTCGTTCCGATGATGCCATCGACGCTTGGAGTACATTATATTTTTCAGAAAGATCACGAATAGGTTGGAAGAACCGTTCCACCAGATATATGAACAAAACCAAATCACCAAAGCTGAGCGTCTGAACTTCTATCATTTTCCCACCATAATAGAAAAGCATACCGAGCGAGATAGCACCTATAATTTCAACTACCGGATAAAAAACAGCATAGTATAACACCGAACGTAAATGCCCCGTCAGAAGCTCTTTATTAATTGAGTCAAAATCATCATATGTATTTTTCTCTTTAGTAAACAGCTGTACGATAGTCATCCCTGTTAAGTGTTCCTGTACAAAAGCATTTAATCGGGCAAGTTTCAAACGGACTACTCGGTAGGCATCTCTAGCTTTTGCTTTAAAGAAAAATGTCGCCACTAATAAAATCGGCAATGATATAAAAGTTATCACCGCTAGCTGCCAATTCACATACAGCAGTGCCGAGACAAAAAAGACAAGCATCAAAATATCACCAATGACACTCACAACACCCGATGAAAACAATTCGTTGAGGGTGTTAATATCATTAGTAACCCGTGTGACTAATCGCCCAACAGGATTCTTATCATAGAAGCCAAGATTCAGTTTTTGCAAATGAGCAAACAGTTCCATTCGGATATCATCCTGAACTTTCTGCCCAAGCCACATGGTAGTATAGATTTGTATAAACGATGCAAAAAGAATTCCGAATATTATTGCCAGATATTTTAGTGCTACAATTTCAAACCCATCAGCATTACCGGTTAGCATGAAATCATCGATACCGATTTTTGTTATGAATGCTAAAGCCGTTTGAAATAGAGCCGTCATCACAAGCATTGTCACCGCAAGAACCATCACCCACCGATACGGCTTAGTATAGGCAAGCAGACGTTTCATCAAGCGGGAATCATACGCTTTACCGAGGACTTCTTCGTCGTGTATTTGTTTTCCGCTCATAGTTGTTCCAGCTCTTGTTCTAACAGTTGTGATTTATACAGCTCGGCGTAGTAACCATTTTGAACAAGCAGTTCTTCATGTGTACCTTGCTCGGCGATAGCACCATCTTCTAAGTACAAAATCATATCAGCATCTTTTACCGATGAAACCCGATGCGAAATAATAAGAGAGGTTCTCCCTTTGAGTACATCACTAATTTTTTCATTTATCTGACTTTCGGTTTCTGTGTCAACCGCCGAGGTCGCATCATCGAGAACAAGTATCGATGGTTTCCCGATAATTCCCCGAGCAATCGCAGTCCGTTGTTTCTGCCCACCCGAGAGAGTAATTCCACGTTCGCCGACAATAGTTTCAAAGCCATCTTGGAAGGTATCAATATCTTTTTTCAAAGCTGCTATATCGGCAGCAAGTTGCATCTCAGCATCGGTAGCGTCGGATGTTCCATACTTAATATTATCTTTCACCGTAGCAGAAAACAGGAACGGTTCCTGCGTAGCAAAACCAATCTGCCGTCTCAATGATTCCAGTTTCCAATTATTAATATCAACATCATCTATAAAAAGCTGTCCTGATTTTACTTTAAAAAGTCTGGTCAACAAAGATACAATCGTCGTTTTCCCCGAACCAGTTTTACCAACCAACCCGATAGTTTGACCCGGTTCAATTGTTAGATTTATATTTTTGAGAATATCAGAACCATTATACGCGAACGTTAAATTCCGAAACTCAATTTTCCCAAGCATCTTCTTGGCATGCGTTGCATCGTTAGTATCAGCCACCGATGATTCCGAATGCAAAATTTTATTGATCCGTTCAAGCGATGCTTTCCCCCGTTGGTAGAGCGATGTCACCCATCCGATAGCAACCACCGGCCAGAGTATCATCGACAGATAGCCAAAGAATGCAACAATATCACCAAGGGTAAGAATACCTTCCATAACAAGCAGTCCCCCAAAATAAAATACCGTTAGATACGAAAGCGATGCAAACATTCTCATCGTCGGAACAAAAACACCCTGCAGTTTCGCAAGAGACATATTCAGGTTTATATATGATTTAGAAAGTATAGAAAAATGGGCGACTTCGTTTTCTTCCTGACGATACGCTTTGACAACTCTGATACCTGCTAAGTTCTCTTGGGCATTTGATGTCAGCTCGGAGAATTTCTCCTGCACTTTCATAGAGCGACTATGCACCATATTACCAATCTTGTTCACCGCAAAAGGTAATACGATAAGCGGCACCAAAGCATACATCGTCAACGTTGGCGACAGATACACCATAAACGCACACGAGATCGTCAGTTTTAAAATCGTATCGGAGATATACATCACCCCGGGACCAACCATCTGCCTGACCGCTTCCAAATCATTGGTCATGCGTGCCATCAAATCGCCGGTACGGTTCTCATGATAAAACGATGGTGACATATTTTGCAGATGCGAAAATATTTCACTCCGAAGATCATATTCAATATAACGCGACATCCAAATAATTGTCCGTCGCATAAAAAATCGAAAGACACCCGAAAGAGTTGCAGCACCAATAGAAATCAGCACATATTTTAGAATTACAGATGGGTCTTCATTATTTTCCAACGCCTCAAAAACAAGTTTTGAGATATACGGCATTATCAAAATAAGGCAATTTGATAAAATAACCGCAACCGTCCCTCCGAAAAGGTACCGTTTGTATTTTTTGAAATATTTTAAAACAGTCTCAAACTGTTTTTTATCGTTGTTATTCTTACTCAAAAATTCTCACTTTATTAAAAACATTACATATCTGTCATACTGAACAGCCTGCAGGCTGTGAGCGGGGTCTAAGTATGTACCAATTTAAGAGATACTAATATATAGAATTATTGCACAAGAAAAAAGGCTAATAGTTCAGGATATTTGCAAAAAGATGGATCGCTTCGATATCTAAATTCGAAATCATCTTTAAAAGCGGGAACCCGCAATAAATTATCTGACCATCGCCGAGCCGAGAGACCGAACGAAGGGTCGCCCCTGTATTTGTCACAAAAACCCGTTCCGCAGGAGCAATCCCAGCCGGTTTGACAATTTTCTTTTTATAAAATGCTGAAAGTAAATTTTTATCAGAAATAGAATACGGCTTACTGAGGATCCGTGCTTCTTTGATTCTATTAGTCAAGTCTGTCTTATCTACAACCTCGCCCGTCGGAGCAAACGAAACCGGAATCGACGAGCTCGGCCAGTCTTCATCCTGCGGGAAAATCACTATCGACCCACCCTGCCTCAAATATTTTTCAAACCGATCTTTTAAATATGTAAAAGATGGATATCTCTTAAACGAATTAGAACCGATGATAATAACATCGTAGGCATCCAAATCACCCTTCACCAATGTCCTGTCAGTGAGCGGTCGATAGGCGGCATCGGTCATGGTTAAAATATCTTCAAGCAGACCTGTCTCATCAGGAAGGAACCCTATCTTTCTTGTATCAGGAATCTTACACGATGCGATACGAATCTTCCCGCTATCAGCAGCAACAACTTTATTATCAACCAGTAATTGTACTGTCTCAAATTGAGTTCCAAGCTCAAATAGGTTTGAAATCGTAAATGGTATCGTTATCGTTTCTGTCAATGAAGATTTATCAAGCTGAATCTCTTTGTTATAGGCACCGGCATACATACCAACAGGAGTTTTGAATATGATTTCTGCAAGACCGGAATAGTTATACGGTTTATTAATTATAACTTTCAGATTCAGATTTGAAACGACTTTATCAATATTAACTTTTGGAAATGGTTTCACAAAATAGAAATCAGGTTCCAACTTTATCTGCAAATCAGGAGCTTGCCATATCGGAAGTGAAGTTGTAAACAGAAGCGGAATCTTTCCGTAATCAATCTCGACAGAGAACTCAAGCGAATCTGTGATCTTCCCTTCTAGTAATGAACGGTCAATAACTATCAGGAATTCTTTTATATACGACTGATGCGGCGTTATCTTTTGAGGTTCATCACCTAAGATAACATCAACTGAATCATAATATGGATGAAACTTAAAATTATTTATAACAACTTCGCGAGGACCATCAACAGATACCGCTACCTGAAATTTCAACCGAGGACCATGAGGTGAATCACGAAGGATAATTTTCCCTTCCCAGTTTATACCTACTAAATCAAGTGCGGCATTTTCTGCTCTGGTGAAAAGTGAATTTATATATCTTTCATACTCGGGGTATTGCGACATCGCTTTTTTATGCTGACGAATGTATAAAAGTTCTCGGTAACCATCAACAACAAAATCAACCTTACGTTTCCCTTGTGAAATCTTCGATGCGTTCAACAACGAACTAAATTTTTTCGCCTGCTTTGCAATCGTTCGTTTCATCGGTCCCTGAGCAAGAAGTGAATCAATAAGAGCGGTAAGACGGAACGATGACAGCCCGCTTAAAAAATTATTTGCAGAAACTTTTTGCGTAATATAGTTTTTTTCAAGAGTGAATTTTGTAAGATGACTATATCTTTTATCTTTGTTTTTATGATTTTTCAGTAACGATGGTACTTCGTATTCAATTCTATCTTTATACCGATTATATAATTCATTACTATTTAAAATAAGTGTTGGCTTATTTTCTATTTTATGAGAATCATTATATCGGCTATAAATTTTTAATACAGAAAATAAGTTTTCAGCTGATGGTTGTTCTGCCCGTATTCGATTTTTGAATCCTTTGTAAAAACTATTTCTGCTTTGGTCATCAAAAATAACTATGTCTGGTCTACGAGTTTTAAAAAGAGTGCGAATTAGTTTTTTATAGAAGTTGAATCGGCATTCGGAAGTGAGGCAACATGATGATACAACTGTTTATTTTTAACTTCAGTCGTAGAAATTTCAAACTTAGTACGTTGGATAATTTTGAGCAGATCAACCCGACAACCAAAATTATCATTGAGATAGTAAATAGTCGGCCAGTCGATTTCGGCTTCATCTTCATAGAGATAAAGAACTTCAACATCACAGACAGCGTATTTCACTAAATCGGCGGCAGAAGCTACTTGTATTGTTATAAGAAAGCATATCGCTGTGAGAAGTATATTTTTCAGTATAGTCATTTTCATATAAACATATATCGGCAAAAGAGTTCAGATGTCAACTTTAAACATTTCGGGATTCGCTACTCTTATATAGATCATATAATTTATCTTCTATTATCTTATCATTATCAACTTTCTTCTGCATAAACTCTAACAAATAACTGGGTAGCCCACCATTTATGGTGGGAGAAAAATGTGATTGACTCAATGACTTAAAATATACCACTACAAAATCTCTTCGTCTTCGATACACCAGGCAGGGTCGACAATGCATAAGAACTCTAACTCGCAGTTGCCAATGTTTTTGATTGATTGAATTGCTCTGGGCGGAATCTCGATTGTATCGCCTACTTCGACTATCGCAACTTCATCGTCGATTGTCATCTCTCCCTTGCCTGATAATATATAATAGACTTCCGATGTTTTCAGCTTGTGCTTATCAGAACTTTCACCGACGGCAAGTTTGGCATGAGCAAGTGAATAGCGACCGTCGAATTTATATTCTCTCTCAGGATGTAAAATCTCTTTGAGAATCGTTGAATCGCCTGCTTTGATTTCTGTGATATTGTTAAGTTTTCGTATTCGCATATTTTTTCTTTTGTAGGTCAGTGTTCCGATTCCATAAGTTATAATTGAGAGAAACCCAACATTGTTAATTAATAATAAAAAGCCCGCATAAAGCGGGCTTATATCAATTTAAGATTCTTATCTTATAAAATCTGGTTCTCTTTTAATTTCGTATAGAGATTATCAGCGATCTCTTCAGGAGTCTCACCCTCGATCATCTCCCCTTTTGTACGTGCAGGAGGAGTCGCAACAGAGACCTGATTAGAAAGCGAATTAGCACCAATAGATGCACCGTCGAGTCCTAAGTCAGCAGCAGAGAATTTTACAATCTCTTTTTTCTTGGCAGCCATTTTACCTTTTAATGATGGCAGACGTGGTTCGTTGATCTCTTTGACAACTGAAACAACAGCCGGTAATGTCAGTTCGACAATGTCGTAACCTTCTTCAGTAGTGCGGTAAACAGTTGCTTTACCATCGGACACATCTTCGACTTTTTTGACAAACATCGCTTGTGGTAAATCAAGTTGAGCAGCAACAGCACCCGGAACTTGAGCGGAGTCAGAGTCGATAGCTTGTTTTCCGGCTAAGATTAAATCGTATTCGCCAATTTTTTTAAGTCCGGCAGCGATAATTTTGCCCAAAGCTTGTTGGTCTGAACCGGTAAAGGCATCGTCGGTAAGCAGTACCGCATCATCAACGCCAAGAGCTAAACAGGTACGGATAGCAGACTCTGTCCGCTGGGTTCCAACTGATAATACAGTTACTTTTCCGCCATGTTTTTCTCTTAAACGGAGAGCTTCTTCAATCGCATATTCATCGAATGGGTTAACAGTTCCAGGACCTTGAGGCAGGACAACTTGGTTGGCAGCTTCATCAACTTTGATAAGTGCTACTTCCGGCACTTGTTTTATTAAGACAACAATATTCATATAAACTCCAGTTGTAACCCATATAAAAAAATGGGCTGTTTCATTCATAATTTAGAGGGGCAATATGTCAAAAACAGCGTGAAATGTCAAGTATAGCGATTATCTCCCATAAAAAAACCCGCTTGCGAGCGGGCTTTATATAATCGTAATCAAATAAGTTATTTGGACCTAAATATACCAATTGTTGTGTCTTAATTCTTAGCGTATTTTAGTAACTTATCTTCTTTTTTTTGCTTTTTTGGCAGGTTTACGTTTTGGAGCAGCTTTACGTGTTGTTTTACGTGTAGTTGCTTTTCTACGTGGAGCTGCTTTGCGAGCTGCAGGTTTACGTTTTGGAGCTGTTCTTTTTTTAGGAGCAGCTTTTTTCAAACCTAATGTACGACACTTAGCTTTAATAGAAGCAAGTGAACGTCTCATTGCAGTTGCACATTCTGGGGCTGTTTTTTTCATATACATCTTTTTCAGACGTGAAATTTCTGCAGCTGACCATGCTTTTGCCCCTGCTCTTACCGCAGCTTTTCTTTTTGGTGCAGTTCTCTTGGCAGCTTTTTTAGGAGCGGCTTTACGAGCAGTTTTTTTTGCTGCTTTTTTAGGGGCAGCTTTTCGTTTTGCCGGTTTCCGTTTTGGAGCGGCTTTTTTCTTGGTTGTTTTTTTTGTAGCTTTACGCATTGGATGTTACTCCGTTAAAATGGTTTATGGTTTTATTAATATATTTGCATTTTACATGAACCTATGTTATCTATATAACGTGGATTAAATATCGAAATTTTTGACCGTTGTCAAATAAAAACATTTTGAAATGGAAAGTTTATTCTGATGCTTCTGAAGAATCAGCCTGCTTTTTCACAGATTCTAGAGCCATTGCGGCTGCTTTTTGCTCTGCTTCTTTTTTGGTATGCCCTTCGCCGGAACCTATTTTATGACTATTTACGGAGACATTTATCGTAAATTGCTGATCGTGGTCAGGTCCTGTTTCTGATTCGACCTCATAATATGGCATCCCCTCACCCTGAGACTGCATAAGTTCCAGAAGTTCCCCTTTGAAGTTCTTCTGTGATTTATCAGCAAGAATTTCTTGTTTGCGAGAATAAATCAACCTTGTAATCACATCAAACGCTGCCGGAAGCCCACCATCGATATAAATCGCACCCAGAATAGACTCGACCGCATCGGAGATTATCGACGGACGCAAACGCCCACCAAGCTTATCTTCTTCATAAGAAAGTCTGACATATTCGTTGAGATTTGTTTGAATGCCAACATTTGCAAGAGTCGTTTCATTGACAAGCATCGCTTTCATTTTGGTAAGACGCCCCTCGCGTAAATCAGGATGGTCCCTATAAAGCAAATCGGCGATTACCAGTCCTAAGACTGAATCGCCGAGATATTCTAACCGTTCATTTGATTCGCGAGCATGGAGTTTGTCGGTAGGCTTATAAAATGACCGATGTGTTAAAGCTAAAAGTAATAAATCAAGATCACGGAAATGATATCCGGTGATTTTCTGAACTTCTTCTAGACTCGTTTTATCGGCATCTGAGTATTGAGAACCTTGCTTCTTAAATAGCTTTGTCCACAACCCCATATATATTTAACCTTCAAACTTACTTGCGATTAATGACACATTATGTCCGCCAAACCCAAACGAGTTTGAAAGGATATTATCAACTTTTACTTTTCTGGCACCTTCCGGTACATAATCAAGATCACATTCAGGATCCGGATTATCTAAATTAATAGTCGGATGTACCATCTGTGTTTCGATTGATTTCACACAGGCAATAAATTCTAAAGCACCTGCAGCACCCAATAGATGACCTATCATAGATTTTGTAGAGTTGATAGGAACCTTATAGGCATGTTCGCCAAGAACTGCTTTGAGAGCTTTTGTTTCGGCAATATCACCAAGTCCTGTAGAAGTACCATGGGTATTTACATAATCAATCTGTTCAGGTTTTAAATTCGCCCGCATCAAAGCAAGTTCAATTGCTTTTTTAGCTCCACGTCCTTCAGGATGTGGTGCTGTCATATGATGGGCATCGCCTGTCATACCGCTTCCGGTAAACTCGGCATAGATTTTCGCACCACGTGCCTGTGCATGCTCAAGAGATTCCATCACCATCATACCTGCCCCTTCGCCCATCACAAAACCATCACGATCTTTATCGAAAGGTCTCGATGCGGCAGTCGGTTCATCATTACGAGTTGACAAAGCTCTTGAACTACAAAATCCGGCTAATGAGCTAGGTACTAATGTTGCTTCCGCACCACCTGTCACCATAACATCTGCTTCACCACGAGCAATTATATGGTAAGCATCTGTAATAGCGTGCGAAGAAGACGCACAAGCAGATACAGTCGCATAGTTCGGACCCTGGAATCCAAAACGAATTGAAACTAATCCCGGACACATGTCGATAATCATCATTGGAATAAAAAATGGTGATACTTTTCGCGGACCACCTTTCAGCATTTTTTTATGCTGATCTTCGAAGGTTGAAATACCTCCGATCCCCGAACCAATAACAACACCGCATCTTTCTAAGTCAATAGATTCAAGATCAAGTTTTGAGTCTTTGACTGCTTGATCAGATGCTGCGATAGCATACTGTTCAGAAAGATCCATACGCCGAGATGCTTTTTTCTCAATATATTCAGTGACATCAAAATCTTTAACTTCGGCAGCAATTTTTGCTGTAAAATCAGTAGTGTCGAACCGTGTAATCGGACCTACACTAGATTTACCTGAAGTTAAAGAATCCCAATATGCATCGACAGAATTCCCAACAGGGGATATAACGCCCAACCCAGTAATAACTACTCTTTTATTCATAAAGAAAGTTCTTCCCGTATCTGATTATTCGGATTTCGCATTTCCGTTGATGTAGTTTATAGCATCACCGACAGACGCGATTTTTTCAGCATCTTCATCAGGGATTTCAACAGAAAACTCTTCTTCTAAAGCCATTACTAATTCAACTGTATCAAGTGAATCGGCACCTAAATCTTCAACAAATTTAGCACCTTCGGTTACTTGGGCAACTTCAACACCAAGCTGTTCGACAATAATATTTTTCACTCTTTCTTCGATAGACATTTTTAAATCTCCTTCATTCCTTTTATTGTTATTTTAATTTATAGTCAATCCGCCATCAACAGTCAAGACCTGCCCGGTGATATATGATGCTTCGTCAGAACTTAAAAAAGTCACAGCCGATGCGATATCTTCGGGAGTACCTGCCCGCTTAACTAACAATTTTGACAAAAACATTTCTTTTGCCTCTTCGGGTAAATCTGCTGTCATATCAGTAGCGATAAATCCGGGTGCTACCGCATTGACAGTTATTCCTCTGGCACCAAGCTCTTTTGCGGTCGATCTTGTCAGACCTATTAGACCGGCTTTTGATGCGGCGTAGTTCGCCTGACCGGCATTACCGGTTAAACCAACTACGGAACTGATATTTACAATCCGTCCGTATCTTTGTTTCATCATAAGCTTGGCAGCAGATTTTGTGACAAGAAAAGCACCTTTGAGATTGATGTCAAGTACCATATCCCAATCTTTTTCATGCATTCGAATAAGAAGACCATCACGGGTAATCCCGGCATTATTGACTACAACATCAATCTGCCCGAATTCTTTGATAGTTTTCTCAAAAAGATTCTTCACATCATCGGCATTGGTCACATCTGCTTTCAGACCAATAGCAGTTCCGCCAATTTCTCCGGCGACAGCTTCTGCTTGTTCTTGGTCAATATCAGAAATTACTAAATTTGCCCCAAGCGATGAAAATCTCTCAGCTACAACTCGCCCTATTCCTCGGGCAGAACCTGTAACTATAACTGTCTTTTTACTAAAATCCATTTATCTTAAACCTTCATTTCGGTTAAAGTTTAGAAATATCATCAAGCGTGTCAAGGTTTATCATTTTATCCGGACGAATTTCACGTTTGGCAAGACCGCTTAAAACTTTTCCCGGACCGATTTCATATACGGTTGAAACATCATTTTCAACCAAATAGCTCATCGTTTGAGCCCAACGAACCGGTGCAGTTATTTGCTCAACTAATAATTTTTTAATCTCGTCACCTGACTGAGCAGGCTTAGCAGTTACATTTGCGATAATTGGTTTTGTAGGTTCAGAAATTGTAACTGATTTAAGATATTCTTCCATACCCGTTTTTGCTGATTCCATAAGTGGAGAATGAAAAGCTCCGCCAACTTCTAAAAGCATAGCACGTTTTGCTTTTTCTTCTTTGGCAAGTTCAACTGCTTTTACAACCGAAGTTTTCGAGCCGGAGATTACAATTTGAATTTTCGAATTATAATTTGCCGGAATCACTACGCCATCGTTGTCCGTTGCTTTTGCACAAATAGCATCTACAACATCAGATGAGAGTCCCATGACGGCTGCCATAGTTCCCGGTACTTTCTGACAGGCATCTTCCATAAGGGCTGCTCTTTTGACAACCGCTTTAATAGAATCTTCAAAGGTCATCGAACCAACAGCAGCTAAAGCGGCGTATTCACCAAGTGAATGTCCGCAGGCAAAATCAAATGCCGGAACTCTGTCTTCTAAAATTGTCAACACAGAAAGAGCATGTACTAAAATTGCAGGCTGTGTGAAACGGGTACGCTTAAGTTCTTCAGCGGGTCCTTCAAAAGATAGCTTGGCAATATCAACACCAATTTCATCGGATGCCAGTTGATAGAGTTTTCTAACTTTATCAGAAGCATCGTATAAATCTTTACCCATGCCTACGTATTGTGAGGCTTGTCCCGGAAATAAAAATACTGTTTTACTCATCTGTCTACCATTTCACCAGTGCCGAACCCCAAATAAGTCCGCCACCAAATGCAACCATTAATACATGGTCACCTTTTTTTATTCTACCTGCACGGTATGCTTCATCGAGAGCGATCGGTACCGATGCTGCCGATGTGTTACCGTATTTTTCTATATTCACAAAAACTTTGTCCATGCTAATTTTTAATCTTTTTGATATAGCACCAATAATTCTAATATTTGCCTGATGTGGAATTACTAAAGCGATGTCATCTGATGTCAGCCCTGCTTTTTCGATAACTTCAACAGCCGCATTACACATTTGTCTTACAGCAACTTTAAAAATATCGCCACCACTCATATTTATTTTATCATCACCCTCAAAGGCATAGCCAGCATTTACAGGACTTACCGCACCGCCATCTTTAATCCATAAGAGGTCTCTTAACTTTCCATCAGATTTTAAATATGTTCCGATGATTCCGCTTCCGTCTTCGGAAGCAGACAATACAGCAGCTCCGGCACCATCACCAAAAAGGATACAGGTGTTGCGGTCTTTATAATTTAAAACGGATGAAAGTTTTTCCGAACCGATGACCAGAGCATTTTTATATGCTCCTGTTTCAATCAATGCCGAGGCAACGGAGAGTCCGTTGATAAATCCGGTACAGGCTGAGACAACGTCAAATGCGGTCGCATTTGGTAAATCCATTTTTTCCTGAATGACACATGCCGTTGACGGCAGTTTGAAATCAGGGGTAACTGTTCCGAGGATGACCAGATCAATTTCATGACTGTGCATTCCGGCAGCTTCTAATGCTCTTTCGCAGGCAATCACTGACATATCAGAGACAGCCATACCATCAGGAGCAACTCTTCGTTCTTTAATACCAGTTCTAGAGACGATCCATTCGTCTGAAGTATCTACAAGTTTTTCTAAATCAGCATTGGTCATTCGCTGTGTTGGAGCAAACGATCCCGTTCCGATTATCTTGGCTTTTATTTTTCCCATTACTTTGTCCAAAATGGTTGGTGATTAATTCATCATGAATTTTTTGTTTAATTTTTTTATCGGCCATTCTAAAAGCACCTTTCACCGCATTGGTGATAGCTTTTGCACTTGAAGAACCGTGACATATAATTACAATTCCATTTACACCTAAGAGCGGCGCACCACCTCTGTCGGAATAATCAAAAGTATTCCGCATTCTTTTTAAAAATGGAAGTAGCAAAACAGCTCCCATTTTTGAAAATATATTTGTCTGAAGCTGCCGTTGCATTTTTTTCACAAGCATCGGTTTAATAGATTCAGCAAATTTTAAAAGTATATTTACTGTGAAACCATCAGTAACAACAACATCAACAACACCTGAGAGAACATCACGTCCTTCAATATTGCCGATAAAATTTATTTTTGATTCTTGTAATTGTTTTTGAGCAGAAAATATAAGTTCACTTCCTTTTGAACGTTCTTCGCCAATAGAAAGCAGACCTACTCTTGGAGATTCTTTTTGAAATACAACTGACGAATAGACTGACCCCATCACCGCAAATTGTGCAAGATGAATCGGTTTACAATCGACATTGGCACCAACATCTAAAACAACAGTTGGGTTATCATTGGAAGTTGGAAAGACAGTTGTAATCGCCGGTCTACTGACACCCTCGATACGTCCTAAGGTAATCAGCGATGTTGCCATAACAGCACCGGTATTGCCCGGAGAAATAAAGGCAACAGCTTCTTCTTCTTTAACCATCTTCAAGCCAACCGATATAGAGCTTTTTCGCATGCGAACGCCTTCGGTAGCAGAGATAGTCATAGGTACTTCATCGTCAGCATGACGCACATCAACATTATCAGGAAGGTTCTCTTCCTTTTGTAATATTTCGTTGATATCGTCTTGTCTTCCGACAAAGATAACTTTGATAGCATTGCCAATTTGTTTGGCAGCATCAAGTCCGCCTTGAATAATTTCGGTCTTCCCAGAGTCGGCACCCATTACGTCAAGGACGATAGTATGTACATTTGCAGTTGTCATTTAAGGACTAGTTTCTATCCTTCAGTGCTATTGTAATGTTATACTTCCTTCACATCAATAATCTGACGGCCATTGTAGTAACCACAATGTGTACAGATATGATGAGGTAATTTTGGGTTGTGACAATGCTGGCAATCTGAGACATTTGGCAAAGTCATTTTCCAATTTGTGCGACGTTTTTTTCCACGGGTACTAGAATGTCTTCGTTTTGGAAGAGGCATTAGGAATTTTCCTTATTTTCAGTTGTTTGCTTAGAAAGTTTTTTCAAACTTTCCCAGCGTGGATCTATATTTTCTGTTTCACATGAGCATTTTTGCTCATTCAAGTTAATACCACATTGCGAACAGAGACCGTTACAATCTTCAGAGCAAAGTAGGCTAAGCGACAGAGATAAAATTATAGATTGTCTGAGTATATCAGAAATATCAGCTTTTAAATCTCCGCCAACAAAGTAAGCGTAATCTTCGGAGTCTAAGACATCACCATCTTTCGCTTCATGTAATGATTCGGTACATACGATAAAATCAATTTTGTTCTGACACTCTTTATCAAAGCTACTTAAACAGCGAGAGCATTCAACATCAACCGATGCTTTCACGTTGCCTTGACAAAAATATTCTTCACCTGATTCCTGAATACGTAGCTCTACCTCAATCGATTTTAAGCTTTTTAGCCCTTGATAATCGAGGTCAAAACTGCCAGAATCACCTTTTAAAACGATTTCTGCAGGAAACGATTCGAATTGTTGCAAGTCTAGTATCATAGCCTCAAATAATACGTAATAAAGAGAGAATTGTCAAGTGGAATTAAGTAGTGGAAATGGTTGTTGAACAATACGTTACAAGATATTTGCAGCTTAATTTATGTAAATCCGCACTAACTAAAAATATCGGTCATATGCGTAAAGCAAATATTGAGAGATTTTTCAAAAATAGATAATAAAACCGTTGTTGTTTTGGGTGGTTGGAGCAAACTCATATTGAGTGGCGTACCCCTTAGATAATTATTCTAATTATTACAATTGGGTGGCGTACCCCTTGGGGTACGTTTACAATTCATTTTTTTATCATAATAACATTAAACTGACATCACTTGTCAGTCATTGCTAATATATTAGAATAGAGACCGACCCCAAGGGGTCGGCTACACAGATGTGGCTTCGTGAACCCGACCTACGATTTGCACAAAAAAAATCCCCGAGACATCGGGGATTTTAATTTATATAAGTAGAACATACTTCGACAAGCTCAGTATGACCTATTGCTAAATAAAAGTGACAGTTGTCACTAGCTGTTTTCTTTATGAATCTTCAGACGATTCTTTGCTCGTTCGACAGCAAGGTTCTCTTCTTTGATATCAATATCTTTTTGTCCGTTATTGTAATCAGCAATTTTAGCCTGAGCTTTTTCAAGTGCTGATTCCGCACGGGCAACATCGATATCTTTTGCGTACTCGGCAGCATCGCATAACAATGATGCGGTGTTTGCCGAGACTTCAAGAAATCCGTTTGTGACAGAAAGAATAGATACTTCTTCATTGGTATCACGAAATTCAATTCGACCTATTTTCAAAGCAGTAATCAATGGAGCATGGTTTGACAAAACTCCAAGATACCCTTCGGTTCCAGGTACAACCAATGAAACGATATCATCATCGTAAAAGATTTTTTCAGGTGTTACTATTGAGAGACGAAACATATCAGACTACTTCTTTTTTGATTTTTCATAGTTTTCAAGTACTTCGTCAAGTCCACCAACCATATAGAAGAACTGTTCCGGGATATGATCAAGATTACCGGAAATAAGTTCAGAGAATCCTTTAATCGTATCTTCGATCTTCACATATTTACCAGCTTTACCGGTGAATACTTCAGCAACAAAGAACGGTTGTGAAAGGAACCGTTGGATTTTACGAGCACGCAACACAAGCGTCTTATCATCATCAGCAAGTTCGTCCATACCTAAAATCGCAATGATATCTTGCAGATCTTTATATTTCTGTAAGATAATCTGGATTTCACGAGCGACACGATAATGCTCTTCACCAACAATGTTCGGATCTAAAATACGGGATGTAGAATCGAGTGGATCCACAGCCGGATAAATACCAAGCTCTGCAATCTGACGAGACAACACAGTCGTCGCATCAAGATGGGAGAACGTAGTTGCAGGAGCCGGATCGGTTAAATCATCAGCAGGAACATAAATAGCCTGTACCGATGTAATCGAACCAGATTTTGTTGATGTAATACGTTCTTGTAATGCACCCATTTCAGTACCAAGTGTTGGTTGGTAACCCACCGCTGAAGGCATACGCCCTAGAAGTGCTGATACCTCAGAACCTGCTTGCACGAAACGGAAAATATTATCAACGAACAAAAGAACATCCTGACCTTCTTCGTCACGGAAATACTCTGCCATTGTTAAACCTGAAAGAGCAACACGTAAACGGGCTCCAGGAGGTTCGTTCATCTGACCGAACACCATAGCAGTTTTTTCAATAACGCCAGACTCAGTCATTTCAAGATATAAATCGTTACCTTCACGAGTACGTTCACCAACACCACAGAAAACAGAGTAACCACCATGTTGAGTAGCGATATTATGAATCAATTCCTGAATGATAACTGTCTTACCAACACCAGCACCACCAAACAAACCAACCTTACCACCTTTTGAATATGGTTCTAACAGATCAATAACTTTGATACCTGTTTCAAACATTTCAGAAGATGTAGACTGTTCGTCAAATGACGGAGCCATACGGTGAATAGGAAGGCGTTTATTTTCAGATGAAATAGCTTCTTTTCCATCAATAGTATCGCCAAGAAGGTTAAAAATTCTACCAAGTGCTTTTTCGCCAACAGGAACTGAAATCGGAGCGCCCGTATCGACAGCTTCCATACCACGGACAAGTCCATCGGTAGATGCCATCGCAACACAACGGACAACATTGTCACCGATGTGTAGAGCAACCTCAACAACTAAATCTTTATTAGTTTCCGGGTTCTTAATTTTAACAGCGTTTAAAATGTTGGGCAGTGAATCGGCTTTAAACTCACAATCGACTGTCGGACCAATTACCTGTACAATCTTTCCGATATTTTGTGCCATGAAACAATCTCCAGTTTATATAAAATCTTTTTTTTCAATCATTAAACACTCATCAACAATCAAATTGTTTCAGAGTGACATATCCATACTATATTTATTTATGTTTTCAGAGCCTCTGCTCCGGCAACAACTTCAAGTAGTTCTTTGGTAATCTGTGCTTGACGTGCTTTGTTATATTCAAGGGTCAAGACATCAACCATCTCTTCTGCATTTGTGGTTGCGTTCCCCATCGCCATCATACGACTGCCATGCTCCGAAGCAATCGCTTCGGCAACAGCCATAATCATTTTTGAGGTCGCATAGTTCGGCAGAATAGCATCATAAATTGATTCAGGGTCTGGCTCAAATATGTAATCCATATTAAAACCGGCTTCTTCATCAACATCAGGTTTTCCAATAGGAAGATACCGAGGATTAACTATTTTATACTTCACAGTAGAAATAAACTGAGTATAAAAAATATCAATCTCATCGGTTTCACCAGAAAGAAAACGGTTGGTCAACAGCTTTACCATATCATGCACTTTGTCATAGTTAATAACCCCAGCCCAATCGCTGAAATTTTCTACAACAGTCCATTGTCGAGATTTAAAATAGTCATTACATTTTTTTCCAACAGTAACAACTTCAAGCTCAAACGCTTTGTTAGCTTCAAGCCATTCGGTCGCTTTCCGCAAAACATTGGCATTGTATGAACCACAAAGTCCTCTGTCTGATGTAATGACAACTAATGTTTTCTTTGTGACATCCCGCTCTTCAAAATACGGATGAGGGATATCCTCAGCCGAAGCAGTCGCCAAATGCGAAAGCATCAGGTCAAGTTTGTCAGAATATGGTCTCGCTTCTTCAACCAATTGTTGCGCCCGACGAAGTTTTGATGCTGCCACCATCTCCATCGCTTTGGTTATACGCGTGGTTGACTGAACCGATTTAATTCTTCTTTTGACTTCTCGTAAAGTAGCCATAGTTTATTTTATCTTTCAAAAAGCGTTCACAACAGTAAACGCTGTCTTTTTATTCTGCTTTAAACTGACTCTTAAAAGCTGCGACTGCTTTTTCAAGCTCAGCTTTTGTTGAATCAGAAATTTGTAATTCTTTTTCCATGGTATGTTTGATATCTGGATATTTTTTATCACAGAATTCAACAAGTTCTTTAGCAAACCGTTGAATATCTTTTGTAGCAACATCATCCATATGACCTTGAGTCGCTGTCCAGATTTCGATAACTTGTTCCGCAATTGGCAAAGGCACATATTGTCCCTGCTTGAGCAGTTCAACCATTTTTTCACCACGGTTCAATTGCTTTTGAGTTGCTTCATCTAAGTCAGAACCAAACTGCGTAAAGGCAGCAAGTTCACGATACTGAGCTAAATCAAGTTTTAATGAACCAGCGATTTTTTTCATCATCTTGGTTTGTGCGTTACCACCAACACGGGATACAGATACACCCACGTTAATAGCAGGACGAACACCTGCGAAGAAAAGTTCTGATTCTAAAAATATCTGACCATCAGTAATAGAAATTACGTTTGTTGGAATATATGCCGATACATCACCAGCCTGTGTTTCAATAATCGGAAGAGCAGTGATAGAACCACCACCAAGTTTATCGGAAAGCTTAGAAGCTCTTTCAAGTAAACGAGAGTGACAGTAGAACACATCACCAGGATATGCTTCACGACCTGGAGGTCTACGAAGCAAAAGTGATAACTGACGATAGGCAGCTGCTTGTTTTGTTAAATCATCATAGACACAAAGCACATGCTTACCTGCAAACATAAATTCTTCCGCCATCGCACAACCAGCATACGGAGCGATGTACTGCAGTGGAGCAGGGTCAGTCGCAGATGCTACAACTACGATTGTATATTCCATAGCACCAGCTTTACTCAAGATTTCTACAACTTGAGAAACAGTAGATGATTTTTGACCGATAGCAACATAGACACAGATAACATCAGTATTTTTTTGATTGATAATTGTATCAATCGCAATCGCTGTTTTACCTGTTTGTCTGTCACCAATAATAAGTTCACGCTGACCACGACCGATTGGAATCATAGAGTCAATAGCTTTGAGACCAGTTTGAAGTGGTTCAGTCACAGGTTGACGTTCGATAACCGATGCCGCCATACCTTCAATAATACGAGTCTTATCAGTAGCGATAGGACCTTTACCGTCGATAGGTTGTCCAAGCGGGTTTACTACACGACCGATAAGAGCTTCGCCTACCGGAACCGAGGCAACTTTACCTGTTCTGCGAACAGTGTCACCTTCTTTAATTAAAGTGTCAGAGCCAAAAATCGCGGCACCAACATTGTCTTCTTCTAAGTTCAGCACCATACCATAGACATCACCAGGGAATTGAATCAACTCAGACATCATGACGTCTTCAAGACCCCAGATACGAGCGATACCGTCACCAACTTGTAAAACGGTACCAACCGATTCCATTTCAAGTTTGGTTTCGAATTTTTCAATCTCTTGTTTTAGTACTGATGAGACTTCTTCAGGGTTGAGACCCATTATAGTTCTCCTAGCGGTGTGCCTTTATCAGGCAGTACCGTCATATTAAAAAATTTATTCTTACTATTTAATCGGTATACACAAACCTAGTGTACCCGAACCTTTGCTAATTGTTCTTCTACCGCATTTAAACCATGCGAAACAGAACCGTCGATAATTTCATTGTGTAAAATTATAATCATTCCGCCAATAATAGATGGGTCGACTTTTTCTTCCAAGATAATTTCCAAATTTGTTTTCTTTTGCATCTTATCTTTTAATTTGATCCGTTCATCATCAAGTAAGGCAACAGCGGTAATAACAGAAACTCTGCCAATACCTCTTTTTGCTTCAACTAAGCGAGTGAACTCATCAATTATTTCAGGAAGAAAATTTACACGATTTTTATCAACTAACACGACTAAAAACTCAACAAAAAGCTTTTCAAGCCGAGATGAAAAAACAGTTCGAATTAACGAAAGTTTATTTTCATCGACTACTTGTGGAGCAGAAAGAAAAATAACCAGTGACTTATCTTTTGCTATCAGTTCTTGCAATGAAGAAAACTGATCATAGGCAACATCGATCATTCCTTTTTCTACAACAGATAAAAGGAGTGCGTTTGCGTATATTTTAGCAACTTCTTGAGATAACACTTTGCTATACCTTTTCTACACCGTCAATAAAATTCGCGATTAGTTCACGATGTTTATTGTCGTCTAATTTTTCGTTGATAATTTTAGATGCTGCTTTGACAGTGATAGTGACCATGTCATCTTTCAACTGTACTTTAGCTTTGGCAACATCGCGTTCTATTTCGGACTTAGCTTTATCGGCAATAACTTTGGCTTCTTTGTTGGCAGCAGTTTTAATCTCATCAGCAATAACTTTTGCCTGCGAGACAGCTTCAGTAATTTTGGCACGACGCTCATCATCAATTTGAGAGAGTTTTGCATTATACTCAGCTGTTAATTTTTCAACTTCTGCCTGACCATCTTCAATTTTCTGGAACTCGCCTATGATTTTCTCACGGCGTTCATCCAGAAGACCTAAAATTGGTCCCCAAGCAAATTTCTTGAGAATCCATAAGGTTATCAAGAAACCAATAGTATGCGTTATATATAGTTGTACATTAAAGTCCATTACTTCATTACCTCTTCATTAATTATCAGAGAACAGTATTGTTCACCAAGACATATAATTGTCTTTAGTTCGCAATACTTCCTTGTAACATGAAGAAAACAACGAAAGCATAAATTGTTAATGCTTCAATAAATGCAGCACCAATAATCATACTAATTTGAATTTTGCCGGCGGCTTCAGGTTGACGACCCATAGCTTCCATAGCAGAACCAACAGCGCGACCAAGACCTAATCCAGAACCTACAGCTGCAAGGCCAACACCCATTGGTAATGCCCAAGCTAACATTGAATGATAATCCATTTTTAACTCCTTAAAATATGTTTTTGTTTTAAACTTTATTTATTCTTATCTTATTTTTTCTAAGCGTGTGCTTCTTCATGAGGAAGCATTAGTAATATATAAATAGCTGACAACATCGAGAACACTAACGCCTGAATAGTTGAAAGCAATAATCCTAACAAAATAAATGGTACGTTAAGCGGAATACCAACCGGAATGTCGACAAAGACATGCATCAGCGATATACCAAGTGACACAAAAGCAAAGACTAAAATATCTTCACCGGTAATATTACCAAACAAACGAGCCGCCAGTGAAACAGGTTTTACAAATTCGCCAATGATATGCAGAGGCAACATAAGTGGAACCATTGCCCATCCGATAACATCGCGAGGTTCGCCCATCAGGTGATCTATATAACCACCGATACCAAGTTTTCTGACTCCGGTGTATTGAGCGTATAAAAATACTAAAATTGCTAATGAAGCTGTGATCTCAAGTGAAGTTGATGGTGAAAAACCACCGGGAATAATACCGAGTAAGTTCATACCGAGGATATAGAAAAACAGTGTACCAACAAACGGAATATATTCTCTGGTATGTTTGCCTAGAATTGATTCAAAGAAATTATAGATACCTTCAATAAGTGCTTCAAGAACATTTTGTAAAGGTCCCGGAATCATCTCACGTTTTCTGTAGACTAAAATTGAGATAATACAAAAGAAAACTGATATAGAAAAAGCGAATATGACCGGTTTAAACTCAGCCAATAATCCATCGTGGAAAAAAGTACCGATAACATCAGGTAAATGAGTTCCGCCTGAAGCATATATCAAAGTTGGAATGAGCGTAAGTAGAAACGCACTTGCGAATATTTTCACTATCTTTTTCAAATTAAATCACCTTTTGTATCGTTTGGTTTTTCTCTTTTGAGTCCATACCAAGCATGACCCGCCCAATTGCTTTTAACAACATTATGGCTAGAATTGTTGAAAAGCCATAAAGCAATAACATGACATCAAAATACTCAACAGACATTAAATAATAGCCTGAGACATATAAAAGAGGGAATTTTACTAAACCGAGAACAAGCACCGAGGGACCATCAATACCGTCCGGCTTAAATGCTTCTTCGACAAATTTTTTCAGTAGCATTAAATTGACTAAACCCCAGACACCGCCTGAAAAGAACGCCAAACCATCCCAAAGTCCGTAATTAACCACTCCAAATACGAGAGCAACCAATAAAACTATTCCGGAGGTTTTTAATGTACGTTCTATAAAGTCTAAATCTAATCTACTTTGAATCATTATCTTCTTTTTCAAAAGCTTCAGCTTTTTCAATCAATTTATATGTTTCTAAACCAGCTGAACCAAACCCTAAAATAACACCAATAATCAATAAAATTGGTTCGGTATCAAACTTTGAGTCCAACCATCTACCACCAAACAAGCCAACCAATGGACCAGAAATCATAATTGCCGGTACCATCATCAACACGCTTGTTTGTATTAAGTCGTTGTTTTTCTTATCTTTAGGGCTTTTGTTCAAGATGCCCATACGCTATACCTCAATAATCAGGGAGAATATACTGACGGCTCTATTAAAGTCAACTCTTTTTTGTCTGTTTTCAACTAAAAAAGTGAAATAATTCTATTTTTTTCTCTTTCAAACTACGCCATAATCTAAGTTTGCATAGGTCTATGAAATCAGACTTTATTGGGAATCTTTTAGTGAAATTGTGGAAGAAGATAGAGCATGTAGTAAACCAACATGCCGGTAATCGAAACATACATCCAGACAAACCAAATATATTTTGCTACTCTCTTATGTTTCTCAAAATTACCTGTAAATGCCTGCCTGACAATATAGATTATAAACGGCAACTGCACCGCCGCAAGTATGACATGCGGTATAAGTATGATAAAATAAACGGTACGAGTCCAATCATGAAACGGATATGGCACCGAGCCGACTTCAAAATGATAAATCAGATACGACACCAGAAAGGTCGCCGTAGAACACAAAGCAGCTACCATAAACTTTTTATGTCGCTCCTTGTTCCCTTTTTTAATATTGATAAACCCAAAAGTGAGCAAAATTGCTGATGTCATGTTCAGCAAAACATTGAGTGTCGGAAGGTCTGTAAAGTGCATATCGCTATAACATCCGTTCGATATCGTTTTGAAGTTTTAAAATTGACTCTTTTTCAATTCCGCTATAATCACCACGAATCTGCCCATCATAATCAACTAAAATAAACTTGGTCGAATGCGCCCCGGGGAGATCATCGGCTCCCAATTTAAAGCCACCCTCACACAAAAGTATTACTGCGTTCATCTGAGCCGACAAAAAGACCCAACGGTCATCGTCGATACCTTGTTCGACCGCATAATTTTATAAAGCAAGCAGCGTGTCATATTCAGGGTCTACCGAAACCGAGACAAACTGTACCTTTGGCTGATTTTCAAAATGACGATACAACTCCCCCATCAAATTCGACATAATCGGGCAGGGACCTTTACAACGGGTAAACATAAAATCGACAACGCTCAGCTTCCCTTTCATATTTTCCAACCCAAAAGGGACTGAGTCCTGCGTGACAAACTCAAACTGTGGCACTTCTGTAAAATACGGCAAAGTATTTTCGCTCTCAGATTGTTCGTACAAAAATTTGCTCGCAATGCCGATTCCGACAAGAGCAATTATTATGACAAAAGTTCGGATAATAACAATAGGTCTCATGCTTTAATTCTTTTCTAATTTTTGAACGCTTAGATATAATAACAACACTGCTCCAATAAACAATGATGCTACCCACAAATGAAAGACCTGTGTAATCGGTTGAGTTGCTACCACCATAAAAGTGACACCGATAATCAACTGTACCGTCACCGCTCCTGCCATAAACAGAATCGAACGACGAGCCAAAAGTGTCAGTTGTTCTTTATGCTTGAGACATTTCACGGCTACATGCAATCCAAAAGCAACTACAAATACGCCAACAGTCATATGCATATGGTTAAACATACCGACTTTACTCAGCCATTCAATTGATGTTAAGTTCGGAAATTCACGCATTGCCATTTCAATACCAGAACGTACTTGGGTACCGATTAAAAGTTGTACAAAGCCGGCAATCCATAACACTTTGATCTGCCCCGAAAGTTTGACCGGGAGCTTTTCTTTGACTTCTTCTTTTTCGTCTTGATAAGCATGGAATGTCGCATATATCATGAGCGATACGATTAGCAAGGCAAGCAACATATGCACCGTAATTACCACAGGTTCAAGCAACGATGAAATAACTTTGGCACCTTGCAGACCTGTTATAGCAGTAAGTAAAGCTGCCGCACTTGTAGCGTACAGAACTTTTTTATTATCTCTGAATTTCATAATAGCCCACACCGCCACAGTCAGTATAAGTAGCCCGACTAACATACCGCAAACTCTGTTAGAGTACTCTATCCAAGCTAATGTTATGTTAAACTGATCGACCATTTCAGGTGGAACTTGGTCTAGTGATGTTGGCGGAATCCATCGTCCGAAACAGGTCGGCCAGTCAGGACAGCCTAATCCGGCGCCTGATACTCGTACCAGTCCCCCGACAAAAATGAGCATGTATGTTGCAATTGTTGTGAAAAAAGAAAACTTGCGGAATGATTTCATCTGATCCTCATCATGTAAATATTTTATGTACGGTACGTACAATATTCACATAAATGATAGATTAATACGCACGCCCAATCAAGTTAATTGTTTTGTATGGAAGGTCTCGCTTTTGAGACCTGCCTTTTTATTTATTTTTAGTGTGTCGTATCTATGACCACATCGGTTGTATCGGTTGAGATTGACAATGAATCTGCTATAGCGTGGGTCGTTGTATCGGCTGGCAGAGAATCGTAAATAACGGCATCTCTGATAGCTCCGGATTTAATCTCGTATATATCACCCCGTCTGAGTGTATCAAACATTGTGATAACGATAAAAATTGCCAGAAAAACTATAGCCGAAAGAAATAACAGCAGATACAGTTTATTGTCATATTTCAAATGCATAAAATACATCGCAACCAGCGATGCTTTTATAGTCGCGATAGCCATCGCTATCAATAAATTGTAAGCTCCAAAATCTATCCCGGCAGCATAGACTGTGCCGGCTGTAAGAAATATAAGTATTGATCCGATCCCTAAATAAATAGAAAGCGGAAGTACATGTGGTTCGTTTGTATGCGTATTTTCAGTCATAATCTATCTACCCTACCAAGTAAAATAATGGAAATAGGAAAATCCAAATTAAATCAACTAAATGCCAGTATAAACCGGTCATTTCTATATGAGTATAATATTGCGGGGAAAACTTACCCTGCTTCGTTTTAACAATCAGCCATAGAATCAAACACATTCCAACAAAGACATGAATACCATGCAGTCCTGTCATCAAAAAATATGCCGAGAAAAATACATGCGGATTGGTGCCTTCGATTCCGGTAAATGTATAAAAATGCCCTGGAAGTTGTCCAAGGTGAAACTTATGGGCATATTCGAAATATTTTACAACCATAAAAGTACCCGCTAAACCAAAAGTCGAAACCAAGTACCAGACTGTTTGTTTTAATCTGCCAAGCTGAATAGAGCGTATAGCAAGTGCCATTGTAATTGATGATGTAATCAAGACTATTGTATTTGTTGTCCCCATAGTAACATCTAAAACGGTATGAGCATTGATAAACATTTCAGGATACCAAGAACGGTATATTGCATAAAAGACAAAGAGACCGCCAAAGAGTAAAATTTCGGTTAATAAAAACAACCACATTCCAAGTTTTGCTGATTCCCGTTGCTGTTCGGCATCGGAAAAATGATGTTGCAAAAATTCAGGATGATCGCTGTGAGATTGGCTCATATATTAGTTCTCCGTCAATGTGCTTTTAGCAACAACTTTGTCATAATCGTATGGACCATGATCAGTAATTGGAATTGTTTCAAAATTATGTTCCGGTGGAGGTGATGTAATTTGCCATTCATGTGTCAATGCTCCCCAAGGATTATTTCCGGCAGGTTTACCATTGTACAATGAACGAATCAGGTAATACGCCATCAAACAGAAACCTACTGCCATCACCCAGGAACCGTAAGTTGAAAATGCGTGGAATGGTCGGAACGCTTCATCATACAGATGATATCGTCTTGGCATCCCCTGCGCACCCATAATAAACTGGGTAAAGAATGTCATGTTGAAACCTACAAATATCAAGCCACAAGAAATTTTAGCTAACGTTTCGTTATACATCCGTCCCCACATTTTTGGCCACCAATGATGTAAGCCTCCTAAGAAAGCAATCACAGTTCCGCCAACCATTACATAATGGAAGTGAGCGACAATAAAGTATGTATCATGCAAATGTATATCAACCGACAAAGCTCCTAAGAAAATACCTGTGAGACCACCGATTGAGAAAAGGAATAAAAACGCCAAGGTATATAACATCGGAGTTGTAAATGCTATCGAGCCTTTATATAACGTAGCGACCCAGTTGAAAACTTTGATACCCGATGGTATCGCTACAAAGAATGTCAGAAACGAAAATATCATCGCAGCAAGTTCAGATTGACCCGAGGTAAACATATGATGACCCCAGACAATAAAACTGGCAAAGGCAATACCGAGTGATGAATAAGCTATCGCTTTGTAACCAAAAATCTTTTTATGCGAATGAGCTGTTATCATTTCAGAAATAATTGCCATACCCGGAAGAATCATAATATACACAGCAGGATGCGAGTAGAACCAGAAGAAGTGCTGGTACAGCACCGGATCTCCTCCCATGGCAGGATCAAAAATACCAATCCCAACAACACGTTCAATTATAAGTAACAGAAGGGTAATACCAAGCACCGGAGCTGCCAGTACCTGAATCAAAGCAGTCGCATACATACCCCATACAAACAGAGGCATCTTAAACCAGGTCATACCCGGCGATCGAAGTTTATGTACCGTTACAATAAAGTTTAGTCCGGTACAAATCGACGAGAAGCCTAAGATAAAAGCCCCAAGCGTTATCGAAATAACAGAGGTCGACGTTGTCGTTGAATACGGTGTATAAAATGTCCAACCGGTATCTACACCACCTGCCACCAATGAGAACACCGCAAACAAGGCACCAACCATATAGATATACCAACTAGCCAAGTTAAGCCGAGGGAATGCTACATCCTTTGCCCCAATCATTATGGGCAGGATAAAGTTTCCTAAGATTGCGGGAATCGCGGGGATAATAAAAAGGAAAATCATTATCGCCCCATGCAGTGTGAAGAACTGGTTATACATATCAGAGTCGATATAAAGTTTATCCGGCGTCAGAAGTTCTAAACGAAGCAGAACAGCAAACATTCCACCAACAAAGAAAAAGAACATAATTGAAAGGAGATACAAAATCCCAATTCGTTTATGATCTACAGTTGTAAGCCAGGATTTGATTCCCTTTTTACAATTTAAGTAATGTGTCTCTGGCATTTTATTCATTTTTCAAACTTTCATCTTCTTGTAAGCTCTCATCTTTAATAAAGCTTTTATCTTCTTGCAGTGATTTTATATACGCAATTAAAGCATCAATCTGTTTGTCTTTTAAGATACCTTGGAAAGTCGGCATCACAGGTTGATAGCCTGCGGTAATTTTTTTCATCGGATTTAATATTGATTCACGAATATAGTTTTCATCTACAATAATTGATGTACCGTCGCTTAATTTTTCTTCTTTGCCAAACAAATTATTCCATGGAGGACCGGTTGAATTGGAACCGTCAATTTTGTGACAAGTGATACATGCTTTGGAAACATACAGTTTGGCACCAAAATCTTCGAGTGTCATTCCTTCACCGGAGAAGGCTAAGTCTTCCGACCATTTTTCAAACTCTTCTTCTGTAACGACTCGAACTTTGCCAATCATTTCAGAATGCCCTTTACCACAAAATTCAGCACAGTACAATGTATAATCGCCAACTTTTGTTGCTTCAAACCATGTGATAGAATATCTGTTTGGGAGGACATCCATCTTGACCCTGAATTCAGGTACAAAAAATGAATGGATAACATCTTTGGAGTCCATAAGAAGTTTGATAGGTTTGTTAACCGGCACAACGATTTCATTGACCGAGTTGCCACCTTCAGGATAGTCAAACGACCAGAACCATTTTTGCCCGGTCACTTTAATTTCGTAAGCATCTTTTGGAATAACAGAAATTTTCATATACGTTTTAAAACCCCAGACAAAAACAATCATGACCAAAATCAATGGAACAGCTGTCCAGAAAATTTCAAGTTTCAGATTATGATCCAGTCCATCAGTTTTATGTGCAACAGCATCAGCACGTCTGCGGTATTTAATAGAAAAATATGTCGTTAAGCCGATAACAATCGTAAAAATAATTATTGACGCATACAGAATAAAATAAAAGAGTCCGTCTACTTCACTTGCGATAGTTGAATTGCCCGGTGGCATCCAAAATGTTCCCGTTGTATCCATAAAATTTAATTTCCTCTATCTTTTTAATACGCGGCGGCAGAAATTGTTTTTTTCTTTTTTCGCCGTTCCCGATATAAAAGTAATCCTACCATACCTGCTACCAAAACCAATGTTACTGCTCCGCCTAAACGCATAACGTTTCCGGCAAAAACAACATACCCTTTTGCATCAGGGTCATAATGATAACAGAACAAAATAATTCTATCTATAGTATTTCCGATCTTGCCTTCCGATGCTTCCAGTAGACCAAATCTTAAATCATTCACTTTATATTCAACACCATAAAGATAGCGACTGATTTTTCCATTTGGTGACAAAAGATAAATCACAGCAGGATGAGCATATTGTTTTATGTTGTCATCATACTTGTATTGAAAGCCAACAGCATCGGCAAGTTTTTTAACCTGAACCGAATCAGATGTTAAAAACGACCAGCCATCTTTGGCTGATGGAATATCTAATGCAGTCAGATAATTTGCTTTTTTAGATGCTGCCAGATTAAAATCTTCTCGGTGATTTATACTGACCGAAACCATTTTATAATCTTTTCCGGGCAACAGCTTTAGTTCTTTAACCGAATTTATAATTCCATTAAAGACCAAATTACAAAGCATTGGACATTCATAATACCCAAGCATTAACAAAACCGGCTGTTCTTCATCAAAATAAGAACCGATTGTCACTTGCTGTCCGAGATCATTGGTGAAAACTAAATCGAGAGGAATATGTTCGCCAAGATGCTCGATAACATCAACACCTTCAAGCTCAGGCACTTTATCTTCAATCACTTGTGCTGAGACTGGCAAAGCCAAGACTACAAGGGTCACATAGACCCAAATTGAACATGTTAAAAATAGACCGGACTTATTCTTCATTCTTTTCACACTTACTTAAAAATTATAAAAGTTATTTACTGCTTGAATTTTCTTTTAGATATAGTTCCATCGCATCAGCGATAGGAATTGAATAAACTTGTTTTGTAGAGTCTACCAGTTGGTATGATGTCAGTACTTTGTTTTCTCTAGCTTGAAGTTCGGCAAGTGAAATAGATTTCGGTTTGAGAACTTCGTCATACACCACAGCTTCTTTTTCAATCAAGAAATATTCATTGAGGAGTACCATAGATATAGCAAGAAATGCAATTATAGCAAATCCTACAATAGTTAATTGTTTGACATTTACATCTTTTTTTTCGTATCCGGCACTCATAATAATATCCTATGTATTTTGGAACTTCATAGATTCGTTAAGGGATGGGTCTTTCACCGGAATAATAGCATTGGCAGTAAGTTGTTTCCAGAAGAACCAGAAGAAAATCCCGCCGATACCAATTATCGGAGCTATATCATACATTGTAAAGTCAAAGACAACCCGCGAGCCATCTTCGTTTAAACCGGTCGGCATAATGATCCAGTAAAAATCGACAAAACGCATAGCGAAAATCCACAATGATATAAACACCATAAATTTCAAATTCCGTTTTGCTGCTCTGGTAATAAGAGCTAAAAATGGGAATACAAAATGTCCGTAGATAAGAACCATCGAGACAATCTCCCAACTGTTACCCCAACGATATAAGAACCAATAGTTTTCTTCAGGAAGGTTGGCATACCAGATTAAGAAATATTGCGACCCAGCCATGTATGACCAGAAAATAATAAAGGCAAATATAAATTTACCAATATCCTGGTAATGTTCAACGGTGACAACATCGCCTAAAACATTTTGCGACCTCAAATACATCAGAAAAACAAATAAGAATGTCAGCCCAGACAAAAAGATACCGGAGAAAAAGTATACTCCAAAAATTGTCGAGAACCAATGAGCATCCAAAGACATCATCCAGTCAAACGACGCAAAAGTTGTCGTTAAAGCAAAAAGGATAAGTCCCGGTGCTGCTAATTTTTTATATGCTAATTTATAATCTGCTCCGGTAGAATCTTGCTCGACTGATTTTTTGCGAAGTAAGAATGAGAAAATAGTCCAGACAGCAAGATAGAAAAATGCCCTGATAAAGAAAAACGTTTCGTTTAAGTAGCCCTGCTTCTCATGTATCAGTGCATCATAGCTCGGTGAATTAGGATCCATCACTTCGGCATGACTCCAGTGATACATTTCATGTAGCCCAAAAACAATCGGTATAAACAGCAAAACAAAAACAGGCATTGTTGCCGCCATATTTTCTGTTATACGTCTAATAACTGTCGACCAGGTAGCGTTGGTAATATGGTGAAGCATTGTAATAAACATTCCGCCTAGAGCTACTGAAAGCCAGAAAATATAAGCGGTAAGATAATTAGAATAAAAATGAGCGGAGTCCTGCATAAAGCCTAACACAGAGATAGCTAAAAAGACAACCCCTAGTATCAGTGCGACAGTTCCAATTTTACCTGAGTCAGTAATTTTATATGTATTGGTATCAAACTTCATAATCTTTTAGAGGCTCCCTCGTTCACTTTGTGGAACATCTTGTAATGTTGCATTTTGACTTCTTTGTAACGCTTTAAAATAAGCGATAATCGCCCAGCGGTCTTCTACCGGAATCTGATATTTATATGGTGGCATATTTCGAACACCGTTTGTAATAACATCAAAGATCCGTCCGGTTGGATATACTTTTATAGAATCAGAATGGAATGATGGCGGAGGAACCATGCCACGCTCAACAACGATACCACGACCGTTACCAATTTGTCCATGACAAGGTGAGCAGTAAATACCATATCGTTCCTGACCACGCTTGAGTAGCTCCATATTAAAAGCTATCTGTTTTGGGAACCCATTTATAAAATCACCCTCAGAATCTTTACCAAAGTGAAATTGTGTATCATCTTTTAAGAGACCACGAGCAACAGTACCTTCGACGATAGGACGCATAGTGGCACCATCTTCAAAATAGTTAGACTCTGCCTGCGGACGGTATTTTTCCTGATTATCCATATTCGGATTTAAGTGAATAGGTTCTTTATTAGAAGGTCTGCCTTGATAGCATCCTGCGACTGTCAGTAGAACCAACAGCAAGGCAAAAGTTGTGATATGTGAAGTCATATTTTTATTCACCTTTGATAACCTCCACATTTTTACCACCAATAGACTCAAGGAAACTTTTTACTTTCGCTTCGTCATACATTGGGTCGTGAGACTCAACAGACACAAAGAAACTATCGTTGGTTACTTTCGCAAATGCATCCGAGTTAAAAATAGGATTAAACAGTTGCGGTAATTTGTTTAAAGCAAGCATGCCAAAGAAAGCACCAAAAGCTGACAACAAAATCGTAATAGCAAAAATCACCGGAATAAAAGCCTGCCAACTAAAATAAGGTTTACCGGAGATAACCATTGAATACCCATAGGTATTTGTCCAATAAGTCAACCCTACCATTCCCGACATACCAATCAAACCCATTGTTCCAATAATATAGCCCATCGGCGAACGTTTGAGTTTCATCGCTTTATCCATTCCATGAATCGGAAACGGTGAGTGACAATCATATTTTTTATACCCGGCTTCAGACATTTTTTCAGCAGCATGTAATAGCGAACCGGTAGAATCAAATTCAGCAATTATAACACCAGGAAGTTTTTTAAATAAACCCATTAGTGAGAACCTCCATGATGTGGGTCCGCTTCAGGCAAGACAGATTTGACCTCTGCCATCGCCACCATAGGGAGGAAACGCAGGAACAAAAGGAAGAGCGTAAAGAAGAGACCAAACGAGCCAATAAATATTCCAATATCATAAATCGTCGGACTATAATAATCCCAAGCCGACGGTAGATAGTCACGAGACAAAGTCATAACGATTACAAAACGTTCAAACCACATACCGATATTGACAACAATAGAAATAATAAACAGAAGAGGAATCGATGTTCTGAATTTTTTGAACCAGAACAACTGTGGAGAGATAACATTGCAGGTAATCATAATCCAGTACGCCCAGGCATACGGACCAAAAGCACGGTTGATAAAAGCAAACCGTTCGTATTCATTTCCTGAATACCAAGCAATAAAGAATTCCATCGCATAGGCATAGCCAACCATCGAACCGGTCAACAACATAACCCAACTCATACGTTCTAAAACTTTAGGGGTAAATATATGTTCTAAATTATAAACTTTTCGAGCAATCAATGCGAGCGTCATCACCATCGCAAAGCCTGAGAAAATAGCACCGGCTACAAAGTATGGTGGGAAAATTGTCGTATGCCAACCCGGAACCAATGAGGTCGCAAAGTCAGTTGATACAATAGAGTGAACCGAAAGCACTAGCGGAGTTGAAATACCTGCCAGTACTAAGTAAGCTAATTCGTAATGTTGCCATTGACGGTTACCGCCACGCCACCCCAGAGAGAAAATACCATACATCATTTTACTTAATTTATCTTTTGCTCTGTCTCTTAGCGTTGCTAAATCAGGAATCAGACCAACATACCAAAACAGAAGCGAACAGGTAAAGTAAGTACCGACCGCAAAGGTATCCCAAAGAAGTGGCGACCTAAAGTTCGGCCACATCTCCATCTGGTTCGGAAGTGGAAGCACCCAGTATAACAACCAGACACGACCAACGTGAATTGTCGGAAACAGCAAAGCACAGATAACCGCAAAAATTGTCATCGCTTCGGCAAAACGGTTAATCGAAGTACGCCAGCGTTGACGCAACAAGAAAAGTACCGCCGAGATAAGAGTTCCGGCATGACCAATACCAACCCAAAACACAAAGTTGACAATCGCCCAACCCCAACCTACAGGATTGTTTAATCCCCAAATACCGGTACCTTCCCAAAAAAGATAGCCGACCATCGAGAAAAGCATCAAAGTAAGAGACAATGAAATGCCAAAGAGAACGTACCACATTCTTCCCGGCTTTGTTTCAACGACTCTACTTACATCTTCTGTGACAGACCCAAAAGTCGGATTGCCGTCAAAGAGCAGTTCATCTTGAACTTTTAAATCTGTTAAGTCTTTTGCGTTTGAACTCACTTAAATCTATTTCCTAATGTTTTGAATCTACAGGTTTAATTTTAGTCGTTGGCATATTCGGATTTATATTTCTAATCTTTGCCAAAAACGATGTCCGAGGACGAATATTTAATTCAGCCAACAAATCATATGCGCGGTTGCGGTCTTTTACTTTTGTTACGTTTGACTCAGGATCATTTATATCACCAAAGGCAATCGCATTGGCAGGACATGCCTGCTGACAAGCAACGACAACATCGCCGTCGACTATTAATCGATCTTCTTTTTTAGCTTCTATTCTTGCTTTACTGATTCGCTGTACACAGTATGTACATTTTTCCATCACACCACGAGCACGTACCGTCACATCCGGGTTCATTGCCATCTTGACAATTTCCGGTGTTTCTTTGGTGAAATTGAAGAAATTAAATCGACGAACTTTATATGGACAGTTGTTGGCACAATAACGAGTTCCGATACAACGGTTATACACCATTGAATTGAGACCATCATCGCTATGCACCGTGGCGGCAACAGGACAAACCTGTTCGCATGGCGCCATTTCACAATGCTGACATGCTATCGGCTGATGCACCATTTCTACCGAGGCTGAATCATCAACATCGCCGGAGAAATATCTGTCAATACGAATCCAGTGCATTTCACGACCGTTGCGTACTTCTTGTTTTCCAATTACAGGAATATTATTTTCAGACTGACAAGCAATCGTACAAGCAGAACAGCCGGTACAAGTTGTCAAATCAATCGCCATTCCCCATTGGTTACCTTTATCATATTTAAACTCAGTCCACATTGACTCAAGCGGAGGATGATGCACGGCGTGCTTGGCAAATTCAGGATGATGTTCGTAATCTTCTTTGTTAGCTTCACGTACAATCGGACGGTTTTCCATCGACCAGTGATCCTGCACATTGGCAAGCTCAAAAGTGCGACCTGTTCCGACAATAGTAGCACCCGAAGCATAAGACATCGCCGAAGAAGTTCTGGCATGATAGACATCAAACCCAGCCTTATCAGCAATTCGACCAATACCTTTGCGACCGTATCCTAATTCTAGAATCACAGTATCATCGGCAGTACCCGGGACAACCCACAACGGCATCTGTATCACAGCACCGTTAATATTTATATCAATCATATCTTCAGATTTCAGACCTAAACCATCAGCAGTCTTTTTAGAAACTTGAGCAACATTATCCCACGCAATTCGTGTGACTGCTCCAGGAAGTTCCTGCATCCAACCGTTATTGGCAAAACGACCGTCAAATACAGATGGTGATGACGCGAAAACAACTTCGATTCCATCTTTATTGCCTTGGTCTAAGTAGCCAACGACTTCATAAATATATTCAGACTTATAATCAGGAGTAATTGTTTTAGACGAAGAGCTCGTAATAACGCCGTCATGTAAAACTTTTCTCCAAGATGAATCAAAGCCACCAGAAACTAAATCTTTCCAAGTTTCTTTTACAATAGTATGTCCATCTACAAATTCACCAGATACAACCAACGAAAGCACTTCAACTGCTGACTTGCCGTTAAACAGTGGAGCTATAAGTGGCTGAACCACCGACGCAGTCCCATCTACTGAACGAGCATCAGACCAGTTTTCTAAATAATGAGTTGTTGGAATATGCCATGAACAAGCTTTTGCAGTTTCATCATTGTATAGCCCAACATGAATCGAGTTTTCTACTTTTTTCAAAGCAGACTTGAATCTAAAATCAGATGGTGCATTATAGACAGGATTAGCATTCAACATGAGAACCGTTGAAAAGAGCCCTGAGTTCATTCTATCAGCTAACGCTTTCAAAGAATCTACAGAAGAAACTTCAACATCGCGCAACTCGACATATTTAACAGATTTATTTAAATTTTCTAATTCATTATTAATAGCATAGACCAACGCATGCACACCATGAGGCATGCGACGACCGGCAACAACCAAAGACTTCCCTTTGGAAGCAATCAAATCTTGTACAAGTGGGTCAAGCCACGCATTGCATGATGCAGGCAAATCAACATTTGGAGTCTCTTGAGAACCTTTGACGCCAAGTTTTTTAGCCAAAGCGTTGACAAACCGAACAATCTCATGCTGTTTAATTACCAACCTATGATCAGCTACCCCACCTGTTCCCGAAAATGCTGTTTCGACAACATATAAACGGTTCATTTTGCTTTGCTCATCTTCAATCGTACGACCGGCAGCAAAACCTGCATTGGCAGTGATATCTTCAGATTCAGTCAGGGAGAAATCGGAGTCAAGCGACAAGATAACATCAGCTTGTGAGTAATCATATACAGGTTGTAAATCTTTACCTGCGGCAAACTTTAGACCAAGATATATATTTTCATCTGAGACAGGCTCATAAGTTGCCCATGTTGCTTTTGGAAAGGTCTTTTCAAAATTTTTCTTTAATCGAGCAAGTGTTGGTGAAGCAAACGATTCCGACAGAACAGCTAAGCCTTCACCTTTTGTATCTTTATATGACGCAAATTTTTCTACCCAAAAAGCTGTGAAATCATCAAATGTCTTTTCTTTGCCTTTTTGTAGAACTTTTTGCGAACGGTCAGGATCGTACAATCCAAGCATCGAAGCCTGTATCATCGCATTCGATGAACCTAAAGTCGAAGGATGAAGCTTGTTCCCCTCAATTTTAGTCGGGCGACCTTCATGACTTTCTACTACTATTCCGTACGATGACGTACCGAATGGCATTGTAGTCGCATACTGTTGAGCAATTCCGGGAATAACATCTTCAGGAGGTATCACATATGGGACAATTTTTTCTTTCGGACGACGACAGCCTGCTAACCCGGCGAGAGCAATCGACGCTCCCATGATTCCCATAAAATTACGGCGAGACCAGTCGTTGTTCATTTCAGAAGCACCTTCAGGGAATTCCCGTCCGGCTTTTTCTTTATATTCTTTAGAGCCTTCAAGCTCTTCTAAAGAACGAAAATATTTTTTCTCTTGCACTTTGTTTTCTTTTTTCATCGGTGACATCCTGCACAATTAACCGGTGGAGAGATATTTTTCTCTTTAATAATCTTAGCGGCAAATTCAGCCTGATTGTCTGGTTTTTCCCAATACATATTAGTCACCTCATCAACAGGTCTTAAATTTGGTCCCGGATTACGATGACAATCCAAACACCAGCCCATCGAAAGCGGCTCTGCTTGGGTTACTTTTTCCATTTCAGCCACATTGCCATGACAGCTAATACAACCAACGCCTCTATCTATATGTATTGAATGATTAAAATATGCGTATTCACCGACTTTATGCACCCGAACCCATTCGATCGGTTTGCCGGTCTGCCAGCTTTCGCGAACTTTGGCAAGTTTGTCAGAGTCTGTATTTACCAATGTATGACAATTCATACAGGTACGAGTTGGAGGAACATTAGAGACCGCCGATGTTTCCACAGAAACATGACAGTAGCGACAATCTATACCTAAATCGCCGGCATGAAGTTTGTGGCTATAATCAACAGGTTGATCAGGACGGTAGCCGACATCGGTAAATTCCGGTGATCCAAAATATGAAAAGAAACCGACCTTACTCACACCAATGCCAACAACAACAACTAACAATATAAGAGGTAATTTATTTGTCCATGAAGGAAATATCTGTGCCAAGTATTAATCCTAAATTTTTAAAATTCTTAAAAAACCTACCACAGCCAAGGCTAAAACATTTCTACTCAAATGGCTGTTTAATCAGCGACAAACATAAAGCAAAAACATCATAATGTCAACAGGAAAATAGACAATTAAGAACCAATTTATCCATGTATTTCACGTTGACAATTTATATAATATTTTTTTCTTATCCTGACCTACTTTTAAATATGTACTCAATCTAAAATAAAGAATCAACAACAAAATATAGACTTTTTGGGTTTTGTTAGCCCAAATTTCATCCGACCCAAAACCATACAAATCTAGTGCTATTTTACATTTAAATTTTTATGAAATAAACCCATCCACAACTATCGCAGTAAAAAGAGCAAAAAGGTATATAATTGAATACCCAAACAACCCTTTGAGAATTTTTTCTGAACTATCTTTTAAGGCATAAATTGATTTTTTAATCAAAATCACACCCAAGATAACAGCGGTAAGCATATAGAACCATCCCGCTCCAAAAGCTAACAACGACAAACTAACTCCAAATAAGACAAAGCTATAAAAGATAATCTGCTTGATAGTAGATTTATCACCACGCACAACTGGCATCATAGGGAGCTGTGCTTTGCGGTAGTCATCTTTACAAAAAAGAGCCAACGCCCAAAAATGAGGAGGTGTCCAGAAAAATATAATCGCAAACATAATCCACGGCACGACATCCATATGCCCGGTTGCGGCAGTCCATGCCCCTACTGGTGCCATAGCACCGGCAATTCCGCCGATAACAATATTTTGATCTGTATTTGGTTTCAAATATAACGTATAAAAAAGCGAATAAAACAAAATCGTCGCAAGTGAAAGTATAGCAGTCAGCAGATTAAAGAAAACCCAGAAGATAAGAACACCGATAATACCAATAGAGATAGAAAAAATCAAAGCATGGCTTGATTTCAATCTTCCCGACGGAAGCGGTCTTTTGGCTGCCGTACGCTCCATCTTAGCATCGATTTCACGTTCCAGATATTGATTTAAAGCATTGGCACAACCACCTGTTAAGTAAAGTGCAAACAGACAGAGAGCAAACCGAAACGGGTCATCAATCATGCTTCCTTCTAAAAGCAATGCAGCCGACCCGGTAAAAACTACCAAAAACATAATTGTCGGTTTAGTGAGATCTATATAATCTTTTATTTTTTTCATTATTCTTTCTTCTTTTAAAGTACCACCTAATATAACATTGCATACATATTCATAGAGTTTAAGCATCCAAGTTAACCTTTTTAATATACGTAATAAAAATTTATATTCTAATCTTTTTTTAATTTTTTTAAATTGTTTTATTAATCTATTTACAATATTTAAAGTCTAAGGATTACTAAATATCTTCTGAAATATAACGACAGGTAAAGATGACAAAATTGATTCTGTTTTTAACTTACACTATTATAGTGTTTGGTAGCTTTACATCGACAGAGGCGGCAGTCCTCAAAGGAACTGTTATAAACAGCCAGACACAGGAGTCGGTTGCATTTGCCACTATAAAGGTGCAACAGAGTTCTCAAACAATTATGACTAACGAAGATGGAAGCTTTTCTCTGCAAGTTGATAAGGGAACCTACCACCTGACCTGTTCCCATATTGCTTATTACACTTACAAATCTGAAGTTGAAATCGACTCTGACACACTTGAATTAAAAATTCTGCTTCACCCCTCATTAATAGAACTTCCCTCGATTCATGTCTATGAACGAAATTACGATGCTGCCCAAGTTATCATCAGAGAAGCAATCGGCCATAAAGATGAAATTTTAGCAAAACTTAAAAGCTATCAATTTGATGCCTATACAAAAACGACAATTTGGGATGCCTCCAACCTTGATTCATTAAAGCCAATGTATCTGACAGAGACTGAACTAATTGCTTATTGGAAATACCCTTATGAATACAAAGAGATTATATCCGCAAGAAAAGGCTCGGCAAATATTGAATCTAAAAACATTATTATATCAATTGGTGAAATTCCAAATTTTAATGACAACCGTATTAAACTCGGCGCATCCCCGTTAGTATCGCCTACCGCCGAAGATGCCTTAGAATATTACAACTACTATTTACTTGATACTCTTTTTTACGATACTCTGGCTGTATATCTTTTAGAGATAGAACCCAAGAGTAACACCACCCCCCTCTTTATAGGAACTATTCAGATAAATGCTAACAGTTACTAAATCATGGGTGTCGATCTTACTATCAACGAGGGTTTAGATTCTCCATATCTCAAAAAACTGCACTTGGTTCAGGAGTATAATTTATTTGCTGATGAATTTTGGATGCCGACTACAATACAATATGATGGCATTATTGATATTCCGATTCCAATATTCCCAAATATCTCTTTTTCTTATATCGCAGGTTTGCAAAACTACATCTTTGAAAAAGATTACGGCGACACAATATTTAATGGCTATGTTTTAGAAGTTGATAAAAACGCCGATGATTTTGATTCTACCCAATGGCTTGCCAACAGGTTTATCCCCCTTACCATAAAAGAAGAAAATGCCTATGCCCATATTGATTCAGTTGAACAAAACAAACCACTTCTCAAAAAACTCCTTCCGATAATTCCCGGGATCCTGATGACAATAAAAAGCAACAAAGATATTTTCCATTTCAACCGTGTTGAGGGTGCCTACCTTGGTGGAAAATTTAATTTCAGGACTGATAACGACAAATTTGAAACAACCTCAAAGATTGGTTACGCCTTTGATGCCGAGCTTTGGCAACATGATAACAGTATAAAATATTTTCTCTCCAAAAAACATAGGTTCAACCTGCAAGCTTCGTATCATGATAATCTACAAACTCGTAAAACTTTAAACTCACCTACAAACGGCAATGCAACGATTGTTTCTCTTTTAAAAAAAGTCGACCAGTATGATTATTACCGTGAAAAAGGATTCAGCCTGACCGCATCGATTGCCCCCATCAAACAGACAACTTTCTCTCTTTCATTTAACAACTATAAACAGTTCAGCATAAGCAATAACAGTAACTATTCAATACGACACAAAGACAGCACCTACCGAGAGAACCTTCCAATAACCGACGGTGATCTTAAATCACTGCAGTTCTCTTTAATGTACGATTCAAATAAAAAGATGAAAATCAAAGGGAAAGAGCATGCACTCTTTAGCTACCCTTACACACTCATCCGCATTGGTGCAGAAATTTCAGACAGTTCTTTGTTACAATCTGATTTCACCTATAAAACTCTCTATGCCCAACTATACACATCACGACAAGTCTTAGGCATCGGGACCTCATCAATCGGATTTTATGGTACAACAAAACTCTCGGGACAGCTTCCACCTCAAAGATACACAACCATGGATTTTGGCGGAAGAATTTTCGATCAGGACATGACTTTTAAAACCTTAAGCAGTACAAATTTCACCGCAACCGAACTTTTATCAGTTTACTACTGTCATGATTTTGGAACAAAACTATTTAAAAGATCAAAGCTCCCCCTTATCAAAAAAATACCGTTCAGTTTCTCTATACATGGTGGAGCATTTTGGTCTGAATTGACAGGCAACGATTACAACAGCTACGATGAGCTGACTAATCAAACAGATAAGCCCTACAGCGAACTTGGTTTTGCCATCGGTCGCCTGCCAATGCTTTTAAAAATTTCAGCAACGTGGCAATTATCAGCCTATAATACTTCATCATATAAAATCAGAGTCGGCTTCGACTTTAAATAAGTTGGAACGATTTATTTTTTCTTCTGTTCTACCAGTATGCACAAGTATAAAAGACAACATATATCTATTATTATACCGACCTTAAATGAAGAGAAAAATCTCGGTTTTTTACTTCATTATATAAAACAAAATTTCAACTCTTGTGAAATCATTGTTGTCGATGGCGGTAGTTCAGACAAGACAGTTGAAATAGCCCAAGAGTTTGCGACTGTTGTCTTTTCCCCAAAAGGGCGAGGCAAACAACTCAATGCCGGAGCAAAAAATGCAACCGGAGATATCCTCTGGTTTTTACATGCCGACACAACCCCGCATATTGAATCTATCAAACTGATACAATCAAACATGCTCGATAAAAATATTGTCGGAGGTGGTTTTGCCTACAACCTTGGCTCTACAAGTATGGCACTTAAATTTATAAGTTGGTTTTCAAATCAAAAGAATAGATTACTAAAACGTATCTATGGTGACATGGGTATTTTTGTACGACGAGAAATTTTCAACAAGATAGATGGCTTCCCCGAATCTCTCCTTATGGAAGATTTCGAATTCAGCCGAAGACTCAAAAGAATTGGTAAAATTTTAATCTTACCGCAACAAATTAAGACCTCACCAAGAGATTGGTATAAAGAAGGGTTCACAAAAAAAGTTATCAAAGACACCTGCATACGAATGGCATACTGCATGAACGTCGATGACCAAAAATTATATAACTGGTACTATGGAGTTAAAAGATGAAAAAAATAATTACAGCACTTATGCTGATTTTTATTTTCAGCACAAATAGCTTTGCTTTTGACCATACATTTGCAAACTATGAATCCCTGCTAAACGAAACAGTTCACAACGGACTTGTTGATTACAAAAAGATGTTGAACGAACCAAAAATATTACAAGAGGCACTCTTAGATTTCTCTGAAGTCAAACAAACCGAATATGAATCGTTTGACCGTTCTCAAAAAGTCGCATACATGATCAACGCTTATAATATCTATACTATAGAAGGAATCGTCAAAGCGTACCCGGTTGAAAGTATCAAAAAAATCGGCGGTTTCTGGAACAAAGCCAAACATAAAGTAGCCGGACAGATGCTTACCCTAGATAATATTGAACATGACATCTTGCGGAAAACTTTCCATGAAGAACGTATTCACATCGCTGTAGTCTGTGCCTCCATTTCCTGCCCGGAACTATGGAACCATCCTTTTATAGCAGACTCCCTTGAGCAGCAACTTACTTTTCGTTCACAAAGTTTTGCCACCGACGTCTCACGGAACAAACTTAATTTTGATAAGAAAGAGATTAAACTTTCTAAAATTTTAAAATGGTATGGAAAAGATTTTGAAGCAAAATATTCGGGTGATTCAATTTTCCCATATCTCTATGGTAAAAAAAGAGCTGTCGCTAATTTTATTTACCAGCATCTTCCAACAGAAGAACAGACTAAACTAAAAGATGGAAAGTTTAAAGTTAGGTTTCTTTCGTATGACTGGAACCTAAACGAGCAGTAAATTATTTTTGAAAATTAAATTCATAGTTCCGCAGATTAAGAACTATGAAAAACAGAAACAGATAACTCATCTGCCCCCACATCCATCCCGCCTCAATAAACGATGTCACTAAAATCAAGAGTGATATCGTACACAAAGAAATATCAATTTCAGATAAGTAAGTTTTTTTCTTCAGGTACACTTTCTAACTGTAACGAAACTGATTCAGTATCAAAGCAAAAACAGCCGTTGTACCGACTACGCCTGTCTCGGCAAGGTAATGGAAAAACATATTGTGTGCCGAGTAATTTTGTATATATGGGAACATGTAATGCAGATGTATCGAGCTATAAATTGTATTCAAAATTTTATAATGCCCCAGCCCAATTCCTAAAATCGGATTGTCAGCAAATGTTGTCAAAGCATTTGTCCACAAAACTATCCGAACTAAAAATGTTTCCGATGGTGCCGAGCTAAGCAACGACCCAAATCGAGTCATCACTACGTTGATAAATTCAGGGCTTAAAACAAAGAGCATCGCAACAAACGAAACCGATGCTACCGATATGATTTGGATTCTTCTAACAGCTTTATTATTTCTCTGCTGACCTCTTTTCAAACTAAAATAAACCGCTATCGCTCCAAAGAATAAGGCAAACATTATAGATAGTCTTGACTGAGTACCTATCAATGCACCGATAATTAACAGAAGTGCAATCAGATAGTAAAACATTTTTCTCGATGACGCCCGCATGAAATATACCAGCCCTATCGGAAAAGCAATCATCATAATATCATCAAGAGTCGAACGAGCAAAGCCAAACAGCCGTTCCATTTTTGCACCACCGATAACTGGAAGCAAAGCGATAAACGCATGCATCACTGCTAGCATAAAATAAAGATGAAGTAGTTTTTCAACCGAGGCATATTTTGAAAGTGAGTACAACGATACAAAAGTCAGAAAGAGATAGAGAACATGCAAAATCGGCATAACCGAAAGCGACGGATTATACCCAAAGAGTGCCACGATAAAAAATGCAATTGAGATAGCGATAAAATTAAATGACAATTTTGGTAAAGCAAACTTGTACTCCCCTTTGAGAAGCAGGTCAAACCATGCCGTCACTATAACAAGTAATGCGGAAATATCTATAAGCATTACAGAGAATCTGTCCACCAGAAGTGCATTGGTGAACATAATAAAAATAAACTGATATAATACGAATTTCGGTTGTGTAATAACCCAAACAGTTGCCAAACCGCCAATCAACGCAACGGCATATATAGTTTTTTCAGCAACGACCAAAAAAGCAAATGCCGACAACAGAACAACCACAGCCATTACCATATATGATTTGAATACTTTTTTATTCTCTGTCCAAAAATTGAACAGTGCTATTGGGTCATTTTTCATAATTTGAAATATATACAAACTCAGTCATCTTGAAAAGCTCTATATACTTACAAATTTATTATTTTCTGCTAAATACCATACATATAAGACCCGATAATAATAGTATGCATAAGAATATTATATGCAAAAACTATAAATAATCAAACCAATCAAATAGCGAGGAAACTATGTTGAATCAGAAAAACATTTTAATTTTTTGTATGTTGCTTGCCCTTATGGCAGTCGGCTGTTCCAGTAGCAGCAATCCAGCAACAGCACCGCTTGCTAATTTTTCACCAGAAATTATAAACAATGTTGACGCCTTTTCATTCCAAATTACTAACGGCGAAAACATCTCTACTACTGTTGAATACGCGTGGGAAAACACAGGCACCCAGGCAACGATCAACCATTCGACCACAACAACGGCAGGTACAGCAACTATGATTGTCTATGATGCTGATTCCGCACAAGTATATACAAACGGATTAGTAGCATCTGCCAATGAAGCAAGCTCTGTTGGTACCGCCGGCACTTGGAGAATCAGAGTTACATTCACAGCCTATAGCGGAACATCTAATTTCAGAGTCGATAAATTATAAGTTGCATAGATATTCCAATTTTAACAAGCTGTCAGCCTTCTGACAGCTTTTTTTATGTCAACCATCTTCCTCTTGACGATATAGTTATTACCTGCTATCATGTACATGTTAAATCTATAATAGTAAGGAGCAAGTATGAGCAAAGTAAAAGCATACGCCACCCCATCTGCGGGTGCACCACTAGAGCCATTTGAATATGAGCTCGGTGAACTACAAGCAGAAGATGTCGAGATAAAAGTACAATACTGCGGAATCTGTCACTCCGACCTTTCCATGATTAATAACGAATGGGGCATGACTACCTACCCTCTGGTACCGGGTCACGAAGTTGCCGGCGAGATTGTCGCACTCGGTGACAAAGTAAGCCATTTAAAAGTCGGACAAAAAATTGGTTTAGGCTGGTACTCAAAAAGTTGTATGACCTGTGAGTCCTGTATGAACGGCGACCACAATTTATGTGCCAACAACGAATCAACAATAGCAGGGCGTCATGGTGGCTTCGCTGACAAAGTCCGCTGTCACTCAAGCTGGGCAATTCCGATTCCCGATAAACTCTCGCTTGAAAAAACAGGACCTCTTTTCTGCGGTGGCATTACAGTCTTTAACCCGATTATCCAATGCGACGTTCAACCGACCGACCGAGTTGGCGTAGTTGGCATCGGCGGACTTGGACATATGGCTATTCAGTTTCTAAATAAATGGGGTTGCCATGTGACTGCTTTTACATCGTCAAACAGTAAAGCAGATGAAGCAAGAAAACTTGGCGCTCACGAAGTTGTAAACTCAAAAGATGATGCAGCTCTTGAAAAAATCGCCGACTCTTTTGATTTCTTATTGATAACTGTCAATGTACCGCTTAACTGGGATCATTATGTAAATGCTCTCAAAGCAAAAGGACGCTTACATTTTGTTGGTGCTGTGTTAGAACCTATCCCTGTTGGAGCCTTTCCACTTATTATGAAACAGCGTTCTATCTCAGGCTCTCCACTAGGTTCTCCTGAAACGACAAAAAAAATGCTTGAGTTTTGCGTACAACATAACATTGAAGCACAAACAGAACTGTTCCCGATGTCCAAAGTGAACGATGCTCTCGACCACTTAAAAGCAGGCAAGGCTCGCTACCGAATCATCCTACAGAACGATTTTTAAATTCATCGAATTATAATTTTAACAAATAATATCTTCTTTCAAAGAAACCTCGATATGCTTAGCGTAACGAGGTTTTTTATAATTTTTTTTGAAAATCCTTGTACTTTTTAAATTTAAATCTATTATAGAAGTATGACTGACTTACAAACAGCCCTTGCATCGGGTAATCTTATTGTCCTTCTTTGGACCGCAGGAACCCTTGGCTTCCTACATACAATCTTAGGACCGGATCATTACATTCCGTTTATCATGATGTCCAAAGCACAAAACTGGTCAAAACGAAAAACCGCTTTGATAACTTTTCTCTGTGCCGTTGGACATGTCGTCAGCTCGGTTATCATAGGAATACTCTTAGCATGGGTCGGCATGGCAGCAACTGACTGGGCAGGGTCTGAATTTGCTTTTTGGCACGGTATCCGTGGTAATCTTTCGGCTTGGCTTTTAATAGGTGTTGGCTTTGCATTCATGGTATGGGGAATCAAAAATGCACTCCGAGGAAAAACCCATAGCCATGTGCACATACATGACGACTCTGTAAAACATTCCCACGAACATGACCACAAATCTGAACATATGCATGTCCATAAAAGTTCTGTTTCAACAATCACCCCTTGGATTTTATTCACAATTTTTATCTTCGGTCCATGCGAATCACTTATCCCTCTTATGCTCTCTGCTTGGTCGATTTCCGGTTATACCGGCATCACTCTTGTATCACTCATATTTGGAGTTACAACAGTAATTACAATTATGGCAACAGTTTCAGTTCTGATGATGGGTATCAATAAAATCCCTCTCGGCAATCTAAACCGATGGTCAACAGCCCTCGCCGGCTTTTCATTAATTGCTTGTGGTTCCGCTATTCAATTTTTAGGTCTATAAAAAAACTGACAGACGATTTTTCATCACCTGCCAGTTTAAATTTCATTTGAAAAAATAATCTGTTCACTTACCCATTTCGTTGGGGTGAGCTAAACGCTTCTTTCAATTTATCTTCAGGAACCGAAGGACCTTCTGCTTTACAATGCTCATCAAACGATGGAGTCAGCTTTGCAGCAATCTGTTCGTGATCATATCCTTCAATTTCATGACTAGGGATAAAATGAATTACCTGACCATCTTTTAATAAAGCTATCGACGGTGACGATGGTGCTATGTCATCAAAAAATGTTCTCGCTTTTGCTGTAGCTTCTTTATCTACACCTGCAAAAACTGTCGCAATATTATCAGGTATCGTTTTATGCTGTAATGCAATCCCAACACCCGGTCTTGCACCACCTGCGGCACAACCACATACCGAGTTGATTAAAACCATCGATGTTCCCGATTGGTTCATAAATGTCTCTACATCGGATTCTGTTTTTAACGCTTGTACGCCGATATCAACCAGTTCTTTTTCCATCCAGCCGACCATCTGCGGGTCATATTTGCCCATCATATCAATTAATTCCTTTCATATAAGTTAACGATACTCTCAATCTATAATACAATATACGACAGAATAGTTCCCCATGTATAGAAAATAATAGATTATTTTCCTCTTTTTTACCTATTTTTGCTTGTCTTTCCTTTTATTTCCTGATATATCTATAATCAGATTACAGATAAGAGGTCAATTTACTCTATTTGTTGCATAATTCGGGAACAATCCTACATAAGAACCGTTTGAAGTCGTATAGATAGAAACAATAACAATTAAAGGAATTACAAAATGGCATATTCATTACCTGAACTACCATACTCGTACGATGCTCTCGAGCCGTATATCGATGCAAAGACGATGGAAATCCATCACAGCAAACATCACAACGCATATATCACCAACGTAAATAAAGCTTTAGAAGGTCACGATGCCCTCGCATCAAAATCAGGCGAAGAACTTATCACCGACCTAAACGCAATCCCGGAATCTATCCGTGGTGCTGTCCAAAATAATGGTGGTGGCTATGTGAACCATGCTATGTTTTGGGAAATCATGAAAAAAGATGTCCCTTTTGCTGGCGAAGTTGCCGATGCGATAAAATCTGAACTTGGTGGTTTTGATAAATTTAAAGAAGATTTCGCCAAAGCCGGAGCAACTCGTTTTGGTTCAGGTTGGGCATGGCTTGTTGTCAATAATGGCAAACTTGAAATAATGTCGACTGCCAACCAAGACTCTCCTCTTTCTGTAGGCAAAAAACCTGTCCTCGGTCTTGATGTTTGGGAACATGCTTATTACCTGCATTACCAGAACCGTCGTCCTGATTATATTCAGGCATTTTTCAATGTTATCAACTGGGAAAAAGTAAACGAGTTCTACCTCGCAGCAAAATAACCGACCCGCAATGCAGGACTTATTGAAGTAGGGAACTGGCCTGCCTGTTCCTAGTAAAAATATTGTTGGGGCGTTTCGTGAAACGCCCTTTTTAAAAATTACAAAACTCCCCTTATATTTTTTATTAAAATGGGGCAGGCGAAACGCCTGCCCTATTTTTTTACATCTATAAACTTTTAGAACTCATTAGACTTAAAAAGTCACTTCCGTTTGTTTATAAATAAGATACGCAATAACATAGGTTATAACTACTGACCCAACAGCTAAAAATGAACCAAATTTTATGCCTATATACGCAGAAGGTTGAGTCCCGGATAATTTTACCGCTTCTGCTTTTTGAGTGTTTGGATTATATAAAAAACCTCTGTAACTATATCTGATTGCCTGTAGATGAAGTTCAAAAGAAAGTAAATCAGATAGATTTAATGTAGCAGATCCAATCAAAGATGGTGCTTTTTGTTTCGTGGTATAGCTACTTTTACTGGCAAAGATAACACCGGGAGCAAGCTCAAGCGAAACATCCTCTGCGAGCCAATCTCTTTGACGATACTTAATACCAAACATCGTACCAATATCACCGCTACTCATATATAAAGATACACCGACAGATTTTTTTGATGATACGTTTTTATAAAAACCTAACTCTGCAGTTAGTAAATCATATTCCACATACCGCAACGACTTTGAACTTGATATTCTTGATTTATAACTTGTTTCAAAAGCCCACAATGTTTTCTGATCCGGCATCGGTTTCCCTTGTAACCATTCTGCAAATATCTGACTAGAAAAAACTAGCATCGACACAACAGTTAAAAATAATACTTTGTAAAACTTCACCCCTACATCCTCCATTGTTATTTCATCTCTAATATGCCAAATTATAAAAATTTTAGAAACTCTTTTTTATATAGTAAACTTTCACACAAAAGAGAGAGTATTCTTAAATTTTATCACAACCTGATTGCGTTCATACATTCAATCCATATATTCAACACTAAACTATGAGCAACTTACTAGAAAATCTCAACCCAGCCCAACTTGAGGCAGTCAAAACAACCGAAGGACCCCTCCTTGTTATCGCAGGAGCAGGCTCGGGCAAAACTCGGGTACTAACTCGTCGCTTAGCCCATATTGTTGTCGAACGCAAAGCGGAACCATACCAAATCTTAGCCGTCACATTCACCAACAAAGCAGCCGGCGAAATGAAAGAACGTGTCAGCGAACTGTTAGGTGGCGGAGTAAACTCGCTCAACGTCTCGACTTTCCATTCATTTTGTGCCAGATTCCTCCGAAACGAATCACACCTGATTGGCTATGATTCAAACTACACTATATTTGACGCCAAAGATGCTCAAACTGTTGTAAAAAATTGTATTAAAGAATTAGGCCTTTCAAATACTCAGTTTACTCCAAAAGCTCAAATGCGAAAAATTTCCGAGTGTAAAAATAAACTGATCTCATCTTATGATTTTGCCAAATCTGCTTCCGGCTACTTTGAAGATGCCACCGCTAAAATTTATTCGCTCTACGAACGACGCTTAAAAGAATGCGATGCAATGGATTTTGACGACCTTATTTATAATTCTGTACTTCTGCTAAAGAACCATGAAACACTCGGTGCTAAGTATCGCAACCGTTTCAAATACCTTATGGTCGACGAATATCAAGATACCAACCATGTGCAGTATTTGCTTATGCAATATTTATTAGGTGCACATAATAATCTCTGCGTAGTTGGTGATGAAGACCAGTCTATCTATGGATGGCGTGGTGCTGACATTCGCAATATTTTAGATTTTGAAAAAGATTTCCCGGGTGCCAAGATTATTAAACTCGAACAAAACTATCGTTCGACAAACGTTATCCTTGATGCTGCCTCGGCTGTCATCGACAACAACGAAGCCCGTAAAGGGAAAAAACTCTGGACTGACCAACAGGGTGGTGACAAGATTCAACTTCTGCTTGTCGACACTGCCGATGAAGAAGCGGTCGAAGTTGTCAAAACTATTTATAATAAACAAGTAACAACCTCGCTCAAAGATACCGCTGTCCTCTACCGAACCAATGCCCAGTCTCGTGCCTTTGAAGAACAACTCCGCCGTCAATCTCTCCCCTACCAAATCGTTGGGGGCGTTTCTTTTTACCAACGCAAAGAGATCAAAGATATCATGGCGTATCTCAAACTTATCGTGAACACCAAAGATGATGTCGCGTTTGAACGGACGATTAATTATCCAAAACGTGGTATCGGTGCCAAAACTGTATCTGACATTGCTCTGATTGCAAGACGTGAAACGATCTCAATGTATGAAGTCATTCAAAAAATTGATGACTACCCCGAGTTTGGTGCCAGAGCAAAACGGATAAAACCATTTGCCGTACTCATAGAAAAATATCGCACCGAGAAAAAAGCAATGGCGATTGATTTGATGACTCAGGACTTGGTCGAAGATATTAACCTTATTGAAGAGCTTCGCAACGAAGATAAAATTATTGGTCAGACTAAAATTGAAAATATCGAAGCCTTTATCGAGGGTGTCGCTGAACATGTTAAAAAGAATGTTGATGCTGCCCTTGAAACCTACCTCGCCGAAATTTCACTTTTCACCGACCTAGATGCTTATAAAGAAATCGACGACAAAGTAACGCTCATGACTCTCCACGCCGCCAAAGGTTTAGAATACGACACCGTATTTTTAGTCGGACTCGAAGAAGGGCTTTTCCCACTTGGACAAGCAACGATGGATCCGATGGCGCTCGAGGAAGAACGCCGATTATTTTACGTTGGTGCACCACGAGCAAAAAAACGATTATTTCTTTCAACCGCTACAACCCGTTATCGGTTTGGCGAAGTTGAATCGATTCCATCACGGTTTATCAAAGAGGTTCCCTCAGAACTAGTAGAGAAAAAAGACCGTCGGCATAACCGTCGCTACGGAACTGGTTCACATTCTAATCAACCAGTCCAGCAATCTTTTTTCAATCGCAAGCCGGCGATGGCATCATCACAACCAGAAGGCGTGCATTACGAATTTGAAGAGAACGAAATTATGAAAGTCGGTCGTATCGTCGCTCATCCTACTTTCGGTCGTGGACGGATTGTCAAAGTTGATGGCATGGGTGAATCGCTTCGTCTTGAAATTATGTTCTCAGGAATCGGACTCAAAAAAATTCTGGCAAAATACGCCAAGCTCAAAATCGTCGGCTAACAGCCTGCAGGCTGTAACACAGCCAATGGCTGACAGGCTGAAGCCTGGTTTATTTTTGTAGGGAACTGGCCTGCCTGTTCCGTTATGGCAGAACCACTAAAGGGTTCTTCCCTACTACTGGATTCCCGATCAAGCCGGGAATGACATTACGGGACTACTTCAACAACTCCACCTGTGACAAGCAAGCAGTCAAGGCGTGTTCGACCCGAAGAGTCCAGTCGCCTAGTTTGAATTTTTGGAAGCCAAGCGAGGTCATCATGTCAATTTCAAATGGAACCCATCCCCCTTCAGGACCAATCGCAAGAAGCAGCTTCTCTGTTTTATTATTATATACTTCTGCTAAGTTCCGAGATGCATCTAATTCAGGCAACAAACACAACGGCTTTTCTTTTCGCTCAGCATAAAACTGGCATTGCCAGTCTTGCATGAATGGTTTGAACTTGTCATGGATAGAAACATTCGGGAGCATCGTATTCTTGCCTTGTTGTAATCCTTCGATAAGAAAGCGTCGGTAGTTTTCTTCTTCGAGTAAAGGCGAATGAAAGAATGATTTTTCAACACGGTTACTTCTGATAAAAAAGATATTCCGCACACCCATCATCGCCGATGTAAACAAAACTTTCTTGACCGTTTGCGGACGAGGCAATGCCACAATTATATCTATTGTTAAATTTTGTATAGGAGATTCTATGAATTGTAAATCAGCGAGAATTATTTTATCATCTGTGATTGCTTGTACCGATGCTGTCCCCCGCTCGCCATTGAGGATTCCAATTTCAAGACGGTCATTCAGGTCAGGTTTTAAAACTGTCCGTATATGTTCAGCACGATAATCCGAAAGATGATACGAGCCATCATCGTTTTTATCAGCCTCAAAGAGAATTATAATATTCATACTAACTTACAAAACTACTATGTCGTGAACCAATGCGGAGCTAACCGTTCGGTAATTTCGATAATCTCTTTATCCTGTTTGTTTAAAGCACCACGTTCGATCAACCCATTGACAGCATCGTGTAGCATAAACATCTGATGGCGAACCGGAATCAATGCCGGGTAATATTCATTGTTAAAAAACATATGGTACCGTTCGTTTGCTTTTTTATCATCAAGCATGGCACCGATAGCAGATTCAAGTTTGTCGCCTCTTAAACTGTTAAGCTGTTCTTTTGGTGAAAGCATTTTATTAAGCGACGCTTCAAGAGATGTTTTACCCGAGAAAGTCAAATCCCAATTTTGTACAACCCCTAGAGAGTTCACAGTCAGCACAGAAACTGATACTCTGTTTTTTTCATAACTGAACTCAACGCCTTTGATAAACGGTAGATAATAGTTATCGGTGATAGCACCAAATGCGGCGATTCCACCTGCAAAAGGATCATCGACGATATCTTCAATAGTAAAATATGGTTTCCGTTCGAAACGAGCATCCTGGATTTGCATAAACTCTTCTTCGGTGAAATGGAACCTATTATCCCAAAGATCATCGGCGGAGACATTTTTACGAGTCAACGCAGACTGCGATGTCAGCATACCAAGAGCCTGACCACCACGCCATACCAGCGGAAGAACTCCGACTGCCCATTCTGCGGAACCACCAATCTCACCAATCATCGAAGATAAGCCTCGTCCGTCAGGAAACTGCAAGCCTTGGAGTCCCATAAGAATTCCCGGCATAAGGTCACCATCAATATCAAACGGAGTTGAGACACCAATTTTATTGAGGTCATCCATAGCAGGGTGATGTCGAGGTCGGTCTAAGAAAAATGTACTCAGCTCCGAGACATCTTTCATGCCGTATGCTTTTGCCATAATCTCGGCAGATTCGATAACATTTACTTCACGAGGATTAAATTTTTCAAAATAAGCACCCGACATCCAACGTTGAATATAAATATCAGGTAGATGTCGTTTGATATTTGCCTCGGTCACAAACAAAGCAGTAAACGACGAGTGGGTTCCGGTGATAGATTTTGTAGTACCGTCGATAACATCGTTACCCATCGAAAGAAGGGTTACATTTGTAGGCATGTTGAGACCGTATTGTGCGCGATGTTCTTCTTTTCCAAATACAGCACCCACCGCAATAGTCGGATTACCACCTGCTTCTTTACCCGGTTTCATCCTGGCACCTTCGGTGATTGCAGATTCGATTAAGACATCTTCACCAAGTGGTAAGGTTTTGGTTGTCGTCTGGAGAACCTCTCCCATTACCTGAGCTGCGGTGCGATCGTTGGCACGTTTTAATTTATTTTTTAATTTATAATCATGTTCTTCTTTTGGATAATTATTCAGATCGCCACGGCCTTTCATACCAACTGCTATAGCTGAAAAAGCTGCTGAGAGAATAACCGACTGGCGAAGTTGTCTGTTTCGTAAAGCTCCAAGATTAGACTTATTGTTGATTTCATCATCAAGAGTTATAATCGAACATTCTTCCAGTTGTAAATCATACCCTTTTAAAACTGACCAATGACGGTGGTTGAATTCTATAATTCTGTCTTGATTAAGAGAAACTTCTTTTTTCTGACCGGTATATTTTAACCGCTCATCGTCAATGTTAAATCTAAGTTTTTGTGACATATACTACCTGTTTTATTTATTCCCTAAAGAAGATTGTTGGTTTAATGTTACCATAAATAGTAAGATGTAAACTAATATTTGCCAAGTGATTTATTGCAGATTAGGACTAAATAGAAGCCTGAAAGACTTGCCAATGAATTCCGAGTCGACTATTTTGAAGTATATCATATATATAAGGAGTAATTATGTTACGTTTATCAACGATATGTTCACTTTTTCTGTTATTATTCTCAATATCAAGCAGTTTTGCATTTGATTACACTTTTGAATCACCTGACATTATAGCCGCATTTGAAAAAGCGGGAGATAACGCCCCAGAGCTTCAAAAAGTAATCGACCATTATACTCAATCCGGCGACAGCCTCAAACTGGATGCGACCATGTTTTTGATTGCAAATATGGAACAGCATTCCTACGCAACATACCGATGGTTTGACACGGCAGGTATTGATGTCACCTTCGATGTGCTCGATTTTCCAAACTACGATTCTCTCAAAATTGGGATAGGACAAATTGAAGAAAAACGAGGTGAGCTTGATTATGAAAAAGATACCCTCCTGTATGACTTAAATCAAATCACGGCAGATTTTTTGATTGACCAAGTTGACTATGCATTTTTAGCATGGCAAAATAAACCATGGGCGAAAAATTTTGACTTCACACAGTTCTGCCGATATATCCTTCCCTACCGTGGCTCCAATGAACCGCTTGAAAAATGGCGGAAATATTTTTATGACAAGTACGCATATATTACAGACAGTATGCAAAACGCAAACGATCCACTTGAAGCTGCCGCAATAATCAACGATGATATCAAAACATGGTTCGGCTTTGACCCACGATTTTATCTACACCCAACCGACCAAGGGCTTTCAGAAATGATTGAGAACAAACTGGGACGTTGCGAAGATATGACCAATGTGACCATCTACGCTATGCGTGCCAATGGACTGGCGGTAACCTCGGACTATACCCCGTACTGGGCAAACAGCGGAAACAACCATGCCTGGAATGCAATCGTTACTGCCGAGGGTGAAGTTATCCCGTTCATGGGTGCCGAAGCATCACCGGGGAATTATCGGTTGTCGGGCAAAGTTGGCAAAGTCTATCGCAAGACTTATGACCAGCAAAAAGATAATTTAGTTTTTCAAGTTCCCGAAGGAACCGAAATTCCACCATGGCTCAAAGGCAAAAACTACATGGATGTAACCGCCGACTACACTGATGTCGCCGATGTGGGATTGTTGTTTTATAATATCGATACACTTGAAAATTTTATTCCATATCTTTGTGTTTTTAATTCGGGAGAATGGAAAGCTATCCATTGGGGAGAAAAAGGAGTAATAAGATTATCAGGAGAAAGAAGGTTTAAATTTTCAGATATGGGTACTGCTGTAGCATATCTACCAAGTACTTACATCCAAAAAACTATAATTCCGTGGGCAACTCCTTTTATATTAATTAATGATAGTACTAGAATTGAGCTATCGGCAGATAGAATTAATTTAACAACAACAATACTTCATGCTACAACAAAACGTAAACTTGTGATGTCTACCGATGGTTCCGAAAAAGCATATTTTAAAAACGGTAAAAAGTATGAATTGTTTTATTGGTTAGATAAACCTTTGTTTGATAAAGCAAATCCAGAAAATAATTTAAAGGTAGGTTGGAATTCTCTTGGTAAACAAACAGCTCATGATGAAAAACCATTAGTTTTTGAAAATGTCCCGTCGGGTGGTCTCTACTGGTTGGTTGCGGAAGGGTCGAACAAAGAAGAGCGGATATTCACCATCGACAAAGACGGCAACCAAGTCTGGTGGTAATTTCTTATTTAACTAAAACATGTCGGGTGCTGCAACTTGTAAACAAGTTGCTTGGAACCCGAACTACATATTTTACTCATTCTGAATTTTAAAAAGGCAGGTCTCAAACGCGAGACCTGCCCTACAATATAAAACTACAAATTCTAAATATTAAAACTCATCAAAATCTATGGACAGGCGTTTGGTGCAGCACCACCTGTAAAGACAAAGTCAACCATGTAAACTAAATCTGAAATATCTATATTAATCGAATTGTCGACACCATCTAGATCTGCTTCTTCCAAACAGACAGGAGCAATGCCACCAACAAAAATATAGTCAACCAAGTAAACCAAATCAGAAATATCAGCTTGGTCGTTAACGTCACCATCAACATTTACACGAATACCTAGACAACATCCATCGCATAAATCTCCAATACCATCGTCGTCAGTATCAAGCTGGTCGGGATTGTAAATATCAGGACAGTTATCAACTTCACAACTGTTTGTGGCAAAGCCCGGATCTCCGAATCCATCGCCATCGGTATCTGTACATGCATCACACAGATCGCCAGTACCATCGTCGTCAGTATCAAGCTGATCTGGATTAGAAACATCGGAACAGTTATCGACCGCACATATGTTTGCCGGAAAACCTGCATCTCCAAACCCGTCGCCATCGCTATCGGTACATGTGTCACAAGAATCACCGATTCCATCAAGGTCAAAATCAGTCTGAGCCGGATTATAAACAGCAGTACAGTTATCAGCAAGAAGCGGAATACCATCACCATCAAAATCAGATGAAATTGGATTATACACATAGGCATATAGTCGATCACCAACGATAGAATCTACCCGCACAATAATTCCGGTTGGACCGGTGTACCCATCAGAGTTTGGCGTTGTTGTAGGACCAAAGATTTCTTGTCCTTCTACATCGTTTTGAAAGGTCGCTGCTTTTCTTGTTTCATATGGATACCACCAATGAGCACTATCAGTCACATCTCCCTCCGGGTTTGTAGTATAATCTCTGGCAGGGTTATAGCCGGCATCTTCAACAGCAACGGTATAATGCGGATATGATGGAGTCCCTCTGTTAGGATCCCAATTTTGTGTAACAGAGTCATCAATGTGAGTAATCAGCAATCCTCTATCAAGTGGCTCGGAACCAAAGGTAAGTAAAGGCCAAAAATATACTGAAAAATCAGAATCATATTTATCAAAATTTGCGAATGATATACTGTTACGATACTCTAATAAAAAGTATTCACCTGCTTCAGCATCTATTGTAACTTGATACAAAGAACTATCATCGTACACAGCAAAATCTTTTATAACAAGGTCTGTAAATTCCCCTTCTAAAATGATAGGATCGTTCCAGCCCATCTCTTTTTTACTCCAACCGCAAAGATGTGATGTTATAGGAAATCCGAGAGAAACAATTCCATACCCACCGTATCCCATAATATCCCAATCGTACAAAGGATGATCGTTATCATCGTTGGGAGTGGTAAAGGTTGATAGAACAAGTTTGCTATCATAATCATATAAATCTGGTAAACCCAAATTGTGGGCAAGTTCATGAACCATCACATTTATTTGAGCTAAGGTATCAACTCCCGAAAACATAATAGGTGCTAGTGGTTCCCGAAGAGGTCTTGTTTCCGGAATTGTGTTCCATCTCGGAATTCTCATACCATCATATGGTCCCGGTCCGGAGCCAAGTGGGTATACATAGGCATAAGACCAAATATCATTAAAATCTCCGGATTCTTCCTGCCCATTACCGGAACGCACAAATGACACGGCATCAACATTGCCATCATTATCCCCATCGTATTGAGAAAAATCAATGTAATCATTTAAAGTTGGCAGGATTGATTCAAAGTCAAAATTATTATTATACGACCCCGCATTATACCAGTCTATAACATCACCTACAATTGTCAATTTCCCATAAGATACTTCTTTATAATAATCATAGACAGAACCAAGTGGATAAACATTGTCTGAAAAAACCAAACTGTCAAAAGTCGATTGCCCATATGTGCTTGGTCTATCGTCCCAATGTACCAATATAATGAGTAACTTTAATGTATCTGCTGAAAAGTTCTTTTCATTAATATCAGCCATTTCAATTTCAGTTAATCCAAACCCGGAAATAGTATTATGATACTTAAGAGCTATATTTTCAGGTAAATCATAAATAATTTTAGCGGAACTATTAGCACCAAAGCTACTTCCACAACAAAGAAGCATGACGAAAATTAGAATTAATGTAGTTTTTGAATACATAACAAGATATCTCCCATGAATCTGTTAATTTTTATGTAGCTTAATATACTAATCTATCTATTTTTTTAAAAGAAATTTTTACGATTCGCAAACTTAACGCATTTATTGCGGTAAGTTCATCATTAGTTTAACGAATTTGGGAAAACGACAGATGAGAAGGGCGTTTCGCAAAACGCCCTTTCATATAAATCTATGGGCAGGCGTTTGGTGCAGCACCACCTGAAAATATAAAGTCTACTATCAAAACTAAATCTGACATATCTATATTAATCGAATTGTCGACACCATCTAGATCTGCTTCTTCCAAACAAACAGGAGCTAAACCACCAACAAAAATAAAGTCAACCAAGTAAACCAAATCAGAAATATCAGCTTGGTCATTAATATCACCATCTACATTCCCTCTGATTCCTATACAACAACCAGGGCTTGAAAGATCAAGTGAATACATAGAGCGTCCATGAGTTCCTGCGACAAGTTTCCGATCTCCATTGTGCAGTACTAAATCATGAATTGGTACAATTGGCATACTAGTTCCGAGTGGATTCCAACTGACTCCAAGGTCTGTTGTATAAAACGCTCCAAAGTCGGTGCCGATATAAAGTGTGCTAGTATTATCAGGGTCAACGACAACATCGTTAATTGGAAAGTCAGGTAAGTTACCGCTTATCGATATCCAGTTTGCTCCGTAGTCAGTAGTCCTAAATATATGTGGCAGTAAATCTTCAACTTTATAACCTGAGAGAGTAACATACGCAATAGCTGGATCATATGGGTCAACCGTAACACGAGAGATCCATCTGAGAGGAAGTGTTGCTGAAATATTTGTCCATGTAAACATCCCGGAAGCATCTGCGTTTTGTGTTACCCAAACATTTCCATCATTGGCACCGACATAAACAACCGTGCTATCAGATGGGGCGATACCAATAGTAGTAAGAGTACCAAACGTTCTGTTACCGGTGCCGGGTCCATTAGTGAGGTCATCACTTTTTTGTTGCCAAGTGACAGCACCATCATTTGTTTGATACATTTTATTCGACCCATAATATAGTCGTAAGCTGTTTTGTGGGTCCATCGCAAATGGCGAATTCCAGTTATGCCTATCTTCGTTGTAAAAAGTCCAATCAACAGCCCAAACTGAACTGCCATTTTCAATTTTATACATTTGCCCCCATTGATATTCAGCGTAAATAATATCGCTGTTGGTATGGTCAACTTCGACGTAGAACCCATCACCTCCACCGATTTTTTCCCAGTTATCTTCTGATACGCTGGTCGAACGCATCGAGCCATTATCTTGCGTACCACCATAAAGTATATCAGAGTTATTCGGGTCAATCGTAATTGCGTAAAACTGGGTAGAAGGCATCGCATTTAATTCTGCCCATGAGAACCCTGCATCGGTTGAGTATGCCATACCACCATCGGAGGCATTGTAAACATTATCAGAGTTTGCAGGATCGATATAGATATCATGATGGTCGGCATGTTTTCCATACCCAAGATTTGTCCAGTTTAAACCGCCATCAGATGAATAATACAACTGCACCCCAAGAGCATACACACGATCAGGATTGTTTGGTGCGACTCGTATCTGACCAAAGTACCAACCAAAGCCATTAAAAATATCACCACCAAGTTCTGCTTGAGTCCCTCTTGTAACCCAATTATCACCAAGGTCAACAGATTTATATATACCTAAAAAACTTCTGTCGATATTACTGACATACATAGAATAGATTGTGCTTGTTGATTGTTCAATCGCTAAACCAATCCGTGAAATTGAATCTGCGGGAGCAGGTAAGCCATTTAAAACTTGGTTCCAACTGTCCCCACTATTAATAGATTTATAAATTCCACAAGTTATACCGCCAACTTTTGAATTTTCGTAATCACGATAGATTGACCACATAGATGCTACAAGTGTACCGGATGCTGAATCAATTACGATATCAATACAACCCGTAGAGTCATCTATTGACAACGCTTGTTCCCACGAAGAACCACCATCAAACGATCGGTAGACACCGCGTTCAGGATTAGTGCCGAAATATTTACCTAAGACTGCCACATAAATTGAGTCTGGTCTTAATGGATCAAGAACAATCCGTCCAATCCTAGCAGAGTTTGGAAGTCCTATATTTGTCCATGTTGCTCCGGCATCGACAGATTTGTAAATACCAACACCCTCATATGTATCGCCGGCTGTGTTTGCTTCACCGGTTCCAACATAAATAATATTTGGGTTGGTAGGATGAATCGCTATTGCGCCGATTGATAAAGTAACTTCATCATCAAAAATAGAAGTCCATGAAACTCCAAAGTCTACAGATTTAAAAACACCCCCGGCAGCAGAACCTGCATATATTGTTGCAGGTGCAGATGGATGGATTGCTATACAAGGAATACGACCAGGTATATTTGTAGGTCCGGCTTCTACCCAAGGTGTTGACAAAAATGAAGTTGTTTGAGCAGCTTTAGAATTTTCAACTTGCGCTTTCAGTTCTTTTACTTCGGTGTAGGCATTGATATATGCATTATCAGGTATCTTGTCATTTGGATATGCTCTTTGCAAATAAAACCAATCACTCGGTTCTTGTTTTGCTGATTTAATTTTACCTGATTTTTTTTGTGCGGAATATTGTGCATCTCGATACCAGGTTTTTGTGAACTTTGGATTATCGTTATCTTGAAAAGTATAGACAATCAATAATGTCATTACCAAGAAAACGGTGAAAATCAATATCTTTTTCATTGCTTGCCTCCAGAAAAGATTTCGCAATAGTTTAATTGCTTGCTCTGATTTTTAAGTAGTATGTAAGTATTAAGATACCCTTAAATAGTGTTCTGTCAATGATATTGATGCATAGTCTATTATTTTTTTAAAAGACTAAACATTTTTTGGAAGAAAACAGTCTTTATATTGTAATCCCCTCGATAGAAAAACTATAACCCTTTTTTGGGAGGTGGATTATGCGCCTTAAAAAATTTATTCCAATACTTATCCTTCTCGCCCTACTACTCATCGCCAATGCTGTAATCGATGCCGGCTCTCAACAGACCGGTCAAATAAAAGGAACCCTGACTGACATTAAATCCGGAGAACCTATCTACGGTGCCTCGGTATTTGTTGTCGGAACTAGCACAGGTGCTATATCGGACTTCGATGGAAAGTACCTTATCAAACGACTCAAACCGGGTGTATATACATTAAAAATTTCATGCCTTGGGTATACTACTATTGAGATGAAACTTATCACGGTCACATCGGACTCTACAACTGTAAGGTCGATGCAGATGACTAAAAGTAAAGTTAAATTAGGTAAGACAATTACTCTAATCGAAGAGCATGATATTTTAGATAAATTCAATACATCAAACGATGTTACCATCGGAATAGAAAAATCTAAAAAAGAAGACGATGACGTTCAGCTCACCACAGTTGATGAACTACTTGAATCGGTCTCGGGAGTTGTGACAAACAACAACGGAGAAGTCTTTTTAAGAACAACACGTGCCTTTGATGTTGGATATGTTGTTGATGGAGTTCCTCTGGGTGATCCTTTAGGAGGACTTGCCCAATCAGGAGCTCAACAAAAAGCACAAACTGAATTTCAGAAAAGACCAAAGTTGCGACAAAAGAACTTCGTATGTGAACCTCCAATGCCACCTTATAATTGGAGAGCAAATGTAAACGGAGAACCATTCGATGCTATGTTTTTTGAGAACTATGGAGTCAACCCATTTGTAGACACCGAAGACGATCACCTTTCTACTTTTGCAATAGACGTCGACGATGCCTCATATATTTTAGCACGATCCTATCTCGACCGAGGTGTGCTTCCTCCAAAAGATGCTATCCGTACCGAAGAGTTTGTCAATCATTTTGATTACAACTACGCTCCTCCACGCAGACAACCATTCCAAATTTATTTCGAAGGGGCACCATCTGAGTTTGGCACAAACAGTCAACTTCTCAAAATTGGTATCAAAGGGAAAGAGATTGCCAAAGAAAACCGCAAAGACGCCAACTTAGTTTTTGTAATCGACATCTCCGGTTCTATGGGTCGTGAAGATCGTTTAGAGCTTGTCAAAAAAGCACTTCGTATGCTTGTTGATGAACTCAACCATAATGATAGAGTCGGGATTGTTGTCTATGGTTCTCATGCCGAAATACGTTTACAACCGACATCGTTAAGAAACAAACATCGGATTATCAACGCTATCAATTCCCTCCGTGTTAATAGTTCAACCAACGCCGAAGCAGGTATTATGCTTGGCTACAAAATGGCACAACAACAATTTGATAGTAATAAGATTAACCGAATAATTCTCTGCTCCGATGGTGTCGCTAATGTTGGTCAAACAAATGCCGAACGAATTTTAAAACAGATTAAGAAATATTGTGACCTCGGTATTACCCTTTCTTCAATCGGTTTTGGTATGGGTAACTACAACGATGTACTCATGGAAAAACTTGGTAACAAAGGGAACGGTTCATACGCCTACGTCAGCGACATAAACGAAGCTCATCGTGTTTTTGTAAAGAACCTTACCGGGAACTTGCAAGTGATTGCTCGTGATGTAAAAATCCAAGTTGATTTTAATCCGCAGGTTGTGCGGTCTTACCGTCTGCTTGGCTACGAGAACCGTGATGTTGCCGACAATAAATTCCGCGACGACCAAGAAGATGGTGGCGAAATTGGTGCCGGACACGAAGTGACTGCACTCTATGAAGTCAAGTATGTCAAGAACTCTCGTTCTGATTATGTTGGAACTGTTTATGTCCGTTACAAAGATGACAGCGGCGAAGAAGTATCAGAAATAAATAGAGGTCTTCAAAAATCAATGTTCCACAAAACATTTCAACGAGCATCGTATGAGTTTAAACTCGCAACAGTTGCGGCAGAATATGCGGAAGTCCTTCGCAATTCTTACTGGGCAAAAGATTCCGACCCGCAGAGATTGCTTAACATCGCAGCCGAACTTTTAGGCGAACATCAGTCCGATGAACTTATCGAACTAATCGGCATGATTGCCAAGAGTAAACGCTTCGAAGAGAACTTAGCACAAAGATAGTTTGTATGATAGGGTTGGGATTTTAGGACTCTCGTATGGCAGGTCATTAAATGACCTGCCTTTTTTTATATGTCATGCTGAACAGTCTGCAGACTGTGAGCGGAGTCGAAGTATGCACCAACAAAGTTATCCACATCCTAAAACAACTTTTATGCTGTAATCTCATAAACGTTTAACAGTTACAGCAAAATGGGTTCGTTTTTCGGTATAGCGTTTTTTTCACAACCTCTTGTTTTCTTATTGAAATTTTTAGTGTCATACATAAGAGGTATGAATGAGAAATTACTTTGATATTGCATAGAAAGTGATACCAGTGAGACAAGTTCCATTCCATTACTTCTGTTTGATAATATCTAAATAATTCATTAACTTTAATTCATAAGAAGAAATAGAAGAGGAGTAAATATGTGTAACGATGATAAAACCATTGTATTAAACAAAATGGAAGAATTATGGAAGAATTTTATTTTTATACGGAGCAAATTTCCTACTATAGTAGGTTCTAACCCTGCTAATCCCCTAGTAATCCCAGAATTCTACAAAAAAGAATATCCTAATCTTGAGGGCTGTCTTCTCTTTGAAAAAGGTATCTCAAATATTAATCTAAAGGAAATTATAAAAGCGGCTCATTATATTAACCAAAATTTTATTATTCGCTTAGCAGCATTACTCGATTCCGAAGATATAGTTAAAAGTAAAAATAACATTAAAGATTCACTGCATAAATCAAAAGATGTAAAATTACTAATTGACCTTAGAAATGTATTTGCTCATGAAACAGGCAATATTGATTTTAAAATAAGTAGTAATATAGAGATTAATAAACGAATTGTTGAACATTATGAATTAGTTACTCCTCCAAATGATACAAATGAATTTAGATTACCCATAAATGATGTTTTAAAAAAGATGTTTGAAGGATGTAAAGAATATGTAAAAGATTATTATGATTCTATAAAAGCTTCTTGATTCTTAAGTAGCAGACGCTCTCGCCTGGTTCCCCGATCAAGTCGGGGATGGTTTGTGTGAGCAGGTATGACATTCTACAAATTCTCTATTAACTAACGCAAAATCTAAATCGACCGCATGCATGAAAGAACAATGTAACAAGGGAGTTAAAAAAATTGTTTGATGTATGTATGATTACATTCACCACAAAACTTGTATCGAAAAACCTAATTTCAGAAAACGAACCCATTTTGCTGTATAGTTAAGAGTGTTGTGTGATTATAGAGAAAAAGTTTTTTTGAGGAATGTGGTAGCTTTATAAAGTGTTGTTATAACTATTCTGTTCTGGACTCCGGCTAAAGCCGGAGGGGAGTTCAAAAGATGCAATCAAAAAGGCGGAACTACTAAAGAGTTCCGCCCTACAAATTTTTTGCGGTGTCAGGAACCCCTTCCTGACACAATAACTTTCCCTACAAGAACCGCTTAAAGAACTTCAATATCCCCTGGTCCCATCCGACCATATGGGTTACGCCCGCCTCGCGGTGTTTGAGTTCTTCTTTATGTTCTAAGTACCAACTATGCGATGTTATCAAGGCATCTTTGTTCGAGTATTTAGATTTCCATCCCAGTCTCTTTTCAATCTTTTCAGTAGAGACATAGGAATCTTTATCGGCGGTGCCATAGACCCATTTATAAAGCGGTGAAACTTTTATCATTTCAAAAAACGCTAAGGCAGGTTTAACAATAATCGCAGGAGTCGGCATTACTTTTGCCCCGTTACCTGAGAATTCACACAAGGCACCAACATCGTTTTTAACTTTGTCATACACTTGCGAGCCAACGTTGAACGTATCGTTGACATCTTCAGCAGGGCATGATGCCGCCAAAGAAATCGCTTCGATTAAATCGGTGACTTCAAGCAGTTGATACAGGTTATCCCCTTTGCCGATAATCGGAATCCGTTTACCACAGTCAACCCAATCATAGAGAATTTGGAATACACCAAGACGGGCAGTACCGATAAAAGTTTTCGGACGGATAGTCGCTATACACATTCCTTTTTCACGAAACTCTTGGCAAACATGTTCGCCGGCGATTTTACTTTCGCCATAAGCACCTACACCGACCATCGGATCAGCTTCGACAAGCGGATGTTTTTCAGGGACACCATAGACTGCAGTTGAGCTGATAAAGACAACTCGTTCGACATTGCATTTTTGTGCTTGCTCTAATGTGTTGCGAACACCCTGTATATTTGTTGAATAAATCTCTTCGTTTTTCCAAAGGGGAAGTGCCGCGGCACAATGAATGATAATATCAATCTTGTTATCTTTGATAAGTTTGTACATACCGTCAGCATCGCGAACATCCTGTTTGACCAACAGCATATCGTCGGTATATTCATTTTCCATAAAAGGAGCGATATCATTGAGAACTAAAAATGATACACCACGCTGAGGAAGATTTTTGGTAAGATGCAGACCGAGAAAACCTGCTCCACCGGTTATAAGAACTCTTTTATTTTGCACGTTTGATTCCTGAATTTTAATAGTTAAAAAAATAAGCCGTTAGAAATATAACGGCTTATATAATATCTGAAAATTATTTGAATTGTCAAGATGTCTCATAAAGTTTCTGAAAGACTTTGATTCCCGGATTAAACAGCCGTCCGACCGATTTATACTCGACCGTTGGCACAACCCGACGCCCGCCCGACCATCTGGTGATCTGCTCTTTGAGCTCTTCGGAATCTTCGATAAGGATTTCTTTGTATGAAATTTTCTGGGAGTCCATCCACATCTTTAGCTGACGGCAATCACCGCAAAACGATGTAGAATATATCGTTGCTTTCGGAATTTCAACTGACTTATTTGTATTATCAGAAAATAGTTTCCGAATAGTTTCCGAATTTGGGTTTTGTAGCATCGCTTTGATTTTTTGCTCACCAATACGAAGAATTGGAAATGGATTTTCAGAATGTTCTACCAAACCATTTACAAGTTCGATTTCAGAATCTTGTTTGTCTAAATCAATAGACTCAACATTAAGACCATACTCTTTGAGCTGACTCAATAACAGATCTGCTTCGTTTGCTTGAGCAGCATAATAATAAACAAATAGTTTTTCATTTTTCATATCAGTTGTAACCATTCTCAGGTAAGATTGTTCCTTGTCAAATTAGAAAAAAGTTAATCATCGGTAAAAGAAATTTCAGATTCAGGATGTAATTTATATTCAAAAATTGTAATCAACGTAACAAAAACAGCAGCAATCATAGGTCCCAAAACAACACCCAATAAACCAAAGAGATAGACA
>JAJRSF010000012.1 GCA_024278935.1 Candidatus Zixiibacteriota bacterium
ATAAAAACAGTCAATCAAAAAAGAATATGATAGCACCGCTTCCACCACCACCTCCGGTGCTTGATGCACCACCGGTGCCTGATGATAAAAAACAAAATGAACATTCTGTTTCTGACAAAATAGAAATTAAGAAAGAAGAACCACAACAAATGACAGAAAACCCAGTAAGAGTTCGCATAGCACCGTCGCCGTCGGGCTACCTCCACGTAGGCACCGCTCGTATGGCAATCGCAAATTTCTTGTACGCTCGGCATACCAGCGGACAGTTTTTAATCCGTATCGAAAACACCGATGCTGCCCGTTCTGATGACAGTCTAATCGAACCGATTATTTCAGCTCTCAAATGGCTCGGTATAGAATCTGATGAAGAAATTATTTTTCAGTCCGACCGTATTGAACTGTATAAAAAACATGCTCAGCAAATTTTAAACGACGGAAAAGGCTATCGTTGTTTCTGTTCCCCTGAACTTCTTGCTGCCGACCGTGCAGAAGCTGTCGCTAACAAAGGACCACTTCGCTATAACCGCAGATGCTTAAACTTGTCTCAGGAAGAAATAGATAAGAAAATCGCCGACGGTGAAAAATTTGCTATCCGTATTCAAATCCCTGAAGGGCAAACGACTTTTAATGATATAGTGTCATCTGATTTAAAACGTGATAATGTCGAAATTGAAGATTTTATTATCGCCCGTTCCGATGGTACCGCTACCTATAATTTAGCAGTTGTCATCGATGATAACGATATGAAAATTTCTCATGTTGTTCGTGGCAACGACCATGTGACCAATACTTTTAAGCAGATTCATATTTACAATGCTCTCGGATTTACGCTCCCGACATTTGGACATGTCCCGCTTATTTTAAGACCGGACAAAAAGAAAGTATCAAAACGTTTAGGCGATAAAGATGTTGCTCAGTATAAAGAGGAAGGGATCCTTCCTGAAGCGATGTTTAATTTCCTTTGTCTGCTTAGATGGTCTCCGAAAACTGATCGCGAAATTTATAACGTAGAAGAACTTATTGAAATTTTTAATCCGAATCATTTTAATAATTCCAATGCGATTTTCAACGAAGAAAAACTTGAGGCGTTCAATAAAGAACATATCGTATTAAAATCTGACCATGAGCTTGCGACATTAGTTGCACCTCTGCTTGTTGATGCCGGCTTTACTACTAAGTACTGGCTTGAGACACGATGGGAATATCTTCGCTCGGTTGTCTCAATTTTAAAAACAAGAGTCAGACGAATTTCTGAATTTGTAGCACTTAGCAAATATTTCTTTGAGTTTGATTATACGTATGACCCACAAGCTGATGAAAAGAATTTCACCCCCGAAGCAGTTGATTTATTAAATCAATTTGCTGAACGGCTTGAAAAATTAGATACATATTCAAAAGAAACAATTGAAAAAGCACTTTCTGAATATGCTTTAGAAAAAGAAATTAAAAAAGGTAAACTGATTCATCCAACCAGGCTCGCCGTTTCAGGAATTCCAAACGGACCCGGGTTGTATGATTTACTCTTAGTCCTGGGACAAGAAGCTGTTGTAGAAAGAATGAAAAAAGCAGCTTTATATATTCAACAAAAATAACATTTTTTAATTAGGATAAAAATATGGAACACACAAAAGAAGAAATTTCTGAAATTTTAAAAAGAGCTATCAAAGGTGAAGAAGACAGGTATACTTTTTATCAGATGTTATCCAAAAAAGCTGATGACACCCAAGCGAAAATAATTTTAGATAAATTGTGTACCGATGAAACCGAACATAAACAAGTTCTTATTGATTTATACAAAAAACATGTCTCCGAAGACTTAGGTCAACTTCCTGAAACAGGTATTGATTCCTTATCTGAAATTATCAAAAAAGGTCAGGAAATAAGCAGAGCAACAGAAATAGATCTTATCAATTTAGCTATTGAAGCAGAGATCGCTGCGACAAAATATTATCAGGATGAAAACAATCTTATCACAGACCCACGTTTCAAAGAAGTCTTTGATAAACTTGCCAAAGAAGAACATGACCATTATGAAATGCTTGTTGCCGAGAGAGATGCTATTTCAGGATCACATCATTGGTTCAGCATTGACAATAGTTCTCCTATGGAAGACTAAGTAGAAAAAGTTATTGTGGCAGAAATGCAGATTAAAAATAGAAAATTAGAAGTTGGTGATAAGGCTCCGGATTTTACTCTGGAGTCTCACAACGAGGGAGAGCTTAATTTAGCTTGGTACCAGGGACGCAAAAATGTCGTGGTCGCTTTTTATCCCGGCGATTTTACCCTTGTCTGTTCAAACCAAATTCCCGGCTATAACAAACTACTCGAAAAATTTGACGAATTTAATTGTCAGCTGTTTGCTGTCTCTGTTGACTCAATTGCCTGCCATGTGGCATGGGCAAAATATATGGGTGGCATCAACTACCCGCTTATGTCTGATTACTATCCCCATGGCGAAGTTGCTGCAAAGTTCGGTGTCTTAAACGAACGAGGCTACGCCGACAGGTCAGTCTTTCTCATCGACAAAAATGGTATTATCAGGTTTACCGATTTTCTCGAATACAACTTAATGCCTGACAATGAAAAACTATTTACAGAACTTGCGAATCTAAAATAAATTTTCGTATGATGTATACAAAGTGTATGTTTATAGTTAGGAAACGAAATGTTAAAAATTGGCTCTCAAGCTCCAAAGTTCAAACTGGAATCTTCAAACGGTGAACAGTTTTCATCGGATGAAATAAAAGACAAATTTACGGTGATAGTCTTTTATCCCAAAAACAATACACCCGGCTGAAATCGCCAACTTGCAGCTCTGGAAGAGTTGAGAACAAAATTTGAAAAATTAAACACGGTCGTATTTGGAATTAACTTTGCATCGGTTACATCGCATCAGAATTACTGTTCCAAAAAAGGATTCAATTTCCCATTACTTTCAGACCCCGATGAAAAAGTAATTGCACAGTTTGAAGCTCAAAAACCTGATGGCAAAGGTGTCCTAAGAACTGTCTACGCTCTTAACCCAAAAGGCAAAGTTATTTATGCTGAACGGGGAATGGGCGATTTTGCTGAAATTATCGAGCTGATAAAAGCATCATAAGGTGATATATTTATCTTGAATAATCTGTCGAATTTATTACCTTTAAGCCCAATAAATTGACAAGAGAATTAAACTAAGGTTTTACAAAATGTCTTCTGAAAATGATAATATAACTAATCTGAATTCTGAAAACGATAACAGTCCTAAAGCAGAAACAAAAGATTTTATCCGAACGATAATCGACCAGCATAACAAAAGCGGTCGCTTCGATAATGTCGTCCATACTCGTTTTCCACCTGAACCGAACGGCTATTTGCATATCGGTCATGCCAAAGCTATCTGTATTTCATTCGGTATTGCTGAAGAATACGGCGGGGTGACGAACCTACGTTTTGATGACACCAATCCGACCAAAGAAGATACCAAGTACGCCGATGCGATTATGGAAGATATCAAATGGCTTGGCTTCAACTGGGAAGAGAGACTGTTTCATGCCTCCGATTATTTTGACCAACTCTATGATTGGGCTGTTCTGTTAATCAAAAAAGGTGTCGCATTTGTTGATGACCTTTCCGCAGAAGAGATGCGTGAGTATCGTGGAACTCTCACCGGAGCCGGCAAAGAATCTCCGCATCGCAGTCGTTCCGTCGAAGAGAACCTTGAGCTTTTTGAAAAAATGAAAAATGGTGATTTCCCTGACGGTGCTAAAACCCTTCGTGCGAAAATCGACATGGCATCGGGCAATATGAATATGCGTGACCCGGTTATGTATCGTATCATGCGTGCGACACATCACCGTACCGGCGACAAATGGTGCATGTACCCGACGTACGATTGGGCTCACGGACAGTCAGATTCGATTGAAAAAATTACCCACTCGTTGTGTGACCTTTCTTTTGAAGATCACCGTCCGCTCTATGATTGGTTCTTGGATCAACTTGATGTTCATCATCCACAACAGTCAGAATTTGCACGTCTTAATATAAATTATACGATTACAAGTAAACGGAAACTTCGTCAGCTTGTTGAACAAAATTTTGTCGACGGATGGGACGACCCTCGTATGCCGACCCTTTCTGGTTTGCGTCGTCGGGGATATACTCCAAAAGCGGTGAAAACTTTTATCGCAAAATTAGGTGTCTCAAAAAAGAGAGACACTATCGCCGACATCGCACTTTTAGAACATGGCTTACGCGATGAGTTAAACGCATCATCTGAAAGACGGATGGCAGTTTTGGCTCCTTTAAAAGTTGTCATTACAAATTACCCTGATGGACAAATTGAAGAGTTCGATGCTGTTAATAATCCTGAATCAGAAGCAGCAGGTTCTCGCAAAGTTTTCTTCTCAAAAGAAATCTATATCGAACAGACTGACTTTGTTGAAGTTGCTCCGAATAGAAAATATTTTAGACTGGCTATCGGCAAAGAAGTCCGTTTGAAACATACATATTATATCACTTGCGATGAAGCTATCAAAGATGACGACGGCAACATAGTCGAACTTCGATGCACCTACGACCCTGAATCAAAAGGTGGTTCAACACCTGATGGTAGAAAAGTTCGTGGAACTCTGCATTGGGTTTCCACCCACGATGCTGTCGACGCGGAAGTCCGTTTGTATGCACATCTATTTACAAAAGAATCTCCAGATGAAGATGATGATTTCCTTGAGCATGTCAATCCTGATTCTCTTGAATTGCTTACAGATTGTAAAGTCGAACCTTCTTTGAAAGATTTAAAGAAGGGTGGAAGTTGTCAGTTCTTGCGTCATGGTTATTTTTGTGTAGATTCAAAAAATTCCACTAATGGCAAAATTGTTTTTAATCGTTCAGTTACTTTAAAAGATAGCTGGGCAAAGATGAAAAAAAGTTAGAAAGATATTAAAAATGTATTTCTCACTCCCACAAGAATATCGTGAAGCGACCAACGAAGAGTTAATCAAACGCATTACTGCTGCTCGTGAAAAACTAGGCACAAAGCTTACTATTCTAGCACATCACTATCAAAGGATGGAAATCGTTGCCATGGGTGACCATGTCGGTGACTCATACGGTTTGTCAAAAATTGCTGCCGAGCAAAAAGATGTCCAGTATATCGTTTTTTGCGGTGTTCATTTTATGGCAGAGTCGGCTGATATTTTAACCGACGATTCCAAAACCGTTTTTCTTCCGAACCCTCTGGCGGGTTGCCCGATGGCAGACATGGCAGAGATGGCTGATGTATTGGAAGCGTGGGAATACCTTGAAGAATTTGGTGGTGATGATAAAATCATGCCGATTTCATATATGAACACAGCCGCCGGTCTCAAAGCATTCACGGGTAAACATGGCGGGCTGATTGGTACTTCATCAAATGCTCCCGGTGCCTACAAGGATGGATTTGAGAAAAAAGAAAAATTATTTTTCTTCCCTGACGAACATCTTGGTTTCAACACCGGAATAAATTTTGGTATCAAACCAGAAGAGATGGTAATCTGGGATTTCTCAAGAGAACACGGTGGCTTGACCGAAGATCAGGTTGCGAAGTCGAAAGTAATCTTGTGGAAAGGGCATTGCCATGTGCATACCAATTTCAAACCACATCATATCGAAGAATTCAGAAAAAATTATCCCGATGGCAAAGTAATTGTGCATCCTGAATGTCCCCACGATGTTGTCAAACTCGCCGACGGAGCAGGCTCTACAAAATATATTGTCGATTACTGTCAAAACGCTCCTGCAGGGGCTACAATTGCAATCGGTACCGAGCTGAATCTGGTAAATCGGATGGCGAAGACTTTCACCGATAAGCAAATTGTAGAGCTTTCGGGTGAAACATGTGCCGTTTGTGCCAATATGTACCGTACAACCCTCAATGATTTAGCCTATACTCTTGAGAATCTCGACGACATCAAACCGATCAGAGTTACGGAACCGACTAAAAGCGATGCACTTACAGCTCTTAAGAAAATGCTTACTGTCGGCTGATTCTTTCTTCTTGATTTCCAGCCAAATATGTTGACTATACGAGTAAAAATGTATATATATTGCCTATGTTTAAGCAGGTAAGGCTCTATTAGTTAGGAACTTATTACTTGCATAATTGTTCTTATTTGAAATAGATTTTTAAATCTTAAAAGGATATTTATTTATGGCGTTAGATATTTTAGTACCTCAAATGGGTGAGTCGGTTCTCGAAGGAACGATTCTTGAATGGAAAGTAAAAGTTGGCGATACTGTAAAATTGAACCAACCATTAGTAGAATTAATGACTGATAAAGTGAATATCGAAATCCCTGCCGAAGCTGCCGGGATTATCACACACCTCTATGTAAAAGAAGGCGATGTTGTTCCTGTGGGAACACGTATCGCAGTTATCGACGACGGCTCAGGTGATTCAGCTCCGGCACCAACTGCAACTCCAAAAACTGAATCTGCACCATCGGCGGCTAAAGCTCCTGCTGCAGCACCTACACAATCTGCTCCTGCAACTTTTAAAGCAACTGCCGATGCCGGCAAAGGAAAAATGTCTCCAAAAGTTCGTATGATGATGCGTGAATATGGTCTCGATTTTAACTCTATTATACCTACCGGTAAAGAGGGAAGAGTCACTGTCGACGATGTCAAACGCACCGTCGAATCTCGTTCTACTTCCGCAGGCTACACTCTCGGACCAATTCCTGCACCACCTGCTCCTATGCAAGCGGTCGCCGCGTCAGCACCTCAAGCGAGTGCATCATCTGCTCCTGCCGAACCACTTGTCAAAGTTGAGATCCCAACTTTTGAACCGCTTCCGATTAACCAACGTGAAACTCGTAAACCTCTTGAAGGTATTAGAAAAGTTATTTCTGACCATATGATTAAATCGATACAAACCTCTGCTCATGTAACAACATTTCAGGAATTAGATTTAACAGAGTTAGTAGAATATCGCAATGAAATAAAAGCATCTTTCAAACAGACCTATGGTGCCAATATAACATTTATGCCATTTATCGTTAAAGCTGTTTGTACTGCTTTAAAAGAATTTCTAAAGATGAACGCCTCGATGACTGAAAAAGAAATTATCTATAAAAATTTCTATAATATAGGTATTGCTGTCGCACTTGATGATGGTCTTATTGTTCCTGTAATTAAAGATGCTGATAAAAAAACTATTGTAGAGCTTGCTGTAGAAATAAGTCAACTTGGTTTAAAGGCTCGGAATAACCAGCTTTTACCAGATGATGTTTCAGGTGGTACATTCTCAATTACAAATGCAGGTATGTTTGGCTCATCAGCTTCTACACCGATTATCAATCAACCTCAAGTAGCAATTTGAGGAATCCATGCTATTATGAAAAAGCCATGGGTTGTAAATGATGAGATTGTAAAACGTTATATCTCAAACTTTGGATTGTCTTTTGACCATCGTTTAATTGATGGATCTACCGCTGTTCAATTCTTGCATCGAGTACATGAGTATCTTGCTGATATGAGAAAACTTTTAATGCAGCTTAGGTAGTTATTCTTATGAGTCCGGCAGAGAAAAAACATAATGGCTGGCTACTTAATTTAGGTCGTGTTGATTATAAGCGTGTCTTAAATTGGCAGCACAAACTTGTCAAACTTCGCAAAGATGGTATGGCACGCGACACTCTTATTTTAGTAGAGCATCCTCCGGTGATTACTATTGGCAAAGATGGTCATCCTGAAAATTACAGCCATACCGATATTGAACCGATTAAAATCGAACGTGGTGGTGATGTTACCTATCATGGTCCCGGTCAGTTGGTTATCTATTTTATTTGCAATTTAACCAGACGTAAAAAAAATATGCACTTGTATGTAGATAAACTGCAGGATGGTATTATTGCAACCTGTAAAGAATATAAGCTTGATGCCCGCAAAGATGATACCAACACCGGTGTTTGGGTCGGTGATAAAAAGATCGCATCGCTTGGTGTTGCCGTGAAGCAGTGGATTACTTTCCATGGCGTTGCTATAAATTTGAATACCGATTTGTCAGAATTTAAACAGATAAACCCATGCGGACTGACATTTGATATTATGTCGTCGGTTGGAAAACTAACAAATAAAAAAATTGATATAGAAAAATTTTCTAAAATTATTGTTGATAAATATTCAGAAATTTTTAATACTGCGTTCTACCCGATTCAACTAGAAGAAATCGCTGAAGATATTGAATCGCAATCAGGCAGTAATGTAATTTAGAAAGAGATAGAGGCAGTATGGAGAAGGAACTCAAAGGAAAAGTAGCATTCGTATCAGGCGGTACAAAAGGAATCGGAAAAGCAATCGCTTTAGGACTCGCTGAAAAAGGTGCTCATGTAGTTGTCAATTATTTTCGTTCACGTTCAACCGCAAATGAAACGGTAAAAGAAATTCAGGCGTTTGGTGTTGAGTCGTATGCACATCGTGCTAACATGGGTAACCATGATCAGATTCCTGGGATATTTGAAGGTATCAAAGAACGTTTCGGTAAACTTGATATTCTGATTTCAAATGCTGCTCTCGGTTTGTTTACGAATATGCTTGAAATTGATGACAAGTCGTGGGATCTTTCGATGCACACCAATGCCAGAGCATTTTTAAATTCAGTACAAGTCGCATCGAATATTATGCCTGACCATTCACGAATCATTACACTGTCGTCGTTAGGTTCTATTCGGTATATCCCGGGCTATGCGTCGATTGGTGTTTCAAAAGCAGCGATAGAAAATATGGTCAAATATATGGCTGTCGAACTTGCTGATAGGAAAATTACAGTCAACTGTGTCTCAGGCGGATTTATTGATACCGATGCCCTCAAAGTATTCCCGAACTACGAGATGATGGTGAAAGAAGTTGTCAAGCGGACTCCGTTTAAACGGATGGGTACTCCGAAAGAAGTTGGCGATGTTGTCTGTTTCTTAGCAGGACCAAAAGCAACATGGGTCACCGGCCAAACTATCATCGTCGACGGCGGCTACACCCTGATGTAAATACTTTAATTTGTAGGGAGGAACCCAACGAGCTTAAAAGCTCTTTAGTGGTTCCGCCAACATTTATCGAATGGTATTCCAAATTGTCATTCCCGTGAAAACGGGAATCCAGAAAAAAATTATTGTAGGGCAGGTCTCGCTTTTGAGACCTGCCTTTTTTATATGCTGTTAGAATATGTAGGGAAGAACCCTTTTCTCGTTTTGTTAAAGAATTGTGAGTTTATCGAAACATTTACAAATCAGCAGTCATTGCGAGGCGACTTTGTCACATTGTGACTTGTCGCCGTGGCAATCTCATCTTTTTATAAATGTCATCAAAGAAAATGTGATAGACTTATTGATTTTGCAGTAGTAGGTCGGGTTCCGTTGGTTTAAAATCGTATGATTTTAATATCGAGAAACCCGACAACTTGTAAGATTATAAGTAACGTCGGGTTCTGCATCCACTACCGGTGTTCGCTAGAACCCGACCTACTAATTAGGATTGTTTAAGTAAAAGTGGAGTGCAAATAAAAAGGTCAGGTCTCGGAAAGACCTGACCTACAAATTTAAAAGAGGACAATATTGGATTCCTGCCTACGCAGGAATGACAAAACTGGAGTCTGTTACCAGATGCCGAGGATGTCTTTGGCGGAGTCGGAACACATTTCTTTTGGATCCCAAGTCGGGTCCCATACCAGTTTGACTTCGACTTCTTTGACTTCATCTGAAATTTCTTCAGCAGCACGATGAGTCATTGATACAAGCATCTCGCCATACGGACAGGCAGGAGTTGTGAGTGTCATCTTAACGGTTACCTTGCCGATTTCTTCTTCAAGTAGCACATCGTAAATTAGTCCGAGGTCAACAATACCGATACGGATTTCAGGATCTTGCACAGGTTTGAGTGCGGTGATAACTTCTTGTTTTGTTGGGAATGCCATAATATATTTTCCTAGTCTGTATCTTCTGTTGAAACTGTGAATGAATCCGGTTTGCTACCATGTTCAAATTTATCTACACCCTCGATGAGTGTTACCCAAGCGAGAAGGGCACATTTTATACGTACCGGAAATTGACGAACACCCTTGAGCGAATCAAGGTCGCCAATGTCTTCGGTGATATTGGACTCTTCGCCTTTGAGCATTTTTTTAATCTGTTCGGATATCTTTTTGACTTCTTCAAGCGACTTGCCTTTGATAAACTCGGCAAGCATCGAACCCGATGCAACCGATATAGCACAGCCTTTACAATTGACATGTACGTCGGCGATATTGTTTTTGCTGTCAACTTTGAGTTCCATCTTGAGTTCATCACCGCATGATGGGTTGTGACCGTCGGATGTAACGTTTTTATCATCTAGTGGCTTTTTGCCACGTGGTGCTTTATAGTGATCGAGAATTATTTCCCGATACATATCATCTAAATTTTCACTCATGACCGAAATATTTCCTCATTGCAATTAGCGCATCAAATAATGCATCAATGTCAGATTCATCGTTGTAAATATACAAAGAAGCTCTCGCTGTGGCAATAGTTCCCATCCTTTTCATCAAAGTTTGTGCACAGTGATGTCCGGCTCGAATAGCGATGCCTTTGGAGTCCAAATAGGTCGAAATGTCGTGCGGATGTAAATCTTTGTCGGTGAAAGAAACGGCACCACCACGATTGATAGCGTTATTTGGGCCTTGGATTTTCAAACCATCAATTTGTAATAATTTATCGATCGTATAGGCAGTCAGTTTTGTTTCGTAGGTGTGGACATTGTCCATACCGATTTCATCGAGATAGGTTAGAGCAGCGTCAAAGGTGACAACGCCCGCGATATTTGGCGTGCCTGCTTCAAATTTATGAGGAAGCTCCGCCCAAGTAATACGGTCAAACGAGACTTCGGAAATCATTTCACCACCCATATTAAATGGTGGCATTTTATCAAGGATATTTTCTTTGCCAAATAGAACGCCAACACCAGTTGGTCCGAGCATCTTGTGAGATGAGAAAGCGTAGAAGTCAACATCAAGGTCGAGCAAATCGACAGGCATATGAGGAACCGCTTGGGCTCCATCTGCTAAAATCAAGGCACCATTTTTGTGGGCGATTTCAGCGAGCTGTTTGACAGGGTTGAGAGTGCCTAAAACATTCGACATATGAGTGACGGCAACAAGTTTTGTTTTCTCGGTAATGATCTTGTCTATGTCAGTTAAGTCCAGACGTCCGTCATCGGTGATAGGGATGCGTTTGATGACTGCGTTCTTGCGTTGAGCAAGCATGACCCACGGGACAAGATTGGCGTGATGCTCCATATCGGTCAGGACGATTTCATCGCCTTCGGAAATATTTGCTTCACCCCAAGTATAGGCGACAAGGTTGATAGACTCGGTTGTACCAGCGGTGAAAATAACTTCGCTTGTTTTCACACCACCGATAAATTTGGCGATGTGGGTACGGGTTTTTTCATAGGCGTTTGTTGATTCTTCGGCGAGAGTATGCAAGCCACGATGGATATTAGAATTTATAGTTTTAAAAAATTCTTCATGGGCGTTGATAACTTCAATCGGTTTTTGAGTCGATGCACCCGAATCAAGATATACTAATTTGTGTCCTCTGATTTCTCTTTGGAGAATCGGGTAGTCACTTTTTATTTTTTGAATGTCAAAAACAAAATCTTTATTTGTTGTCTCAGTATTCATAATTCATACTTTTCTCAATCTATAGCTATATAAATTTCATTGTTTTCAATCTTAAGTTCATAGGTCTCAATACCAACCACTGCCGGAGGAGCTTTCACTTCACCGGAACAGCAATCAAATTTGGCACCATGTCTAGCACAAACGATATGTCCGTCGGCGTCGATATACCCATCGGAGATTGGGGCAGAGTCGTGCGAGCAACAATCTTCAACAGCACAAAATCCTTTGTCAGTATGTGCAATAACAACCAAGTCTAAACCAAGTTTAAACTGTTTCATCGTTCCCATTGGAATGTCGTCAATATGCGCCACTTTTTGAAAATTCGCCATTAAATATCTTCCAACCTTTTTGCTACAAACTCGGGAATTTTCTCTTTGAGATCAGCCGGGACTTGTTTGAGAGTTGCTTCAACAAATCCGCTGACAATCATACGAGTCGCATCGGTTTCATTTATACCACGACACTTGAGGAAGAAAACCATTTCCGGGTCAAGCGGTCCGATAGTGGCACCATGGGAACAGATAACATCTTCGTTTAAAATTTCAAGTTCAGGAATTGTCTCAGCTTTACATCCTTTGTTGAGAAGGAGGTTCCTGTTTTCCTGATATGCTTCACATACTTTGGCACTGTTTTCAATTCGAATAAGACCTGTGTATGCTGAGTTTGCTTTGTCTTTAAGTACGACTTTGAAATTAATATCGGAAGTTGTTTTACCTACTGCGTGATGATGCAGAGTATGATTGTCGTAATGCTGACGTCCACCACCAAAAAGTAAACCGTACATTTTACTGTCGGCACCTTCACCATTGAGAGTGACACCAAAGTTTTGCTTTGAGATTGCTCCACCAAAGGCGAGTGGAACAGTTAAAATAGATGCGTTCTGTTCTGCGTTGGCTCTGTGAGCTAAATAGATTTTGGCGCCTTCGGAATTTCTTTGTAGCGATATATATCTAGTGCGACTGTCAATGTCGCCAAAGATTTCAACGGCAGAATTTGTGAGGCTCATATTGTCGCTTTGTGTTTCTGAACCACCGGCGTATTCGTCGATAATTGTTACTTCGGAATTTTTACCAACAACAACTAACAAACGAGGGAACTGTGCTGATTTGTCAAGACCTGATTCACGAAGTAAGTGGATAGGTTGTTCAACAGTTTTTCCGTCCGGGATATAGATGAAAATACCATCGTTCCAGAGAGCGGAATTCATAGCTTCAAATTTACCTGTTTCGTTGTTCACCAGTGAGTATAAATGTTTGTTCACAATTTCAAAGTGTGATTCAACAGCATCGGAAAGAGTTGAAATAATAATTACGTCTGAAGTTACATTGTCAGAAGAATTGATTTCAATATCGCGACCTGATTTGTCTACGACAAATGCTGATAAATTGCCGTCTTTAAGATGAGCAAGTTCAGCTTCGATTGTATAGTTTAAGTTTGCTCGGAAAGCTGTGTCAACGACCTGATCTTTATCTACAACAAAACTTGCCGGGTCGGTGTATCTCCAAAGATGCAGACCACGACGAGGGATCGGTGAGTTGTTATAAGATTCTTTTGAGGCAGTCCGTTTATCTTGTAACCATTGCGGACCACGTTTTAATTCCGGTGTGATTTCCGGTATCATAATATCTTGATTTTGAGTTGTCATATCTTAACCTATTGAGCCTTCCATGTCAAGTTCAATTAAACGGTTGAGTTCAACCGCATATTCAAGTGGAAGTTCTTTTGTGAAAGGTTCCATAAATCCATTTACAATAAGTAGGCGAGCTTCATCTTCGGTGAGTCCTCTTGAGGTGAGGTAGAAGAGTTGTTCTTCGGCTACTTTTGAAACGCGTGCTTCATGTTCAACACGTACTTGATCGTTGTCGATTTCCATAGTTGGGTATGTATCGGAACGGGCGTCTTCGCCTATGAGTAAAGCATCACATTCAACAGATACTTTTGCACCGGTAGCATTTTTATGAATTTTAACCATGCCACGGTAGGTAGCTCTGCCGTTATCTTTGGAAATAGATTTTGATGTAATCCGTGATGATGTGTTCGGAGCAGCATGAATCATTTTTGCTCCGGCATCCTGATGCTGATCAACGCCTGCAAATGCGACCGAAAGAATTTCTCCTTTGGCACATTCACCAAGAAGTTGGACGCATGGGTATTTCATAGTAAGACGGGAACCGAGGTTTCCATCGACCCATTCGATAGTAGAGTTCTTATACGCAGATGCTCTTTTGGTAACGAGGTTATAAATGTTACGTGACCAGTTTTGGATAGTCGTGTAACGGATATAAGCGTCATCCATAGCTTTTAATTCTACAACAGCGGTGTGTAGAGAATTTGTTGAATAGACAGGAGCGGTACAACCTTCGATGTAGTGCAGTTTGGCACCTTCGTCGGCGATGATAAGAGTTCTTTCAAACTGTCCCATGTTTTCAGCGTTGATTCTGAAATATGCCTGGAGAGGGATGCCAACATCGACACCTTTTGGCACATAAATAAATGAACCACCCGACCAAACTGCTGTGTTTAAGGCAGCAAATTTGTTGTCGGTCATTGGAATTACTGAGCCAAAATGTTCTCTGACAATTTCAGGGTACTCACGAAGAGCGGAGTCCATGTCTAAAAAGATGATTCCCTTTTTGACTAAGTCTTCCTGCATCGAGTGATAGACAACTTCTGATTCATATTGTGCTGATACACCACCGAGGAATTTTTTCTCTGCTTCAGGGATACCAAGTTTGTCGAAAGTCTTTTTGATATATTCAGGGACATCATCCCAATTATCTTTTTGAGCATCGATCGGTTTCATGAAATAATAAATATCATCAAAGTCGATTTCATTTAGTATATGATCGTTGCCCCATTTAGGCATTTCTTTTTTATAGAAAACTTCAAGAGCTTCGTGGCGAATCTCCGCCATCCACTTTGGTTCTTTTTTCATTTTAGAAATCATTTCGACTACTTCATGGTTGATACCTTTGGCACCTTTGTGGAAATAATCGACAGGATCATGAAAACCATATTTTGATTCATAATCTTCATTGAGCTTTGAAAGCTCTAAGTTTTGTTTTTTCAGTGATTCAGACATATTTAGACTCCAGTTTTTTCCTCGTTAAGCCATTCATACCCGGATTCTTCTAATTTTAAAGCTAGTTCAGGTCCACCAGTTAAAACAAATTTACCATCCATCATAACATGAACTTTATCTGGTTTGACATAGTTAAGCAAACGCTGATAATGAGTCACCATAAGGACACCATTGTTTTCGCTCTGATAACGGTTGATACCTTCTGAGACAATTTTGATAGCATCGATATCTACACCTGAATCGGTTTCATCGAGCAACGCCATTGCCGGATTGAGCATAGACATTTGTAAAACTTCGATACGTTTTTTCTCACCACCAGAGAAACCATCGTTGATATAGCGAGTGGCAAAAGATTGGTCGACAGATAAATCAGTCATGGCAGCTTTGAAAAGTTTACGGAAATCAGACATATCGGCATCGGCACCACGGTGTGATTTGAGTGCTGCGCGCATAAAGTTTGCGACGGTAACACCAGGGATTGCGAGCGGATATTGGAATGCGAGGAAGAGACCTGCTCGGGAGCGTTCATCGGCTTCCATGTCTAAAATAGATTCACCTTTTAAATATGCTTCACCTTTAGTAATGGTGTAGGAAGGGTGTCCCATAAGAGCGTTTGATAGTGATGATTTTCCCGAACCGTTTTTGCCCATGATAGCATGTATTTCACCCGGGTTGATTGTCATGGAAACGCCTTTGACAACTTCTTTCCCTTCGACTTCGACATGGATGTCTTTGAATTCTAAAATTGGTTTTTTATCTGACATTGTTTTTAAATCCTTTATTAGTTATTACATTTTTTTCAATTAGTTATTTTATTTTCATCAGAACAGCTTAACGACTTATTTAGTTCCGCTTGTTCTGTCTCATTCATAATTAAAACATTCGATTTTATAAAAGTGATATCATTTATGTTTGAACCATTGATGATGTCTTCTAAAGTAGAGGATGATAAAAATTCGCCTACGATTTTTGAAAGTCCTGCTAGAGTGTACTGTACTGAACAGTCATCGGTGTGAATACATTTTTCGAGTTGTCCTGAAAATTTAACACAATGGTTCGGGTCGATAAGTGGTCCGCCTAAAGCAGTTATAACTTCAAGCAGGTTAATATCTTTTGGTTCCCGTGCGATGCAAAATCCGCCCCCGCGACCTCGCATAGCGGTTACCAAACCTGATTTTCGTAATATAGAAAGTAGTTTCGAAGTATATGGCACAGATAGTCCTTCTTTTTCGGAAATATCTGAAATCGATAATTGTCCGCCTGAACCTGCTTTGGCAAGTGCGACAAGACATCTGAGACCGTATTCTTCGAGGGCTGAAATCCTCATAATGTTACCTTTCACAACAGCTTATAATCAAAAGTCCATCTACTATACGAAAAGAATACTAATTTGTAAAGTATAATCTTTCATTTAATGAAAATATATTATAAAAAAGTATAGATTAACATTTTTTTAAAGAAAATAGTTGAATATTCTATCGTAAGTTGTTATATAACATGCTAATAAAGAGGTGTTACTATCAGTATAGATTTTGTGAACATATTTGCTTTAGCTTTTGCCCTGGCATTTGATGCCTTTGCGGTGGCTATTGCTGTTGGAATTCGTCTCGGGATGCTTGAAAAGTGGACCGTTTTTAGACTTTCTTTTCATTTTGGCTTTGCTCAGTTCGGAATGCCGATAATCGGTTGGATGGCAGGGGAGTATCTTGTAGGTGCTATTGGAGTTTACGCAAAAGTTATAGCTGCCTTGATTCTCGCTATTATAGGCGGGCGACTTATTTGGGAACAGTTTAAAGCTGAAGATAATAGTTGGAAAGGTGACCCGACTCGAGGGGCAAGTTTGTGGGTGCTGATGTTTGCGACCTCGATAGATGCATTGGCAGCCGGCTTTACTTTGGCATTAGTTGGGGTGCAGATTTTGTATCCGACTCTTATAATCGGAGTAGTGGCGGCATCGATGACAATCCTCGGATTAGTTTTTGGTCGGAAATTAGGAATGAAATTTGGAAAAACTGCCGGTGTTATTGGTGGTTTGATTCTGATTGGTCTTGCTCTAAAAACTATGCTGGTCTAAGATTTTCTTAATAGGGGACAGGGTTGTACATGATGAAAAATAAAATAAAAAAAAGCGATTGACAAACAAGTAAGAAAAAAGTAACTTAAGTCCAAGTTAGAAAAAGCAACATTAACCTTAAGCCAAGCTTGAAAAGCTGTAGAAAGTTTTATGAACTATCAAAATCAAAATAGCAGTAAAATTTCACTACAGGTCTGTCCTGTGATGTGTAAGCTCGGCGGGGGTATAATCCCTACAGAATAACTATACGTTTACTATAGAGTAGATTGTATCCGTCGAGGCCCAAATAGAGTGGTTCGACGGGTTTTTTGTGTCTTTTGTTGCCGTAGGACCAAATGAAAGATATGAAATTTAAGATTTTCAAGGATTGAGTTATGAGTGCAGAATTATACGAAGATGAAAAACTTCAGGACGCTGAATTAGAAATCAGCTATAAAGAAGCGATGAAAAAATTGCTTCCGTTTTTGGCCGAGCATAAGAAAGGGCTCTTTACTTGTCTGGCGTTACTCGCCGGGACGACTCTTTTTTCGCTGACATGGCCATATTTATTAAAGCATGTTTTAGATGTCAATATTCCTGGCAACGATTTTAATGGTCTGATTTGGACTGTTGTCGGAATCGGGATGATACAGATTATTACGATTGCATTGCAATATTATATGCGGATTAAACTGGAAATAATCGGTCAGGATGTCATGCTTACCCTCAAGCGTAAATTGTTTCATCATATATTGTCGCTAGATGTTAATTATTTTGATAAGAATCCGGTTGGGCGTTTGCTTGCAAGAGTTGAGTCTGACTGTGAATCGTTACGGTTGCTTTTTACAAATACAATCGTTTTGATTTTAGGTGATCTGATCTTGCTGATTGGTATTTATTCGATCCTGTTTTATTTCCATTGGCAACTTGCCTTGGTGCTGTTTCTCAATGTGCCTGTTATAGGATTGTTTATTTATATCTTTCATAAAAAAACAACACCGAAATTTTATCTGGTACGGAAAAATATGGCCGATGTTACCGCTGCGCTGACTGAGTTTTTACATGGTATGTCGATTATTCAAATTTTTAACCGAGGTGAATATGCTCGGGAAAAATTGAACTCTGCCAATAAGGTAAAGTTTTCAAATGATGTCTATGTCAATATTGGTGCTATCATATTTTTTAACACCGTCTTCTTTTTAGAATATGTGAAAATCGGATTAGTGCTTATTCTAGGACCTCTTTTTGGCGTGACCTTTGGTACGATTGTTATGTTTATCATTTATATATGGCGTTCGTTTGAACCTATCTGGAGATCATCGGAACAGCTTTCGACATTTCAAAAAGCTATCGCGGGGTCTAAGCGAATATTTTCGTTGTTGTCAGAAGAGTCCAAAATTAAGCAACCCGCCAAACCTGTCGCATGGGATAATTTTAATCATTCTGTGAAATTTGAAAATGTTTCCTTTTCCTATACCGATGATGAGAACTATGTTTTGAAAGATGTATCGTTTGAAATTGAAAAAGGAAAACGTGTTGCCTTAGTTGGTGTCACCGGTGGTGGTAAGTCGACTGTGATTTCTTTGATGCTCCGTTATTATGATCCTCAAAAAGGAAAAATAACAATTGATGGCCATGATATAAAATCAATTCCGACAAACGATTTTCGGAAACGGTTTGCTTTGGTTTTACAAGATATTGTTTTGTTCCCGGGTGATGTGAATTCTAATATTTCTCTTGAAGCAGATGGTATCTCACAAGAAGAAATTATTAAAGCAGCCGAGACAGTTGCAGCAGATTCCTTTATCGCTAAACTTGAGAAGCAGTTTGAAACCGAAGTGTCAGAAAAAGGTTCTAACTTTAGTCGTGGTGAAAGACAACTGTTGTCGTTTGCTCGTGCCTTAGTTGTGAACCCTGATCTGCTTATTTTAGATGAGGCAACATCGTCGATAGATCCTGAAACAGAACGGATGATTCAGGCATCGCTGAAACGATTGATGAAAGGACGGACGTCGCTGATTATAGCACATCGTCTTTCAACAATTTTAGATGTTGATGAAATATTAGTATTAAAGCAAGGTGAAATTATTGAACGAGGAACCCATCTGGAGTTGATTCAACAAGATGGATATTATTCGGATCTCTTTCACCTGCAGTTTAAACCAAAGAATGGAGAGTCTACTTATGTTAGATAAATTTTTATGGCTCTGGCAATATTATAAAAAACATCTGTCAGTATTTGCATTGCTTATATTGCTGACTCCTATACAAGTAATTTTTCAAGTGTCAATTCCGAGAATGATAGATTTCTCAATTGATTATATGAATACGCAGAAAATAGCCGATGATATTTTTGCACAGTTCTTAGCTGATTTAGGTGCTAAGTTTTCTATGTCACCAGAGATAAGCTATGGTGTCAGTTTTATTGTGCTTGGATTGATAGCATCAATATTGTATCTGATAGTGCAGGGACATCGTGCTTGGATGAATATCAAATTGGAGTGGATGTTTCGTCAGGAATCTTTTAACTGTGCCACAACCAAAGGACCTGACTGTTACAATAAATTTCGTACCGGTGATTTAGTGACACGGATGACTGATGCTGTCGCTGAAAAGCTTTCGTGGTTTGCATGTTCGGGAATATTTCGATGGTATGAAGCATTACTGATGGTCGGTTTTACGATTGCAATGATGGTTGCTATCGATCAGATAATGACATTGTGGGCGGTGGGACCATTGCCAATTTTAATCATAATCTTTTTCATAAGTGCATCGATACTTGAAAAACGATATGAACTATTGCAAGGACGGATCTCAAAATTCAATGATGTTTTGGAAGCATGTTTTTCTGGCATTCGAGTTGTCAAAGCGTATGTTTTGGAAAAGTCTCAAAAAGAGAAATTTGAAAAAGCAGCGGTTGTACGAAGAGATGCTGAAATTGATGCGGTCAAAATGCACGCAGTGATCGATTCATTGTATATGTATATCTGGCAGTTTTCAATTTTGGTTATTTTGATTGCCGGGGGATATGCAGTGATGAATTCAACTTTGTCACAGGGTAAGCTCGGCTCGTTTATTTTCTATACTGTTTGGTTGGTTTTCCCGATGTTTGATATCGGACAGTTTTTGGTTAAGTCTCGTCAGTCGGCAGTTTCGATAAATCGTTTTATGGAACTTGAAAGAATGCCGGAGCTTGTTAAAGAAAATGTAGAAACAGGTGCGGGAAATAATTTGGCTGATGATATTCATTTTACTGATGTCTCATTCAGGTTTCCTGAACTTGAACACAATATTATCGACAAGGTAACAATGACAATTAAAAAAGGGTCAACTGTTGCCGTGGTTGGTAAAGTTGGGTCGGGTAAAAGTTGGTTTGTCAATATGATACCTCGGCTTGTTGAACCAACCGGTGGAGTTATAAAAATTGGTGAGAGAGAATTAAAAAAATATTCTCTTGCTGATTTACGTCAGTCTATCGGATATGTACCACAGGAACCGATTTTGTTTTCTGACTCAATTCGAAATAATATTTTGATGGGTCGAACAAATATTAGTGACGAGATTTTAAACTGGGCGATTGAAGTAGCACAGTTAAAAGACGAAATTGATTTGTTCCCTAAAGGACTTGAAACATATATTGGTACGAGGGGGATGTCGATTTCGGGTGGACAAAAACAACGGTTGGGGCTGGCACGTGCCTTAGTCGGGAAACCGAATATTCTGATTTTAGATGATTGTACATCGGCGCTGGATTCAAAAACTGAATCTGCCCTTTGGGATCATTTACATAAAGTCTTGCCGGACATGACTGCTATTTTGATAACGCACAGGGCTGATACCTTGGAAAAAACAGATAAAATATTTGTCTTTGAAGATGGTAAAGTTGTCGAAAGTGGTCATCATGATGAGCTGATTAACGTGGAAAGTCGCTATGCGAAAATTTATAAACGTTCAAAACTTGAAGAAGCTGTCAAATAAACTAGAGCTATAATCTCTTGTTTGAAAATAATTATTAACAATTTCTCTCTTTATGCGTTACTATATTAAAGGGTTTAGGTCATCCTGAACCTTTTTTTTATGCGGGAAAAGATTTTTCAAAAAGAGAGAAGATAAACAGCAGTTAAATCAAGGAAGATTATATGAAGACAAGTTTTATGTATGCTTTATTTATTATTTCAATTTTTGCTCTAGGTTGTTCAGACAATCCGGTTGAGACAAACACGACTCGTCTTTTAGTTTCTGACATACCTGTTCATTTTTCAGCTCCTGCCGGAGGTCCTGGTCCGAGCCAATTATTTTTCAATATATCTAGCTCAAGCGATGAAGTGTTACACTATACCGTTTCAAAAAAGTCGGGTTGGCTTCAGTTAATAAATAATGAACAAAGATTATTTGGTGATACACCTGATTCTATTTCGATGATTATTGGTGTGACCTTACCTGATCTTCTTGACTATGGAACTTATTACGACACGATTGCAATCACAACAACAACTGTAACACAAGATACAATTTTTAAAGAGATCATACTTAATATCGGTACAGAAATCACAACGGCTCCTTTGTTGTTAGAATTCAACTCGACTGTGAGTGGACCGAATCCTCCTGTGCAAACGTTGGATATTAATTCAACATCATCATTACAGTTTGAAGTTGCCTTGTCGCATGAATCATCTTGGTTGCAAGTCCCGGTGAGTACTTTTCATACCGGTTCTATTTCAAACATTTCTATTACTGCAGATATCTCCGGTTTACCAAAAGGAACTTATGTTGACACTATCTGGATTTCATCTGACACAGCTTTAAATTCTCCATATCCGGTGCAGGTTACAACAATTCTCAAATCTTGGGTACAACAAGTATCGCCGAGAAAAAGTAATATAAACGATCTGTTTTTTGCCGATGCTCTCAATGGCTGGGCAGTTGGAGATATAATTGATCTCAATGCACGTTCCGGGTTTATTATTAGAACGACTGATGGTGGACAAAATTGGGAGGAAGTTGATCTTTTGTTTGGTACAGAATTCACTGATTCTGTTTTAGTCGGAGTTACTTTTGTGAATAACAGAGGATGGATTGCCGGTTCGGATGGTATTATACTTTATTCTGATGATTTTGGAGCTACGTGGAATTCACAAACTCATCCATTAGATTCAACGGTTGATTTTAGAGATATTTCTTTTATCACTGCTGATTCAGGTTGGATCGTTGGAGATTCGGGAATGATTATGGCAACATCTGATGGAGGATTAAACTGGGCAGTGCAGGATGTTCCAAGAAATATTGATAATAATTTTATGACAAGTGATTTAACAGGTATTTCGTTTGTTGATAATATGCATGGATGGGTTGCAGGATTGACAGATATTATTTTGGTGACATCCGATGGTGGACAAACATGGTCACAACAAACTTTGCCTGATAATTCCTATGACTTTAAAGAGATTGATTTTGTCGATCTACTCAATGGTTGGGCTGTTGGCAAACAAGGTCTGTTAGTTCACACAACCGATGGTGGACTAAATTGGAGTGTGGAGACTATCGCTGGAGCAAATGGTTTGCTGTCTCTGTTTTTTATAAATGAAACCACAGGCTGGCTCTCTGATGAAAGTGGTATGGTATATCGCACGATTGACGGTATTACCTGGACTGAGCTTGCAACAGAAACTACTGAAGCTTTACAATCTATCTTCTTTATCGATCAAAATATCGGATGGATTGTCGGGGGGAAAGGTACTATCATATATACGACATCCGGTGGTGAATAACTGAATCAGCATAATGATATAAATAAAAAAAACCCGTTCACTTAGGTGAGCGGGTTTTTTTATGAAGCTAAGGAGTTTTACTTATGTGCTGAAACTAAACCTGAATTATTTCCTGAGACACCATTTGGGTTACCGCTATTTAGGTAATTGATTGACGATTGTAATAATCCTAATGTATATGCTGTGTTATGAATACCAAAAGAACGGTCATCTTCAACATATAAATAGTTATACAAAGCACCTGCTGAGTCAGCATCGGCAACTGTAATTGAAAGCGGAGCACCATCAACATCTGCTAAACCAGCAGCTATTAAATGAACTAAAAGAGAATCAACTAAACCATGAACCTCGGTTTGGATTCCTTCAGTCAATCCGTTCCAATCATAATCGGCTGAGGCTGGGTTGTCAAATGTTGTAATTGTTGGTAGAGGAGATTGATGACATCCATCGGCATTACAACCGTTGAGATTTACAAAACCTCTATCTTCGTTATGCATATTCCAGCTATGACCACCAATAGTTGAATGTTTTGCCGGATTCATATGGCAGTCTACACAACCATCAGTAGCAACGGATGAATGAGCCGATGAACTGTAAGTATAATTTGCATACTCATAGGCATTGGCACCCATTAGCATATCACCTTGGTTAGAGTAATGAGGTCCCCAATGAGAACTCAAAGAGACATCATCAACAACATAGGTGTCAACATTTTGTCTACTCATGTGACAGGAAACACATAGATTCGCAGAGCCACGATCAAAAGTAGAACCGTTTGCTAAATCTACAGCTGCTGTAACACGAACACCAAAATTACCATCAGTATGAGGTTCATGACAGGTAAAGCAGTTGATAGATGTGAAATATTCACCTGAGGCCGGTATACCGGTAACTTCGGCAATAAAACCTTCGTTAGTATGACATTTTTCACATGATGCATAATAACTGGCACCTAATCTATTACGATCGGTGTTATTACCGGAGGCATGAACAGAATATGAATATTCTTCCGAAATGGCAGCTACAACAAGACCAAAGCTATTGTCATTATGGCAATTCAAACAGTCATCAGTACTGGTAACTTCGCCACCATGAACTCGACTTGCATTTTCAGCAGCCCAAGATTTATTTTCGTCTGTGTGACATTGGAGACATGTATATTCTAAAGTTAAATCACCGATAGCCCAATTGCCATCTTCAGTGAACATTTCAGCATCGGCAGCTGTATTTATGCTCCACATATGAGAACGAACATCACCAACATAATCAGCTGATGAAACAGCAGACTTAGCAGCTTTAGGCATATGACAATCAATACATGAAGGTCCAAAGCTTGAACCAGCATGGTTAATACCAGATGCTTCAAAAGATTGAGTTTCTTTTAAATGACAGCTTTCACAACTGACAAATATTGCTTCGTCTTTATCAGGGCTTGCTGGATGAAGAGTTTTATGAATATCATGACAACTAACACATTGTAGGGAAGCATGTTTAGATTGGAACATTTCATTCCACTGTTCGTGATGTTTTACAAATCCACCAGAAGCAGGAATACCATCTTTTGGATCTCCACGTCTGTGACACTTACCACATGCTTCATTGGAACGATCAATTGTCATACCGATATCATATGGATCACCGGCATGAATTTCACCAGGACCATGACATTCTTCACATTGAATACCGTTATCAGACCAAGTAGCATTTAAACCTGGTAAGCCTTTTTGGAATCCACCATCATCATCCCAGTTTGTCATATGACAAGGACCACAAGAACCGTATGGTTTATCTACTACACCAGCTTTATATTGAACCCATGCATCAGTTTCAAAGTTATACTGAACACCAGCACCACCAACATCACCGGTCATAATATAACCAGAGCTGTCAATAAATCTAGCTTTCCAACGGAACCCACCAATGACCATCATAGCTTGAGATAAATCTAGTTCTGGTCCAGTTGTTGGTAGAGTTGTAAAAGGATAATAGCCAGGAGTGAACGCATCAGATGCTTCACTCAATTTGTATGGATGACCTGTTTTCACAAATGTTGCATGAATATCAGCGTGACAAGGCTGACAAGCATCAGTACCGATATATGCGGCTTTTACTGATATTTCTTTTATCACTTTCGTTTCTGTGACTTTCCGTTCACAGCCGACAACGAAGAGCATAGCGACAAACGAAAAGATGATAAAAAGTTTAATGCTTCGCATTCTTTACTCCTTTAAAGTTTTATTGCTTTTATAATGTTAATTTCTATAATATTTGCGGTGTACTAATTTTTGTTCAACATATAATCGTCGTAGTTGAAAACATCGTATTTCACTTCGAGAATGTGTTCACTAGGAAGTGAATATTTTGCTGCGATGTTTAAAGAAAATTTCTCTTTGTCGTGGTCACGACGTGAGCGATAATATGTTCCGCCAAAACTAAATTCTAACTTACCATATACATTTGGTGTGATAGTTCCTGTGACAACATGGTCGGAAAATTCGTAACTTTTATCAGTACCATTTACGAAATCTCTGTTTTCAAATTGACCAAGGTAATAGCTGTGTGTGACATTAAGAGAACCATACGATTTATCTTTGAGATTCAAAACTGATGTAACGGTTGTATAGTCAATTTGTGTGTTGACACCATCGTCATCATTTTTGCGAATTCTGTTGTCGAGTCTTAAAGTAAGGTCGCCATACTTATCGTGGGTGTATCTGGCTGTGAAAAGATGTCGTGTGACCGTTTCATCACCGAGGATTGTAGAACCGGTTACGATATCTTTACTTCTAGTGGATGCTTTGCCACGGAACAGAAATTGAGTCCCAAGTTTATACCAACCATCAATGATTAAACTATTTGATTCAGAACGATCAACTAGGTCATCAACTATACGGCTTTCAACGCCAACACGGATTCCGCCACTCCCTTTCCAAGTCTTTCCATAGGTAAGCGAGTTGACCCAGTTATCTGTTTCGACAATTTGTGAAGTGTTGTTTGTACGGGCAAACTTGATGCGGTATTCAATAGAACTATTTTTGAGGAAATAATATTTTGAGGCACCCCAAAGTTGGTTTGTCTTTGTCTCGGAATTAAAAGTTGTTTCTAAATCAGATCGGTAAATATATCCACCTGAAATATGTACCATTTCATAGTTTGGTACTTTTGCAAATCCTGAGAGTGTGATTTGTTCTGACTCTCTATCATAGCCATTGACAGTTTCATCTTCAAATTCTGACTTCCGATATTCAGCTCTTAAATTACCCAATGTGTTAAAAATCTGAGTACCAAATTTATAAGAAGTATGACGGTAATCAGTAACAAAGAAGGTAGTGTCATTTAAAATATCAATCTGTTGTAATGATGTTCCTGCTTTGTCAGTCAAAGCATAACCACCAAAGAAACGAATATTTTTGCTGGCTGTTATTGAACTGTTAAATCCATAGGAATCACGAACAGTGTTAAATGTTTTCTCAAAATTATAGTTTCTTCGATACTTATTGTTGTATGCCGAAATTGAAAAGAGTCCTGCTTTGCTGCTGCTTATACGAAGATTGCGATCTTCTAAAGTTGTGTTAATTAAGTCAGCATTAAAACGAACGCCGTTGTTGGTGAGATACGAGAAGTCAGTTATCGAAAGATTAAAACCTTCGTCGATATTAAAAGTTTCCTGATTGACAGACCCGTTGCCTTCTTCATCAGTTGAAATATATCCAACTGTAATATCTGCTGACCCTTCACCTGCATTTGTCTGAATAGCGATAGACAATGTAAGGAGCAGAGTGAGTGTTATGAGTAATATCTTTTTCATTCTATTCTCCTAATTCGATGAGCTGTGACAGCCAGAGTTAAAACAATTACCGCCAAATTTGGCTTCTAAATTAGGATCTAGGTAATTGTGACTTGTGAATGATCCGTGAGAATCTACATGACAGCTTTGACATGGAAGTTTGCTCCAGTTGACATCCCACTGCGAAGCGTGATTTCTGGTAACATGCTCAACATGACATTGCTTACAGAGATCGTTTCCTTTTTGCTTGAGCAGACGATCATTCTCAGAACCATGAGGGTCATGACAAGTGATACATCCTTCACCATTGATTGCGTAACCGGTGGTAGCATCATGTTCAAAGAGGAAAGGTCCACCTTGTTGCGGGTGACAATCCTGACAAGAACGATCTAAATCATAAGCTAAGTTATCATCCTGTTTTTTAGTAAACTGATGACAACTCAAACAAGTTAAGATTCCTTGTTTGACAGGATGGTTAGAACGTTTGGCAAATTTTGTTTTTGTTTCACTGTGACAAGGGAGACAAAACGAAGTCTGATTGTCGAGCAGAAGTGATTTATTCTCGCCATGTACTTTATGACATGATGAACAATTTAAGTTTTGTGACTGATGCATATCAAAACCATAATTATCTAAATCTGAATGAGGGGTGTGACAAGTCATACAAGCTGTAATTGCTTTATCCGATGTTGTTGTAGCCGGATTACCGATATTTTCCGGTGACGGATCTTCAATATGTTCCGCTCCGCCGGTATGGCAAGAAGAACAAGAGATGTTGGTTTTGTTATTTTCAAGCTGATGTTGAGTTTGAGAAAGTGTTTCACCCATATCATCATGACATTCAAGGCAAGTCTCACCCGAAACTTCCTCGGCTGATTCTGCCGCCAAAACTGCTTGGGCAGAGAGAAGAATAGATGAGAGAAGAAGAACTTTCAAACTCCTTTTTATCCAGTTTTTTCTTTTCATGTGTTTTCCTATTTTATACTTATTTATTGTCACAGTTATGTCATACATAGATTAGTTTATCGACAAATAACCAATAAAGTCAAGTATAAAAAGTGAATTAATTCACAAAGAAAACACTTAAGTTGTTGTTGTCGTGTATTGTAAGTGTGCGAGTATATGTAAGATGTGGTTTGCTAATAAGATAGGGAAATAATACAGGAGAGAAATTGTCTATTTAGTATTATTAAAAATAATTTGGACAACAAACTCAAATAATCATGAAATAGTTAAATATTAAACAAATAATTTTAGTCTTCTATTTTATTCTTAGATTGAGTCCAATAAATAGATAATCCAAGTATGAATAACGAGATGGAAATAAGATGATTATAAGTCGGATGAAAGCCTGCAAAAGAGATATACATAGCATCTTCATAATACCTGACCGATTCAATCATGTATCTAAAGACCGATTCAACCATAAACAAAATTCCGACTATCTGACCATGGAACGATTTCCGTTTCATCAGATAATGCAAAACAAGAAAAAGACAGATCCCATACAGCGAAGAATATAACTGAGCAGGATGTAAATGCTGGTCTTGGAAAATATAAAATGGAAGAGAACCTGCCGGGAAGGAGATCCCCCATGGCAGATCGGTTGGAGTTCCAAAACAACAGCCGTTCATAAAACAGCCGATACGAGTAATGCCAAGCCCGAATGCTAAGGTTGGGGCGTAGTAATCAAAAGTTTCGTTGATAGGCATTTTTTTGAATTTACAATAGAGGAAAGAACCTATGATAGCGAGTATTACTCCACCATATAAGTTAAGCCCTGAAATGCCAAATTCGTTTCCACCAAACGGGTTAAAAGTATCCATCCATCGACCTTGAAAATCAGAAAGATGAAAGAGAACGTAGGAAAGTCTGGCTCCAATGACACCACTAAAAATCAGGATATATGATAAGGTAAGGTACGGTTCAAAATCTTTCTTATCACGGGTCGTCATATATTTGACGTACATAACTCCAAAGAAGAAAGAGATCGCAAGGGTTAAGCCGTAGCTTCTGATAGGGAATGGTCCGATTGAAAATATTTCTGGAAACATATATATCTGCTTTCTTATTATCTTTGAATTCTTATACTAATAACTACTGCGAATTAACGAAATTCTTTTCATATTTCCAAACAATAATTGTAGCTACTAAACCAATCAAGCCACCGATGAAAACATCGGAGATATAATGGAATCGCCCCCACACTGTACCAACACCCAAGCCGATAACTATTGGCATAATTATATAGGCTGCTTTTCGGTAATCTTTAAAACATTGTAACCATATCACTAAAGCTACGCCAAAATGTGAGGACGGCATACATCCGCCTCGCACAGCACCATTAGCGATAACATATTCGACCGCTTGTCTGAAAAATGGTCCTTCGATTGTGTTCTGAAATAGCGAAACAAAATGCCATCTCGGTCCTTCGATAGGGTAGAGGAAAAAAAGCATATATGATGAGAAAAACATTATGCATGTAGCCGAAAGAAAACTTGCGAGAATCTTATAATCTTTTTTGACAAACACCGTAATCATGAAAACCGGAATCATGAAATAATATGAGAAATAACAAAACGAGATTATTTCATTGAGCCAAACATTGAGTAAGTTTTTGTCTATATAAAGTGTTGGATGAACCCCGAAAAGAGAAAGCTCAAAAGCGGTCAACTGCCAATCATAAAATGAGTCGAACAACAGAAACATCTGTCCACCAGTCATGCGGTAGGAAAATGAAAACATGATGGCAGGGTAGAAATACCGAATTGCTTTATTGATACGGTTTTTGTCTACGTCAATATAGTGTACAATGAGAAATGTAAGAGCCGATACCGACAGGTAAAAAAGTAGTTCTTCGGTGTACTCTGAGAAAGGTCTTCCGATGAGAAGAATTATCGCAGTCATCAACCAGCAGTAACCGATGATTAGTTTTTCAAAGAGGAAAAATTTGTTTCGCATAGATGTTATTTACTCCGGTTGCCTTCTACTACTATGACGATTTCGCCTTTGAGTTTCTTCTGTCCAAGTATTGTGATCACCTCTGATACAGAACCACGGATAAATTGTTCAAACTTTTTAGTGATTTCTCTGGCGATACAAATTTGTCGGTTGCCGAACACTTCAAAGATATCGGCGACAGTTTTTTCTATGCGATGTGGAGATTCATATAAAATTATCGTGTGTGGAAAGTCTACAAGTTGGGTGAGACGTGTTGTTCGTGCGGCTGATTTGTTGGAGAGGAACCCTTCAAAGAGAAAACGGTCGGTCGGAAGTCCCGATGCTGTCAAGGCGGGGACAAATGCCGTCGGACCGGGGATAGGAATTATTGTCAGTCCGTTTTCTATTGCAACTTTGACAATGCGATAGGCAGGATCAGAGATTCCCGGTGTCCCACCGTCGGTGATGACCGCAACAGACTCGCCATTTTTAACCGCTTCGACAAGTTGTAACGCTCTTGCGGATTCATTAAAATCATGGTAGCTGATTAGTCGTTTTTTGATTTCTAACTTTTTCAAAAATGAACCTGAATGTCTGGTATCTTCGCATGCAACCATATCGACAGATTCTAACACTTCTCGCATTCGGTCTGATACATCGGACATATTGCCAATCGGCGTTGGTACTAAATAGATGATTCCTGAAATATCGTTCACTACTATTATTCCTTTAGCTGTACAGATTCAGGGATGTCGGCTCTTCCGAGTGGAGCGATAGCCGGTTGGCTTCGTTTGAATGCGTTCCGATTTATCAATGATACTATTCGGCTAATATCGGTATGCGAACAGCCTGCATCTTGGAGTGCTGTGAGTGAGACATTCTGGTTGTCGATTATCTGCATAAGTATAAAATCAATCTGTGCGTAACTGACGCCGATTTCCTGTTCGTCGGTTTGTCCAGCCCATAAATCTGCTGATGGTGGTTTGTTTATAATCGAATCGGGGACGCCTAGGATTTTAGAAAGCTGACGTACTTCCGATTTATACAATTCACCAAGCGGATTCAACGAACAAGCCGAGTCGCCAAAAAGGGTCGTATAGCCGAGACAGATTTCGGTACGGTTGCCGGTGCCGAGGACAAGACAGTTCATTTTGTGGGCGTAATCAAAAAGTATCGACATCCGTTCGCGTGCCATTTTGTTGCCGGCACGGAGCTGATTTTCATCGTTGATTTCAGGGTAGTAGGCATCGACCATCGGCGAGATATCAATTTGAGTATATTTGATGCCGAGTTTGTGAACGAGTTCCATCGCATCGGTGACAGAACTTTCCGATGATGATTTGTACGGCATCAGTATGCCAAACAGTTTATCTTTGCCGAGTGCTTCGACTGCGAGAGCTGCCGAGAGAGCCGAGTCTATGCCGCCGGAAAGCCCGATGACGTAGCCCTCTAAACCGCTTTGGAGTAGTTTGCCGGTCAGGAACCTTTTGAGGGTTGTAATTGCTTTGCCTGAATCAAATGTATCGTTCATAAATATATATCCTTTCAATAATGCATAAGGATAGTTTAATATGATGGCTGTTTCAAGTCTTTAATTATAGAATTTTATGGTCAAATTAAATGTCAATCCTTTCGTTCATGTCATCCCCGCTCCCCAAATGTCAACCTGTTGCCTTATTGTCATCCTGGACTTGATCCAGGATCCAACATTGTTGTTTTGTATTCAGTATAAACAGACTCTCAAAATGTCATCCCTAACTTGATTGGGAATCTAGGCGGAAAACTTATTGACCGTAAATTTCTTTTTCTAATTTTTTTAGTATTAGTGAATTCGGAGCAATAGCTTTTAATTGGTTGAAATATCTGATAGCATCTTCTTTACGATTTAGTGATATTGAAATTGAGACATAGCTTCCTAAAATATTATGCTTTACGGAAGGAGGTAGGTATGGTAAAGATTTATCCATATAAAAAATTGCTGAATCAGCTATTTTAATTTCGGAAAACTGAACTCCTAATCTTAATAAAAACATATAATCATTCGGTTTTAAATCATTTACTTTACTAAAATATTTTAATGCCTCATCATGTTTATTTTGAGTTCTTAAGATTATCCCCAAGGTAGATAGGGCATGAATATGATTTGAATCAAGTGCTAAAGACTCTCTAGAGTATTTTTCTGCTAATGAAATATTATTTTCTAAAAATTCAATTTCAGCAAGCTTCGATAAAAACTTTGGGTCAAGTATAGATAAATTCTTTCCTTTATGAAAATAATGCCGAGCAGAATCTAATTGATTTTTTTCAATATAGTAAACACCTAGATTATATAATGGTAAAGGATCTAGATTATTACTATTAGCACTTCTTGTAAAATATTTTTCTGATAAATCATACTGCTCTGAATTATTCCTTAATATATACCCCCAAGATAATCCCCTAAATGCATCTTGATATTCGTTCTGATAATGAGGGTCTTCCCATAAGATTTTATCTAAATGTTCAACAGCAATATTCGGATGATTCTTTTCATATAAATTTGGTACTACATGAACTAATAAAATTACCAACGAAGCTATAATTATCCACGAAGGAAACTGTTTATAAGTAATTACTCTTGAGAACCGATACCCACTCCATAACGTTAATGGGATACCGTAAAAAGAGAACAAATCAAAGTCTCGCATCATTCCTAAGTGCGGGTCGATAAAACAAGCCGATAAGAATGTGAGCAATGAGATAACAAAAAGAACTTTTTCTGTTGAATCATTTTTCAATGCATTATTTTTCTTCAAACTAAAAAAGAAAAACAGAAGTCCCAATGGAGCTATGAGGAGAAGTAAGTTGAAAATATCTGAAAGATGGCTTAGGGCAAATAGAGAATAGTTATTTTTCGGTATAGCCCAAATTGGAACAAAAGTTGACAGCCCTTTTAATTGTGCAAATAGTAAAATAGATAGAGAACCTACCAACACAATTATAACAAGATGAAATCTTTTTAGATTATCTATAAACTTCTTAAAAGAATCTTTTCGATACAAGATAACAAAAAGTACCGTAACCAATGCCGGCAATGTGATCATATGAAAAGCAAAGGCTAGAAATGAAAAAAATAGAAGAGGAAAGATTCTGCAAGTTCTCTGTGTATATCTGATTGAGTAATACAAAGACCACAACATAAAAGAAGTAGCCCAAGTATAATTTTCTATATACCCAAAAAAGAGGATAATTGAAGCACTCGATAACGAAATTATGATAAAGAATAACCGTTCTTTCCTGCTTCTTGAAAGAACTACAGAAATCTTATAAATTCCCCATAATCCAATTATTCCACCTAAAACATTTGTTAATGCAAATATTTCTTCTTTATTAAACGAAGTAAAAGATGAAAAAGTTTTAAACGTAAATTGATGCCAATATAGTGCAAGAAGTTGTAATTTATGTTGGTCGATAATTTCTAATGGTTGGTTTGTTGAGCAAAAGTCCAGCATTGAATACCCATCACCGTAAACAAACGCCTGAGACCTAAAAGTATAAAGAACAAAACCTAAAATTAAAGAAATTAATACTGAGAATAAAACTGTAACAGGTTTTGATTTATTTGAAAACTGCAACTGGTCTATAAAATTGAGCGACAATTTGTTTCGAAAGAAATAGAGGGACAAAACAGACAATATTGACATTGATCCAATTATGAGAGTAATAGTATTTGGGATAGATGCCCAATGGGAAAAGCCCCAACTAAAAAACGAATGCCAAAAACCACCCAAAATGTGCAGAAGAATAAGTGATAGAAATCCAATTAAGAGATATACATCGCTTTGGTTTTGATTCTCAGCCCTCTTCTTCTTCTTATTATTTTTTCCCATGTTCAAATATATACGTTTATAACTTTATCTACAATACATAATATTGGAAAACACAGATGAATTATAAGTGGGCGGCAGACGCTCTCGTCTGCTTCCGCACTGGATCCTTATTTTCATGGGAATGACATTATGAAAAACTTCCTGCAATTTCTATATACAATCACAGTTCTTTAGTTTTATTCCCACTATTATATGAGACTGACTATTTTTATTGAGAAAAAGAGAAAGCCAAAAAAAACGCTATACCGAAAAACAAACCCATTTTGCTGTAACTAAAACCGACTCATTAAATTACAACGAAAAAGTAGTTTTACGATGTGGATAACTTTTGAAAGTCTGAGCTGACATACTTGTAGGGTTCTGGCCTGCCTGAACCTGTCGGGTTCTGCATCAACCTATCGGTTTTGCACAACCAATGGTTGCTTGCGGGAACCCGACCTACGATGCTTCGCAATGTCATCCTGGACTTGATCCAGGATCCAACATTGTTGTTTGTATATTCGGTATAAACAGACTCTCCAAAATGTCATTCCCGGCTTGATCGGGAATCCAGGAGATTGTCGAAACCGCAGGGCTTACAGCCCGCATTGCGGGGTTCCGCACTACGAGAGCTTGGAATCGGAACACCGCCCTACATTTCCGACCATCTAATGCTTGCACTGACAGGGGCTGTCAGTATTTCTTTTGTGATGGTCGCATCCTGCTTGCATCGAGAAAAAAATCGACGTATATTGGCAAATGAAAATAGAAGTCCTCTTTAGATAAAACAGATAAGTAGAGGACATAAGTAAAACGAAAGGGAATTTATGGCAGTCAATAAAGCAATTTTACTTGGGAATCTTGGAAAAGATCCAGAGCTAAGATATACATCAGGAGGCAAAGCGGTCGCATCGTTTTCACTCGCAACATCCGAACGCTGGTCTGGTGCTGATGGGCAAAAACAGGAATCTACCACATGGCACAATATTGTTGTCTGGGGCAAACAAGCTGAAGTAATGAAAGAATATCTTTCAAAAGGTCAGCAAGTATATATTGAAGGACGTATCGCAAATAGAAGTTATGATGACAAAGATGGCGTCAAAAAATATATCTCCGAAGTAGTCGTAACAAATTTTTCATTCGTTGGCAACAAAGGTGACAACAGAGGCAGTTCTGGTTCATCAAGCCAAGCTCCTCCTGCCGATATGCCTTCCGGTCCTCCATCAGGTGGTGGCGGCGGAAGCGACGACGATCTGCCGTTCTGATCTAATATTATACAAGACTTTAAGAAAGCCCTGTAAGCTATTGCTGACAGGGCTTTTATCATGTGCAAAAAAAAGCTTCCTAATGTCGAATACTATACTAATAAATACGTGTGTATGTTCCGATTTGAAACAATAGGTATGAAAATTTATTGTAATTTAGTAAGATGAAGGAGTTTAAAAGTATGGCAAAATCAATTTCTATAAATGAAACGGAGATTAGCTTTTTTAAGAATTCGCAGGTTTTAAGAGAAGTCGGATTTCTGTCTTTAGCAGCAGTACTTTTGTCGGTTGGCATTATTTGGTTTCATAATCGGGTTCTGTTTAATGACCAGATATATGTGCTTTATTCTCAAGTTGAACTTGCCGGTATAACATTTATGCCGTATTTGATTTCGGGAGCAATTGCTGGGCTTACGGCTTTATATCTATTGCATTACATCCCAGCGGAAAAGAGTAAATTGCCGTCGCACCAGATTGCTGCGAGAATCCGTAAATTAGGTGAGGGAGATTTAGTGACCTTTACCCGTATTTATTCTGAAAATCAAGAAGTAAATGATATTGCTCGTGAGTTGAGTTTTGCGGTTGCCCAACTGAATTCGCAGATGGCACAGATGAAAATTATCAACAGACAGCAATGGGGATTAGTGCAGGAGATAAAAGTATCAGCATCAAAATCTGATTCCGAAGCGACATTGTTGCATATAGAAAAGATTGAAGAGAATTGGATTAAAACAGCAGAAATTGAAGAACTTATAAAAACCTGATACTATTTTTCTTCTTCAAGTTTTTTTAGACGTTTATACATATCAGGCAGACGACTGAGGATAGCTTCGATTCGTTTAGATTTCATCAGTTCTCTTGCCGGGGTTCCGAAAACTTTTGTTCCGGCTTTGACAGATTTAGTAACTCCTGCCTGTCCACCGGCCATGACGCCATCGCCGATTTCAATATGTCCAGCAACACCAACTTGACCTGCTAAGATAACACCATTGCCGATTTTAGTTGAGCCGGAGATTCCGACTTGTGCGACTATTATTGAGTGGCGTCCGATTTGGACGTTGTGAGCGATCTGCACCAAGTTGTCAATCTTTGTGCCTATGCCGATTTGAGTTGGTCCTAAAGCTCCACGGTCGATAGTACAGTTGGCACCGATTTCAACATGATCTTCAATAATGACATTGCCGATCTGTTTGATTTTTTTGAGTCCTGTGTCTGACTCGGCGTAGCCGAAACCATCGGAGCCGATCACAGTTGAGGAATGGATAGAAACGTTGTTACCGAGCGTGCAACCGTCCATAATTCGTACACCGGGGTAGAGGATACAGTTGTCGCCGATTTCAACATTTTTCCCAATGAAAACAGAGGAAACCAAGCGAGTTTCTTTGCCGATTTTCGCCCCTGAACGGATATGACATAAAGCACCAACGCGAGCTGAACTGTCGATAGCTGTAGCATCTTCAAGTATTGCTGATGGAGCGATTCCAGTGGCAACATCGGGAAGTTCGGGGTAGAGAATATCCAAGACCAACGCAAAAGCGAGGTATGGGTTTTTATGTCTGATAATTGAAAGGTTGGATGCTTCTATTTTATCGTCTAGAATGACAGCCGATGCGTTCGTTGATGCGAGATGTTTGAGGTATTTTTCATTGGCGATAAAAGTTATATCACCACTTGAAGCAATATCGATAGGGGCAGCCGAGTTAATAACCAGGCTGCCGTCTCCATCAACTGTTCCGCCGATTTTATCGGCTAAATCTTTGAGAGAAAATGAATTTTTATTGTTCTTCGTTGGCAAGATAATCAACTACCTGTTGAGTTATGTCATACGATTCTTTAATGTAACCTAAACCAGAACCAGCAACTGTAAAGATAACATCATAGTTGCCTTCGATTGCTACAACTTCGATTGCTTTTGTGACCGCTTCAA
>JAJRSF010000013.1 GCA_024278935.1 Candidatus Zixiibacteriota bacterium
GATTTCGGGTGTCATTCTTTCCAATTGATACTTTGTTACATTACCAATTTTTATTTCCGTTACTCTTATTTCGGATAACATTCTAAGCATTTTTTGGAAACTAATGTCAGGAAACTGTTTAACTACATCCCTGTGAATTAAAGACAATAACATCAAACCGATAATCACAGAAAAAGAATGTCCACGTATTGAACTATCTAAATGATGATAAACCGGTCTAATGGAGAGAATATTTGCATTCTTGATGATTTTGAAAGCGTTCTCAACAGTATATTGTTGTCGATAAAGCCAGATGATCTCATCTGGCTTTTTATCATCGATATTGGTCAGAAAATAACTTTTGCCCAGAGTTTTAAGATGTTCGTTCATTGCCTCTTCATTAAGTGATATGGATAATTTGAGCTCTCCATAATTACCTTCCACTGAAAAATAAATGTAATTCAGATAGTCCTTGATGTTAATTATCCTGTCTATTTTTTGCAACACATTTGTCTTATTCCGCCATTTCCTTGCATTCAATCGCTCAGCAAAATATTCCTCAACTTCTTCAATTTTTTTCAGTATCTTCTTCATTTTGTTGCTTCCATTCCACTGATTGGTGTTTGGATTAAAAGTAACAAAGAGACTGTATCTGCCACCATAGATCTCTCTTCTAAATTCTTTGATACCTACCTTTTTCCCATTTTTCAGAGTAAATATCTCAAAGTCCTCACCACGCAGGTGGTGAAGTTCTTTTTGGGTAGACGGTCTTATTGAGCAGATGAAATGAACTCCTGATTGCTGTATCTCCTGGAAAACCTCATCTGACAGATTACCTTTATCAAAAATCAGGGTGATCCTTGAACTATCAACATCCAAGGTCTTGAGAATATCAACAAAGCGAGGGAACTCTGTCTTGAATAAAGTTGCGTCCATAATATTTCCAGGATAAGTTTGGTGAAGTATCGGAACTCCACCATCACTACTGCAAAAGATAGAAAGCCCAACAATATTCAGTATATTTCTTCCCTCTTTCGACTTTCCATGTCTGGGAAGAAGTTGAGTTTTTGGGTTGATATAGGTGTAATAATTAGTTGGATCATAGAAAATATCCTTCAAGTCAATCTGGAACTCCTTAATCAGCTGTTGTAGGATATTTTTTTCCATTCTTGCAATGTTTTCCATGGTGAAATACTTGAAATGGTTTGTATAGGCATTTGAATCCAGATATGTATCAAATTTAGTGAAGTGAATTTTTAAATATGTCTGATCCATCCAGTTACGTATATTTGACTTACTTACGGGCTGAATACACCGGTTTAGACAGGCGATCAGTAGGTACTCACCTACTGATCTTCCCTGTTCCCTTTTATTGACCTCCGAATTTATGATTTCAACCAGTTTCAATCTACGGGCATACTTCATCAGAATACTTGGAAGTCCAAAAACATAGGACTTGTATTCTACTTTTTTGATTTCTTGACTTAATTTATCTTTTAAGTTTTCGATTTTTGCTTCTGGACCCAAATATAATTGCCATACAACCTTTGATTTTCCTTTGACTCGTGCACTCTTGGTTAGGTAAAGATAGTTTTTACCCTTTATCTTCTTCTTAACCAAATATACCATGTGTGTTGTTAGGTAGTACATATATAAGTATATGTACCAATACTTGCATGAAATACACATTTTCTCCCAAATATTATTAATATTAGTTAGGTGGCACGGAATTTATGGGATATATGAGCCCTGAAATTCAAAATATCGCAGTTTTATTGAAAAAGAAAAATTAGTTGCTACAATTAAAAAATGTAGTATCAGCTGTTTAAACGACAAATTAGACGTTAAAGTTAAATGCTATCTTGGAAATATAAGAA
>JAJRSF010000014.1 GCA_024278935.1 Candidatus Zixiibacteriota bacterium
CCATATATGCTGAATCACCAAAATTCGTCACAATATTGCCAAAATTATCAGCAGGAATTTGCCAATAGAACCAATCGGTGTATGGGTCATTGTCAGCACCAGAGGCAGAATGTTCACATCCGTTTGGACCGCAATTATCATGTATAAAAGAACCGTAAGACGACAAATTAAAAGTTGAATCACCATCACCAAAAATCCAGGGAATCAATCGTAACTCTTCTGCCGGGTTGTCTCGGTTTATTCTCCAAAGTTCAAATGGTACCCAGTACGCAAGATTGTCGGTAAATGCATTTACAGCATACCCACCACCAACACCCGGGTTATCGTTTGAACCGGTGAACCGTATTTCCCAATCATATCCTTCAAATCGAGCCAATCTATCTGGGTCTACTCTAAAAGTTCTGTCATAAAATGTTAGGTATGACCCTCGATTACCACCACCACTAGTACCGCCATTATCACCTGTATGGATTCCCCATGCCCCTTGACCGACTTGTTGTTCCCATGATGGGTTTTCATCATTGGGAGTTGGAAAACCTTGAAAAGCAAATGCCCCCGATTCAGGTGGGTCTAATACTCCGGCACCATTTGCAATTGCTTCAAAAAAGAGAGTTCTATCTCGACCAAAACTAAAAGTAAGCTGAAATCCTTCAATAATATCTGATGTGTCCGAAGTTTGGTTATCAAACAAAGTGTCGCCCGAAGTTGTATTTATAAGTGTCCAATAATCGGGAGTAGTATCATTATAGTTGAGGATCACCATATACTCATCACCGGTAATTTGACTGGTATCAACAACCTCTCCTTGTACTGTACCTTCTGATAAAATTGTCAGAAAATCTGTATAAATTACAGTATCAACACCAATTTCATATTGTGCATATGTCGTCTGATGAATCTCAATTCCAAGTGGATTAGAATTTAAATTGGTATGTTGAGCAGTGTCGGCATCATTAAAGACAGACCAAAGCATCTGATGACCTTTCAACAGGGGGTTGCCAAGAGAATCAACTGGAGCACCTTGGTCAACTGGCCAATTTGTGTAATCTTCGTTTGGGTTATCAGCTAAAGAATCAAAATATAATTTATAAACTTTAAACTCAGGTCTATCTGTTTGAAAAGTACCATTGAGCATTGGACCGGGTACATACTCAGAAGAATATTCAGAGATAGAAACATGAATAGAATCATTTATCTTACCACCCAGCCATATCCCGGCAGCATAGAGTGGAGAGCTGACATTAAGACGATTTTCTAAATCGTACATATTCCCAAATGGATAAAAAGTCCCGTAATCATATCCAATTACACTGCCTAAATCACGTCCAAAATTTCCATGATTGGTGACAAACATTAGTATCTTATTGGCATTGATAAAAGTTTCATTATCAACTGACAATGACATGTTTGAATGCTGTTGAGATTGTTTTGAATCAGGCGGTAAAGCAAAAGCGGTGAGAGAACAAATTAGTAAAACAAATAATATTTTTTTCATATATACCTTCCCATTTATATAATAAATATGTATAAAATACATAGTTTTGTCAATGATATAAAAAAAGCGTGTACTAGCTTAAGTACACGCTTTGAAAATCTGGTTTATTACTGACTATTGATAGTACGGATTCAACCCCGAAGCATGATCGGTCGCATCGAGCACTTCAGTAATTTCTGGAATCAACTGTTGAATTGATTTTGCGATACCTTGTTTCAAAGTAACGTTTGCCGATGAACAACCTTGGCAACCACCACCTAAACGGACAAACACTTTCGTATCTTCAACATATGCAAGTTCTACAAAACCACCATGTGATGCTATCTGCGGATTGATTTCGTCTTTAAAAAGTTTTTCAATTTTAACCCGAATATCTTTTTCCGACGGTTTCATCGTTTCGGCTCTGTCGGAAATAAGTGTCACGCCGGAATTGATAGTATCCCGAATTGCGATTCCGATTTGCTTGCCTAATTCTGGCCATGGAGCTGTAGAATTTTTCGCAATCGTTAGCGTATTGTCTGAGACTAACACTTGACCGATTCCATCTATCGCAAAAAGAGCTTCCAAGAGAGGAGAGCCTTTCGCCATATCTTTGGTGCGACAGTTACAGCTTTTGTCGACAAAAAGAGGATGGTCGACAATAAATTTACAAACCTGCGGATCCAAAGTAGGCTCACCGGTTATATTGATTTTTTTTTCTTCATTCATTTTTAAATCCTTTTGTTCTATAGAGAGAACGAATCTTCTTTTTTCTCACCAACACATGTTGCACATTCACAAAGTGTCCGTAAATTTTCATATATATAAATTCCAGTATTATGACCATCGGAAAATCCGATAGACAAACCATATCGACCAACTTTATTTAATGTAGTAACTTTAATATCAAGAGGAACTGTCCGTTCATCCAAAATTTTCTTACCGGTATCTTCATCAACACAGGCAGCACAAGGGCATTGTAAACGTAAGTTGTATGGTGTATACATAGCCTCATGTTTGTCCGGCCATACGATTGCAAGCTTGCCATCTTTGGCAGTATCAATAGTAGTAGGTTCGACTGCTAAAATATTAGCTAGGTTTTCATCTATAGATTTTTTGAAATTGTCAGACAATGCAAGCAATGCTTTGGCAGCAGGAGTATCAGTGCTGTTGACCAAAACAGGAGTGCCGTTGTCACCGGCCATCATAATTTCAGGGTCAAGCGGGAGAGAACCGAGAAACGGAATGTCCATACTTTCAGACATTGCTTTTCCACCACCACCTTTGAATACTTCGGTAAGCTCACCACAATGGTTACAGGTAAAGCCGCTCATATTTTCAATAATCCCAACAATAGGAACCTTGACTTGTTCAAACATCTTCAAACCTTTTTTGGCAATCCCCAAAGCAACTTGCTGAGGTGTTGTCACAATAACCGCACCGGTTAATGATGCCTGCTGGGCAAGTGTCAACTGTACATCGCCGGTTCCGGGAGGCAGATCAATCAGAAGGTAATCAAGTTCGCCCCACATAACAGAGTTGATAAATTGTTGAATCATTTTCATAGCCATCGGAGCCCGCCAAATGACAGGTGTATCTTCGCCGACTAAAAGTCCCATCGAAATAAAATCAACGCCATGATTACTCATTGGTTTGAGCATATCATTGACAACTTCCGGCTGTCCCTTTTTTGCTCCGAGCATACCGGGTTGCGATGGGCCGTAAATATCAGCATCCATCAGTCCGACTTTATGACCTGCCTTGGCAAGTGCAACTGCGAGGTTAGCAGAGACTGTTGATTTTCCTACACCGCCTTTGCCTGAAGCAACGGCGATAATGTTTTTGATACCCGAAAGACCGGGTTTGACTGGTTTATCAAAGAATGACTTGTTTGACATTAAAGTCTGTCCTTATATTTTTAAAACGCTCATATCTCTTATTTCAGGATTGAAAAAAATCAATTCCTGCTATCTAACTTGTAACATGTATACGATAATTTTGTTCATTTCAAAGTGAATTTTTTTGCGATAATAGGTTAATTTTGCCTATCTTGTTGACCTAAGTCAACACTAACTTGAAATCTGTTTAAAAAGCCGAAGAAAGTTTCCGCCGAGTATCTTCTGAATATCAGATTCTAAATAATTTCGTCTCTGAAGTTCTTTGGTGACTAGTGGCATTTTTGAAATATCTTCAAGCCCAACTGGTGTCTCAAGTATTCCGTCGAAATCAGAACCAAGGGCAATATGATCTGCCCCGATAAGATTTTTAATATAGTCGATATGATCACAGATCGTTTCAATAGTCACCGCATAAGGTTCGACCACTTTTTTCCATCGGTCATAAAATGGTTTAAATTTCTGCAGAGTTATCTGATAGTTCTCTTCGTTTGTCTCCGATGAATAGGGAAGATTAGCTTTTTTATATTCGTCAGCATTTTCTTTCAAAAATTGCATAGCCGCATCGCAATATTGGTTTGATAAAAATATCGGACAAAAATTCATCCCGACAACTCCGCCATTGTCGGCTAATTTCTTAAGCTGTTCGTCATTAAGATTCCGATCATGCGAACAGAGTGCATGGGCGTTGGAATGCGATGCAATAATCGGCTGCGATGTATGCTGCATGACATCGTTGAATGCTTTGACAGAAATATGTGAGACGTCGATAATCATGTGCAGCTCGTTCATCTTTTTGATAACATCAATACCAAAATTTGTCAACCCAAACCGCTCCGCCATCTCATCGCTTGAGCTTGAACACCAATCATGGGACTTGGCATGGGTCAGAGTCATATACATAATATCGTTTGTTGCAAAATGTTCTAAGTTGTCAAGAGAACTTTCAATCGCCATACCATTTTCAATTGCCGCTAAAACAGCAATTTTATTATCATCAAAAGCTTTCTGAATTTCAGCATAAGAACAGCATAATTTGATTTCATCTCTGTCATGAAAACTACTTTTTAAAGTAGCCAGTAGACTGTCGGTATATATGAAGCGTTCATCTTCGGGGATTGCTGAATCTAAAAAGAGTGCAAAAATCTGAAGGTTCACTCCGCCGTCTCTCATACGAGGGACATCAATATGATAATTCTCATTCCGTTTAAAAAAATCATAGCCACGTTTTATCTGATGTATCGAATCGCAGTGTAAGTCGGCAACGATTGTTTCATGATGTAATTTTTTATAATCTGTCATCAGTTATCTCTTCCTAAAATAGTTTGCTCTTATTCTATCCCAAGTTTTTTCATTTTTTTATATAAGTGTGACCGTTCCAACCCAAGCTCTTTGGCAGCTTTTGAAATATTTCCATCATGACGACTAATAGATGCTTCTATCTGCTGTCTCTCAAATGTAAGTACGGCATCTTTTAAATTGGTCGTCTGCACTTTCGGAACATACGGCAGAATCTCGGCGATGTCATCTCTACTTATATTTTCATTATCACAATATATATTTATCCGTTCAATCAGATTTTTTAACTCTCGAATATTTCCGGGGTAATCAAATGCTTCCAGATAAAGTTTTGCCTCGGCGGAAAGTTTTTTAACTGCCGACTTTGTCTCGTGAGCAAAGTACTGTAAAAAATAATTAGCCAGTAAAATTATATCGCTCTTGCGTTCCCGAAGCGGAGGTATCTCAAACTTGACAACATTCAGACGGTACAACAAATCCTCGCGAAATTTATTCTCAGCTACTAACTTGAGAAGGTCTTTATTCGATGCTGCCATTATATTACAAGTAATCATCTGCTCTTTATCAGACCCAACCGAAATAATAGTTTTCGTTTCTATTACTCGCAAAATTTTCGCCTGAGCCTCAAGGGGCATCTCGCTGATTTCATCTAAGAAAATCGTTCCTTTATCAGCCTCTAAAAATTTACCTTTGCGAGCTTTTGATGCTCCCGTAAAAGCACCAACAGTATGACCAAACAGTTCCGACTCGACCAACTCCGATGGAAGAGCTGCGCAGTTGACCGCTACAAAAGTACCATCGGCATACTGGCTATGTGAGTGTATCATATGGGCGACAAGTTCTTTCCCGGTTCCATTTTCACCGGCGATTAAAAAACGTGTCGTTCGAGGTGCTGCTTTGGCAATATCTTGTTTAAGCTTTTGTATGTTTTGTGACTCACCTATAAAAGAACCATAGACGATTGTCTTTAGTCGTTTGTTCTCTGTGATGAGGTTCTCTTTTTGCAAAGCATTTTCAATTGTAATCAAAACTCGGTCAAGCGATAACGGTTTTTCTATAAAATCATAAGCACCTATTTTTATTGAATTAATAGCTGTGGTAATATCGGCATGCCCGGAAATCATAACTATCATCTGGTTTGGGTTCTCTTGGAGTAACTCGGTAAGAAGATTTATACCGTTGCCGTCAGGGAGCATAACATCGAGAAATATCAAATCAAAACCGGCGTTAGCAAATTTTTTCCCCTGTGTTATATTTTCAACCGTTACACATTCGTGCGAACGACGTTCCAAGGCTGACTTTAGCGATGAGCGGATCTGCTCTTCATCATCAATTATTAATACTCGTGCCATTTATACTGTCGGTAAAGTTATGACAACTTCACCGCCTCCATCTTTTCTGTTTTGTAAAATCATCGTTCCATTATGGTCTAATATAATTCGATGACAAATTATTAAGCCTAACCCACTGCCATTTTCTTTGGTTGTTTCAAACGGCATAAATGAATTTTTTAGTTTTGCTTCGGAGAACCCTGTACCATTATCAGAAATAAGTATCTGCAATCTATTCCCTATCTCTCTGATAGAAACAGATACAATTGCATTCTCTTTTGATTCAAACCCATTTTTTATCAGGTTTATAAAAAGTTGTCTAAATGTATCGTTATCAAGTTGCACAATTATGTTTTTTATATCAGACTTAATTTGCAATTTCTGATTTCTAATATCGTTGGCGTATAGCTCTTGTAACTCTTGCATGAAAGTATCAAAATTTGTTTTCTGTAGCTCCGATTGTTTCATGCGAGCAAACGATACAAACTCATCCAAGAGCAACGTCATTCGTTTAACTTCTTTTTTTATTGTCGATGTTGTCTCGTCGAGGGTCTTGTCAAAGTTTGGAAGTTTTTCATAATACGATGAACGCAGGTCATCGGCAGCAATCGAAATAGGCGAGAGTGGGTTTTTTATTTCATGAGCTAGTTTCCGACCAACAGTTTCCCATGCCGCAATTTTTTCAACAGTGCTTAGCTTTGTTTGTGTTATTTTTAATTTTAATACCATCTCAGAAAACGAATCAGCAAGCTCGGAGAATTCATTTTTTTCATATGCCATAACGGTCGTGTCAAAATTCCCACCTGCTACATCGGCGAATGCAAACTGCAGATTCTCAATTTCCTTTTTAGTTTTACCCGTTAAGTATAACCCGACTAAAATCGCCAGAACCATCATACATATAGTTACGATAGTTATGATTTCAGAAACAGTCGTGAAAAATTGTCCGCTGTCATCTGTTGAAAAATGCAGACGAATAGTGATGTTGTCTCTTTGTGAAGAGAGTAATACTGTTTCAAAGCTATCATCAATTAGCTCTTCTTGCTTTAAATTTTCTAAAGAATCAAATTGAATCGTTACCGATGCATCCGATATGTTTTCGATTAAGTAGACTAGCGAATAATCGACATACTGCCCGGCATACAAATAGAATGTTGAATCTATCGGAACGACATATGTAAGAGCGGCGTGGTCACCCTGCAGGTCGGTTTCTTTGGTAAGCAGATTTCTGTTCTGTAAATTTTTAATATCAACAATCCGGTTTTTACTCTCTACTAATTTTCCAAACGAATAAAGCGAATTTCCGTCGCTATCAGTTATATGTAAAAAACGAAAGCGATACTTGTCAAAAATTTCAGAACGTTTTTCTAAGTTCTTCTTTTTTGATCTCAGAATTTTGAGGAAGACAGAATCTTTTGAAAGCTCCTGAACGTTATATCGAACCCGTCCTTGTTCGGACAAAATAAACGCTTCCGCTTTCTCAACTGATTGCTCTACTTTTTCTCGCTGCTCAATCTCAATCGAACTCTCAGTTGAAAATTTCAGAATCGAGAGAATAATAATCGGAGGAAGTACAGCGATGACAATCAATAGCATTCTCAATTTAGATGTATAGCTCATACATTTCTTTCCATATAATTTCTACTCTTTATACAAACGTACTTTAAATCAGATTCAAATAAAAGGATAAAATGACACACTTCTGATGATTTGCTTAAAAACGTCATAACTTGTTCATATACAATAGAATAGTAGAGAAATACTATCTCGGCTTGTGTCTAAACGGACACACTATTTGCTTTATTAGACCTACCCTGAAATTGCAACCCTTTACCAGACAACGCATAACAGCGTTTGGCATCTCCTTTGATATAACAAAGGTCAGAACTTAAAAAAACCTCAAATCATTAAGGAGTATCTCATGAAAAAACAAAACACACTTTTAATCGCATCGCTCACCATTCTCATATTTGCCTTTGGTGTTGTCGGATGTTCAAACGACGAAACAAAAGACGATAGCAACCATGTTATCGCCGAAGTTCTCGACTCAGTCAAAGAAACAATTTCAGAAGAAATCGCTAACGCTGTTGTTGGTGAAATTACAACAGAAGCAGCCGATTCTGATGAACTCGCTGTTGAGCCACTATCAGCAGAAAACATTCAAAGCTTCAGTGAAGTAATGCTGCACAATCAAAAACTGTACGCCGTTGGTGAAAACGCTCTCTATGTCTATGACTATAAAAGTAAAACAGAAAAGAAATATGCTGTCGAGGGAGAACTCAACGCAGTAGTATTTTTCGATGGTGCTATCTACGCCGGGGGAGATGAGCTTTACAAATTAAACGACACAACGTTAGAATTTGTCGACAACGAATACGACGGAACTATCACTACCCTATACAATTACGGCTACCAGCTTATGGTAGGAACCTCCGACGGGTTGTACCGTAGAGGAATTTTTGGTAAAGATAAACTAATGGATAATATCACGGTTTCAGCGATCACAGAAGATAACTCCGGTTTGTGGATTGGCTCAATGGGTGAGGGACTGTATCGCTGGGACGGTGAAAATTTTCAAAAACGTTTCTTAAGAAGAGACACATCATTGTTTGATTTTGTCAATGCTATCGACTTCAAGCATGACCATCTCTATTTAGGATGCGATAATGGCATGTATGTGTACGATGGTGGCAAATGGACAACCCTTACAACCGATGATGGGCTCCCGTCAAACAACGTTCGAACTATCGATGCCTCAGATTGGACAGTCTATGTCGGTACTGACAAAGGTGTTGTCGGCTACTTTGAAAAAGAGCTTTCTCCGGTCAATTTACTAGATGAAAAACTCGTAAATGATCTCCAAGTTCGAGGTCGAAAATTGCTCGCTGCCCCAGAATATGATGGAATTATTGAGAAAAATGGTAATTCACTCAAAACTATAATTCAGCCGTTTATCCTCGATAATTTACAAATACTCTCATTAATCATGTAATACGGGCTATTATAGCTAGTTTTAGGCTATTTTTGAAGAGATTATATCAGCAAAAACCTCCCGATTAATTCGGGAGTTTTTTAAATTAATAGCTTGCCTATTAATCAGAATGTATTACTTTTATCTACACGAAACAATAATTTTTAATTTAGAGTACAAATTTTTTGAGATTTAAAAACAACATAATAACTTTAACACAATCAACAAATAATCACCCCGACAGAATTGTATTAAATAAGTACAAAAATAGATTTGTCTGTTTTTGCGCTCTGTCATGGAATTATTTAGAGGAGATTTAACATGTCAGAACGCGAACAAGGTGTAGTAAAATGGTTCAACTCAGAAAAAGGGTATGGATTTGTCACAAGAGAAGATAACAGTGACATTTTTGTTCATTTTTCTTCCATCTCTAAAGAAGGTTTCAAATCTTTAGACGAAGGTCAAAAAGTTGAATTTGCAGTTACTAATAGTGACCGCGGTTTACAAGCTGTTGACGTAACACTTGTTTAAATACAAATTACGTTTTTAAAAAAGCGGAACCTTATGGTTCCGCTTTTTTTTATTAATAAATTTATCGATTATTCTATTCCAACAAGCTACCACCAAGTCACCGTGAGCTTGTCGAAGGGCCAAAATTTCCTGACTGCTCTTAATCTATTCTTCTGTCGAGTCAGGTGGAGTCGAAACTTTCTTACTGCCTTTATACATTTCATACCGCAGGAAACGACATTCTATCGGACCGTTAAACATCTTACGTTTCATCGATGGTTTCAAGCCGACAAATTTAACCGCCTCAAGATTTCCGCTAAATATAAATGCATCGTAGCCATCAAAATTCTGCTTCAACGTATCGCCAATCATCGAGTAGAGTGAGTCAATAGCGGGGATATCCAGACGTTCACCATAGGGAGGATTCGTAATCAACATACCATCTTCTTCCGGTGGGAACTGATTTTCAAATCGCATCTTCTCAAAAATAATCTTATTGTGTAACCGTACTCTTGAAGCATTATTTTTTGCTTTATCAATGACATACTTATCTTTATCAGATCCAACAATCGGAAATTTGAGCTCATCTTTCACTTCAGCTTTAGCTTCTGCGATGACTTCATCAAACAACTCTTCATCAAAATTATTCCAATTCATAAAAGCAAAATGTTTCCGATACAACGATGGTGCCATGTTCAAGGCAATCATTGCCGCCTCAATCGGAATCGTACCCGACCCACACATAGGGTCAATCAATGCTTGCTCACCGTCGTAACCCGCAATCAGCAGAAGACCGGCGGCGAGGTTCTCGTTCATCGGTGCTTTTGAAAGTTCTACCCGATAGCCACGTTTGTGCAGGGGAACCCCCGATGAATCAAGTGAAACAGTTATAATATTTTTATTCACATGAATATTGATTTGTATATCAGGATCGTTTGTATCTACCGATGGTCTCGCGCCTGTCTCTTCACGAAACTGGTCAACGATTGCATCTTTGGCAAGTTGCCCGGCGTACATCGAATTATCAAATGCTCTTGAGTGATTCACCAAAGCATCAATTGCAAATGTTTCATCAAGCCCGAACAGGCTCATCCAGTTTATTTTTTTAATTTCATCATAATAGTCATCTTTGGATGAAATCGTAAATTGAGAAAGGGGTACTAAAATCCGCCCGGCAGTTCTGAGATGCACATTTGCTTTGTATAAAAATTTCTTATTACCGGAAAAAGTTACAACCCGATTTTGTGCCTCGATATCAGATGCACCCAATTCTTGTAATTCTTTTACCAGTATTTCTTCAAGCCCATAGATTGTTTTGGCAATCATTGGGACATAATCGTTTTGTTTGTTTTCGCTCATACGGTATAGTATGGAAAAATCTGATAATTCCAAGAAAAATAAAAAAGCTGCCTTCTTTGGAGGAACACAGCTTTGTGGGGATAAAGAGAAGATTTTTATTTCATCAAGGTCATTTTCTTTACATCGGAAAATTCATCTGTTGAAAGCTTATATAAATAGATTCCACTTGCAAAGTCAGAGGCATCCCATTTTATAAAATAAGTGCCGACGGATTTATAGCCATTAACTAATGTACTGACTTTTTGTCCTAAAATATTAAAAACTTCAAGGGTAACATTACTGTTTTTTGGTAATGTAAACGAAATCTCAGTTGTTGGGTTAAATGGATTCGGATAATTTTGATTGAGTACATACTCATTAGGAAGTGAAGGACGTATCTCATCATCAGTAATATCAGTTGCGACATTATCTTTAGTCCATCGAGCGATATTATTTGATTCTATACCACCTGCCATAAAGAATTGTCCAAAAACATATAGATTACCTTGAAATACTTGTAATTTACTAACATATGGCGAAAAAGAATCCCATCCAGGATAGGAAGTTATCCCAGAACCAAGAGGAGAAAAAGTAGCACCATCCCAAATAGCAATATTATTAGCAGCTACTCCGCCAATAGAATCAAATTGTCCACCAAGAACCAATTGATTATTATATACTTTCACAGAAATGATAGAATACTGTGACTTACTAAATATGTCTCCAGTACCTATTGATGACCAATTACTCCCATCCCAAAAAGCAATTGTCTCAGCATTTACTCCATCAATTTCATTAAAATAACCAGTAACAATTAGTGTATCATTTTTAACTATCATGTCACCCATATATGTATATTGGTGATCAGTAGAAGTAGCTAGTGCTGTCCAGGTAGAACCATCCCACATTGCAATATTTTTAGCTGGCATAGTACCAATAGAATCAAACTGACCAGCAACAATTAGGTTATTCCTATATATAATAAAATGACCCACAACTCCGTTTGGCTGATCATCAAATGGAACCCAGTTATTGTTTTCACGGTAGGCGAGTGTTACGGTGTCCGAGCCAATAGTTAAGTAACTTCCTCCAACAATAAGCTTATTATTGTAGTGGATAAAATCATGAGGGTTACACATTGACTCAAAGCCTATATCGGTCCACGTTGTCCCATCATACATTACAGCTGAGTTGGCATTAATTCCACCAATTTCAGAAAAATAACCTCCTGCATATAGTGTATCGTTATGGCTGTATAATCCCGCAACATTTACAGCATCAGAAATTCCTAAGGCAGTCCAATTGTCACCATCATATAATGCTATTTGATCCGAGGTTTCATTACCTACATAATCAAAACCGCCTCCAACTACAATTTGGTCCTGAAATATTGCAGATTCATAGGTATAATCCAATAACCCATCATCATAATTAATAATCCACTCGTTTGTATTCCACATTGCACTTCGGTGCTGATAGAGTTGTCCTTTTAATTTTGCATTACCAAATACAAATAGTGAATCGCCCCATTTTGCGATAGATAAATCAGTACCTAGTAAATTTTCACCTATTGATTCCCAACCAGTTCCGTTCCATGTTAAGATTGTAGCATCAGTTAATAAAGAATCATAATAGGTTGTAGATACAGTAATTTGATTATTATAAATTTCTAAATCATTGACTGTATTTATAGAGTCAGATTGAGGTAAAAAAGTTAAACTATCTAGACTATTTATTAAACAAATTTTGTTGTTATCTTTTAAATCGCCTGCTATGACAAGCATTGTATCCCATACAATAATATCAGTAACACTTGTACCGAGAGAATAATAAAAATTATCCCATCCATTACTATCACGTCTTGCTACGATATTTATACTTTGTAAATCTATATGTGTAAAGTTTCCACCGACAATCAATTGATCATTATATACAGCTAGTGAATTAATTATTCCGTTAAAAGTACCATCTAATTTACCCCAAGATGAACCATCCCAAACAGCAATTGACCAAGCATACGAATTGCTTGCAGTCTGAAGCCATCCTGCTACAAATAAAGAATCATTCATAACAACCATAGCTTCTATATTACCTGTTAGTCCGGTATCAAGAGTTGACCAAGATGAACCATCCCATTCAGCAATAGAAATCCCATTATACTCGTGACCACCAACAATGAGTTTGTTATTAAATTCTACCATTGATCTTCCATACAATGAAACTCCAGTGTCAAGTGGAAAATACTCAACGCTATCCCAAGCTAGGATATTATAAATTTCAAGATATCCAGGATGCATAGATAATCGACCGCATGAAATAGGTAGATTCTTATAAATAATCATATCATATACTATTTCACCAGCCGAAGTTCCCGATTGACGCGAAAAGCCTCTATCCCAATAAATATCATCTGGATGGTCTTGTGCATGTATTATTGGTGTGGCGATAATACAAATTATCATGAGTATTGATATCATAATTCTTATTGAAGTTATATTTTGAGACATTGGTACCTCCATCATCTATCGTTGTGTCTTCTAAACAGCGATAGAATAGTATGCAAAGTATTAGTTGTCAAAATAAAACAAGATAAGTTTCTATACTATTAGCACCACACACGACAAAAAAGCAGGTCTCAAAAGCGAGACCTGCTTACAAATATATTTAGGAACAGGCATGCCGGTTCCTTATGAAATTTCTAAATCAATGACCTGTGAATTTGGCTGGGCGTTTTTCTAGGAACGCTTCCATACCTTCATTCTTATCACCGGTACCACAAGTCTGGGCAAAGTTTGCTTTTTCCAAATCACAGCCGGCAGTCAGAGTTCCATCAAGACCACGGTTGATAGATTCTTTAGCAAGTTCGATTGCGATAGGACCTTTGGATGCAATCTTGTTCGCCATTTTCAAAGCGTTGTCCATCAGTTCATCATGTGGATAAACTTCATCAACAAGCCCAATACGATACGCTTCGGCTGAGTCAATAATATCACCTGTCAGAATCAACTGCATCGCTTTTCCACGACCAACAATACGAGGCAGACGTTGCGTGCCACCATAGCCAGGGATAATTCCAAGATTTACTTCCGGTTGTCCGAACTTTGCTTTTTCAGATGCTAAACGAATATCACATGCCAAAGCAAGTTCACATCCGCCACCTAAGGCAAAACCATTAACAGCAGCGATAACAGGTTTTGGAAAATTTTGAATCGTTTTCATCAGATACAATCCACGAGCCGAAGTTTCATTGCCACCACGGACATCTAAGTCGGCAAGTTCGGTAATGTCGGCACCAGCCACAAACGCTTTTGCTCCGCCACCGGTAACGATGACGCATTTGATTTTTTCATCTGACCAATAGTAACTGAAAAACTTTTGAAGTTCTTCGATCGTCTCTTTGTTTAAAGCATTCAAAGCACGTTCACGATTGATTTGTACAACCACGACTTCATCTTTTACTTCAACGACTAAATTATTATAACTATTCATAAACTCTATCCTTATGTCAATGAGTCATACTGAGCAACCTGCAGGTTGGAGCGGAGTCGAAGTATACTCATTTATATGTTTATTTTTTTGTGTAATCGTAAAAACCTTTACCGGTTTTTTTACCTAGATACCCGGCGTTTACCATACGACGTAACAATGGCGAGGCAGCGTAATGGGAATCTTTGAATTCGTCAAACATAATATCAGCAATATATAAAATTGTATCTAACCCGATAAAATCAGTGAGCGTAAGAGGTCCCATCGGATGACCACATCCGAGCATCATACCATTGTCGATATCTTCTTTGCTGGCAAGTCCTCGTTCGTACATTCTGACAGCATCTAACAAGTACGGTACTAAAAGTACGTTGACAATGAAGCCGGGAGAATCTTTGGCAGTCACACATGCTTTGCCTAATGATTCAGCAAATTGGAAAGCAGCATCAAATGTTTGTTCCGATGTGTCGAGAGTTTTGACAACTTCACAAAGTTTCATAATTGGAACCGGGTTGAAAAAATGCAGTCCGATAAACTGGGATGCTCTTTCAGTAACGGCAGCCATGTCGCCGATAGAAAGTGACGATGTATTCGATGCGAAGATCGCTTCAGGTTTACAAATTTTGTCAATGTTTGTATACAGTTGTTTTTTTACAACCATATTTTCAATAACAGCTTCGCAGATTAAATCACAATCAGCAAGCGAATGTAAATCAGTCGTACCTGTGATATTGCTTAAAACTTTTTCTTTATAGGCAGCATCAGCTTTACCTTTTTCAATTGCTCTGTCTAAAGATTTGGTGATATATTTGAGACCGGTGCGAAAGGCATCATCGGACACTTCCACTGCAACGATTTCATACCCGTTACCAGCGGCAACTTGTCCAATGCCTGAACCCATTTGTCCAAACCCTACAATACCTACTTTTTTAATCATTCTGAAAACTCCTGTTTATTTATTTAACAAATCTTATCATTCGTAAACCTGATGTATATGATGTCGTGCTTGCTATTTCAAATTTATTTTTCATGAAGCAGGCAAGTGCGATTGGGTCTTCATGAAAAAGTTTTATGACAACTTTGGCAATACCCGGACGAGAGGCAGCTCTTTGATAAAGCAATTCAACTAATTTACTTCCATATCCTTGCGACCGTTTATACGGTTCGACTAAAATATGTCCGAGTTCAAAAGCCATTTCTTCCTCGCGACGCCATAGTTCGCCGTATGCGACCGGCTTCCCTGAGTCAATTAAAAGGTATGACTTCACTGTTGAGCGTTGCCAGGTTTTTATAATGTTTTCAGGCGGCGGAAAATCTTTGCCACGGCAGACAAACTGAAAAGTCTCTTCACAGTCGATCCATTTACGGACATATTCACCGTATTCTTCACTATATGGTATTAAATCAGCTTTTACTTCCAAAGGGTTTGCCACTTTTCATCCTTAATTTAGGCTCTTAGTATACACAATTTTTGATTGACGGGCAACAAGTCGTCAACGATTCTTGTGAAAAAAATAACCCTCAATCAAATCAAACTCTGCTTTTCTTAAATAGAGTAAACGCAAAAATTACGGAAACAAAGCATGGATAGATATTGTCGATATTATCCTTGACGTAAATAGCCATGTTGGATATATTTAGTCCATAAGAGAAATGAAAACATCATTGCCTTTGGAGGGTAAGATGAAATCTGTTTTAAAAATTGCGGTATTTTTTACGATTGTATTAGTCACATCACAATCAAAAATTTATGCACAGTCCGGAGTTTCTTTAGACCGTGTAGCTCAGTTACGGGATGGTGCTGTTGCTGTTGATGTGCCAGCCTCATTTTTTATTCGTTTTAACAATGATTACCCTGGTGATGTGCATGGTTTCTCACTTGCGTTCAGATTTTATCTCTCAAATAATGGAGAACTCGCAAATGGTGCTTTTACACCAATGACTCACAATATTATTAATACTCAAGATTGGACCTCATTTTTTACTCTACTTCCAGTTGTAACACAAAATTATTCTACAAATGGATTCGCTTCCGACACTGTTGGTATTAGAGGTGTTGAAAGTTTTCTTTTGTCATCGCCATCAGGTTTTTCTTCGCTTGCCGGAGGTGGGTTACCTATAGGGTTTAATGATGTCGTTCTTAATTTAGAAACAACACCATTATCAGCTCACATTGGAGATTCTCTTTGTATCGACTCATCTTATTATGCACCTGCAAATGCATGGCACTGGCATCTTGAAGGAAATATCAGATTCGAAGATCTGCCTTGGTCAGGACCACATTGTTTTGAAATTGTAGAAAAGTGTTGTGTCGGTATCCGAGGTAATGTCGATTTGTCGTCAGGAGAAGAAGTCGATATCTCTGATTTAGTGATGCTTGTTGATTTTATTTTTACCGGTGGCTTTGAACCATATTGTCCAACAGAATCTGATCTTACAGTAGATGGCGAGGTTGATATTTCTGATTTAGTTGAATTGGTTAGTTTTATTTTTACAAACGGACCACCACCACTTCCTTACCCTAAGTAACAAGTGATAAAAATTTGTTGAATTGATAAAAAATAAATAGTTCATAAACCGTCTCAGTTTTGGAGGGCGTTATGCGTCAAATGAGTAAGTTACTTTTAACAATAATTATTTTTAATATCTGTTTAATGCCTACACAAAGTTTTGGACAAGTAAGTATTTCTGTTGTAAATGTTGAAGGGGTCTCGGGAGACAAAATCAGACCGGACGTTCCAATTGTCTTTTCTTTACGATGGACGAATAATACGGATACATTGATTACTTTCTCAAATGGTTTTCGAATGTACCTAAAAAATAATATTGAACTACCAGCAGGTCAATTTCAACCTATGACTTTAGATACATTACCAGTTGGATTCTCAAATATGTTTAAATTTTTTCAATTTCGTTACTTTAGTGTTGATGGTTTAGGGAGTGATTCAGTAGCAATGTTTGGTGACAGATTATTTTCACACCCTGGGTTACCAATAGGATTTGATGAAGTAGCGAATTTAATAACTACTTCAGTAACATCAGATTTTGCTGGAGATACTCTTTGTCTTGATTCAGTTAGAATAGATAATTTATTTTGGGTCTGGTATTTTAATACAAGTCGTAAAGATAACCCCACATGGTCGGGGCCGCATTGTTATGAAATCCTACCAAGTTGTTGTGTTGGTATTCGTGGCAATGTTGACTTGTCCTCTGATGAAGGAGTTGATATCTCAGATCTTGTTATGTTAGTAGGTTTTGTGTTTACAAATGGAACCGAACCGTATTGTTCTATAGAATCCGATGTGACTGCTGATGGTGAGGTTGATATTTCCGATTTAGTTTCGTTAGTCGATTTTATCTTCACCAACGGTCCACCACCACCTGCTTGCCCGTAAGTATTGATTGATTTAATTGAAGTTTATTTCAGCTGACAAAATGAATATTTTGTCAGTTCCTGATTCGCTTGCGAATTGTGAACTGACATACACTTAATTGCAAAATCGTTCGGTGAGTTTGATCTCATCTAAAGTTCTATAGATAGGACCTTCTTGAGTCAAGGTCGATTGAATAAGTTTTACACTGTTAAAATTTATCGGAAGATTTTCAAACTGATAACTCGCAAGGTACTCGGTCAACCCACTTAAGTCGTCGTACGATTTTACTCTTCCAAGTGTAAGATGCGGTGTAAATGGTTTACTGTTTTTCTCAAACCCAACAGCTACGCATGCATGTTCAATTGCTTGAGCCAGTTTGATAACGACATCTTTATTCTTTTCTAAATCTGTCCAGATAACTTTTGGTTTTCGTAAATTCGGAAAACCACCTAAACTTGAAAATTCAGATTCAATAGCTTGAAAATTTGCAACTGACTTGTTAAGTTCTGTCTTAATACTCTCGACCATATTTGGATCAGTGTTCCCAAGAAATTTTAAAGTAATATGCATATTCTTGGCATCGACCCATTTTACTTTTCCACCATGACTTTTAAAATCTGTAATTATCGCAGAGAACTTCTGCATAATGTCATGATCTATAGTGAGTGCTATAAATAATCGTATCATTTTATATCCAATATATCGTGTCGTAACATTTCAAGTGCCGAATATGATGCCCGTATCCGATTCGCATTTCGATTAGTTCCAAAATTAAATCTTGTTGCCGTAGTTCCATGCTTAGATGATAAACCTATATAGGTCGTCCCGACAGGTTTCTCATCGGTGCCACCATCAGGTCCCGCAATCCCGGTAATCGAAAGAGCGTAGTCAGTATCAAGTAGCTTGCGACAACCATCAGCCATAGCAATAGCACACTCTTCGGAAACCGCTCCATGTTCTTCAATGATTTTTTCAGCAACTTTGAGCTGATTGATTTTCACTTCATTGGCATATGATACAATCGAACCGATGAACCATTTTGATGATCCGGGTATCGATGTTACCAAAGAACCTAAATAGCCTCCGGTACAAGACTCGGCAGTTGCCAGAGTTTTATCATTATCTTTTAAAAGCTGTCCGATAATTTCTTCAAGCTTATCAAAATCTTTTCCATAAACATATTTCCCAATGACAGAATCAAGATACCTTTTTAAATCATAAGCACGGGTTTTCGATTCTTCCTGTGTTTTTGCTGTTGAGATAATTCGGAGATCAACACCGGAATACGACGGAAGATAGGCGAGTTTCACACCTGACTCTAGTTTGAGTTTTGGAGTGATAAGTTCAACAAGCTTTGATTCGCCTGTTCCTGTTGTGCGAAGTTTCAGAACTGTGATAGATTCATTGTCTGATATATTTTGTAAAAATGGAATAACTTCATCGTCGAGAATCTGCTTCATCTCCTGAGGAACTCCCGGGAGAGAAATAAATGTCCGCCCGTTTTCTGAAATACAAAGCCCAACTGCCGAACCATGTTTGTTCGGGAAAAATTTTGCTCCTTGAGGGAGAAGAGCCTGATTCTGATTTATTGCAGGCATTTCAATATTACGAATTTCATACCGTTTTTTTAAATCAACCAGAACTTCTTCATGGAAAATCAAATTCCGTTTAAAAACTTTTACAATCGCTTTTTTAGTGTTGTCATCATCGGTCGGTCCAAGCCCACCTGTTGTAATAACAATTTGAGCACGGTTTAATCCAAGCCGAAAAGCTTCTTCCATCTGATCAACAGAATCACCAGTCGAACTCATATATCTAACACGAAGCCCTATTTGAAGCAACCGCTCAGCCATATAGGCAGCATTGCTGTCTATTATATCACCGGTGAGTAGCTCATCACCTATTGTCAGTATTTCTATATCCATCTTATCCTAACGTTATTTCAAAATATGTGAGTCCGAACAAAACAGCCTGTGTAAACAAATTAGCATAAACACCGGCCGCGATATCATCCATTGTAACACCCCAACCCCCAGGAAGTTTCTCAAATTGATCTGCCGGATATATTTTTATAACATCAAAAACTCTGAAAGCAAAAAATGCTATACTATAAGACAAAAGCGAGAACGGTAAGAATAGAAATGTGACAAACATACCTGCCCATTCATCCATGACAATAGATTTCCCGTCATGTCCAAAATAGTTCTCTGCTTCACCTGCCGACCAGACTGATAATGCAAAAGCAATAAGCGTTGCTGCTATCATCATAAGATTGTCGCCTTGAATCAAATAATATCCAATCAACCAAGCGGGGATAGTACCCCATGTGCCTGAAAATGGTCGGATATACCCGGAGTACATTCCTGTTGCGGTAAAAAGAACGAGAAATTTCTTCATTATTTAAGCACCGTTTTAAGCATATAAAAGTATTTTACGGTATAATCTATCCCTGTCCATACCGTGATAACTGCTGTGACCCACATTGAGATATTAAAATAATAATGATAATCAAAGAGCAGAGTTTCATAAAAAGATGAGTCATAATAAGCTAGACCATCCATCAGAGTTATATATATCAGCATAACACCAACAAGGGTAAGTTGTAAAAATGTTTTCGACTTTGCCCAAAATGTCGGGGAGATAACAACACCTCGATAAGCAGCTAGCAGTCGTAAGCCGGTAATAGAAAACTCCCGACCGATTATTAAAAAGACCGGTAATGCTGTCACATAGCCCAGTGAAATAAATGAGATCAATGCTGCCGATACTAATATCTTATCAGCCAATGGATCCATAAATTTACCAAAGCCGGTTATGATATTATATTTCCGAGCGTAGTAGCCATCGGCCATATCAGTCAGGGCAGCAATGATAAACAAAAACATCGCAACAAGACGCATCTGGAATTCTTCCACGACAAAAAAACCGATAAATATCGGGGCTATTATAATGCGTAAAATTGTTAATTTGTTAGGTGTATTCATAGATTGTCAAGGTACATGCAGAATAGGGGAGTGTCAAGCTGTTGTATAGCAGACTCAAGCTGTTGTCTAACAGAGTCAAGCTGTTGTCTCTTAGCTATATTATAAAAAAGGTGAAAGCCAAAGACTCTCACCTTTTTTTATAAGGAGGGATTAATTATTTGCGATTAAATACGCAATAATATCATTGACCTGTGCGACGCTCAGTTTTGCTTTCTCACCATAACGGTTTACCATCGCCGGCCATTCAGCATCGGTTTTCATATCTGTCTTAGGCAAAATATGGCAGGTCTGACAATTTGACCGAAAAGCAATTTCACCGGGCGAACGGCTCTCTTTTTGTAAGTCAGATTTTTGACATGATATTGTTATTACCGCAACCATTATAAGCATAATTAGAAGACGTACCATTAGAGACCAATCCCCATAATAAAGCGTACGCTTGTGTCATTGGCGTTGTCATTTAAACCAAAGAGCATACCAACGGTATAATAGTTATCCCCAATCGCATATGAGACTGTCGGTCCTACTGCTGTTTTCTATTTATTCTCTTTGCCTGCTTCTGTGTAAAAATACTGACGAGTGGATGATTCTATTCCGAATGAAAATTTAAAATTCGGTGCATACGAAAGCCCGGCATCAAGACCGATTTCTGTATAAGAGTCAAAGCCGGATGCCCATAAATATTCAACTACCGGATTTATCGAAAAGTTTGTTTTGCTAAAATCTTTTCCTAACAGAAGTTTTCCTTCCAGCTTATTTTGTCCACTTGCGTTGACCGCTTTGCGTCGGTACTCAACATAGAGGACAGGATCAAATGACATTTCACCCTGCAGGGCAAAACGAAACCGTCCACGTATTTGAAATGCATCCCATTTAAAAGATTCACCGGCAGTTTGTGTAAAAATCTGATAAAGACCAAGATCAAATTCAGGGGAGATACCCTGTTCAATCTCAATCCGATATTCCCATTTATCGGCTTTGTTATCATTGCTTGAGATAGTTTGGTAAAACTCTAATTCTGTTGCTTCAGGGGCAATAGTGATTGTCTGATATGTCCAAACATATTTCCGACGGTCGGCTTGAACCGATGGAACAGCAAAGATGATGACGAGTGCGAGTAGCAGTAACTTTTGAAACATTTTAAAATCTCCTTTAGTTATTTCATGTAATGAAAATGAAATTCATTTTCATTTAGCTTATGCGAGAGTATAGTTAGTTACGATTATCTTGTCAATACATTTTTGTGAAAAAAAGCACATAGAAGAGAATTAAAACAGTAAAGTGTTGTAGCTCAACAAGATTGGCTTGAAAATAATAAGGTGTTATTTGATATAAATAGTTGAGTGGAAATTGATGAGTGTAAAAAGCGGTAAAAAAAACCCAAGCAGATTGCGGTCTGCCTGGGTGGACGATATTAGGTAATCCACAGAAAGAGTAACACTTTCCGATTGCATAAAAAAAATAACATATAATCAGCATTTTGTCAAGGGAAAAATGCTGAACCTGCTGATGCTATTTGAAAGAAGCTACTCTGTTACTGACTTTAAAATAGTACCATTATATCCTACGGCAAACATTGTCCCATCAGAAGAACCCCATATTCCGAATAAATGATCAGTTGTTTCACTATTTTGTTCTATCCAATTATCTTCATTTAGATAGTATATCTTACCAAAAGTACTTACAAAGTATGCACTTTTATATCCTGTAGTCCACACCCCTTGTATATCGTAAATATTTGAAAATGGATTCGCCAATATTTCAAAAGAAATTCCGTTGAAGTAAACCACCCTTGCTGGATAACCTACTATAAAAACATTTCGCATACTTGTTCCATGTACATCTCTGAAAATACTCGGCGTAACACTTTGGGTTCCAATATTATTATTAATAGAAAGTGCAATTCCACCGCTTCCACCAACAAGTAAGTAATTAGTTGATATTTTCTCTGTGAGTGGATAGGCTAAATCTGAAATTCCCCAAAGACTTAATACGGAAAATTTGGTATTCAGGTGGTGTGATTTTAAAATACCATTATTAAAAGATGCTACCGAATTAATCCCATCTTGAATGAAAATAGATGAATTATTAATACCGGCTATATCACTAAAGTTATCTTGAGAGTTTGTTAGAATTCTTTCCCAAGTTACACCATTAAAATGCATAATAAGACCGGACTTGCCTACAGCATACACATTCTGAGCACTATTACCCCATAGAGCATGAATATAGTAACTCGAGGGCATTTCAATCTTACTCCAATCAGATCCATTGTAATGAAAAATATTTCCTTCTCCGATGGCATAAACATTATTTGATGAAGTTCCCCAAACAGAATGAAAGTTAGTTAACGTATGAGAATCCATAGAGACCCACTTTGTGTCTTCTGATCCGGTACCAGTTGAATTGTTACCACATCCTAAAATAAGCAATGCTACTAGAGCTAAAAAATAGTTGAATGATATATTTTTTTGCATACTTCTCTCTCAAATTATTTTTAATATTTAAAAAGTTAATCAAATCCTTTCTCTTATGTCAAGTAAAGAATAGCAATTTATACACTATTTGATTGACAACACGAAATTTTTGGAATATCCTTTTACCTTGATAAAAATATTTTCGGGGATTGTAGTATGCGATTTATAAAATATAGTTTAATTATTCTTCTTATAATGTTTTATAGTTCATCTGTAAGTGCATTTTCTGCTAAATTTGTTTCTATCGATGAATATGGATTTATCGGAGGCACTACTCTTTCAAGATTTACTAATTCTGACTTTACAGAAAATAATAAAACTAGAAAATCAAATCTGTTTGCTAGTTATTTTATAAGTAAACATATTAATGACTCCTTATCTTTGCAGTTGGAATTTTCTATTAAGCGAAATAGTACGAAACTCAATTATATAAATTATTGGTTTAATGCTAAAATTAACATTGATGAGAATATCACTCTAACATATTTTGAAATGCCGTTATTCGCGAAGATGCCTTTCTCAAGTTCTCAAAATTCTAAAGTCCAAATTTATGGGGGACCATTTGTTGGCTTACTCCTTAAGAGTAATAGGAATGGTAGTTTTACCGTGAGTGGAAGTACACTAATTCAAGCAGATAGTTACTCAGGCTCAATTCCAAACAGTAAAAAAATTCAATATGGTATTACTTTAGGTACAGATTTTCGATTAAAAACCGGAAAGAGAAAATGGTTTCTTATGATTCGTTATAGCTATTATATAAGCAACATGTTTAAGAAATTACCATTTGATTATATACCTGATATTGGTGAACATCCTGTTATAAGTCAAAATCAATTAGACTTTTTGAAATTGAAGTATAGTCAATGGTCAATAGGTATAGGATGGAATTTTAATCTGTTAAAATAGAGAATTTATTATGAAGAGAACAAAAAATATACATGTCTTATACTAATTACTTTTATTTGTATATTTATTACGATGAGTTGTTCAATTACTATATCAATTCCTTCTGAGCAGATAGACAGTGATTTGAACCAGGAACTAATAACAAGTATTTTATTACCGTCTTCAATTGCTGGATACTACCTGGAGGAATTTGAACTAATAGCATTTGATAGTAATTTTGCTGTATATAATGTATCAAATAATACAATCTCAGGAAAAGGAATTGACGGGCAATTAATTACAATGAATATTGATTCACTTTATGCAATCAAAATGAAACAAATAGATATTTTAAATGGAGTTAACTTAACTCCTACACAATTTAAGGCTGAAATTAAGAAATCACCTTCTAAGAAATACAATCCATGTTGGGATAATGTAATATTCAAAAAGAAATCTGTTACCATTAATACCAAAAAGAAAGTTATCACAGGGACTTCAATAAAAGGGAAGAGCATTAATATCCCATTATCTAAAGTGTATGAAGTTCAAATGAAACAAAGAAGCATTTATAAAACAGTTAAAATTATATTTACCGGGGTCGGGGGTTATCTGTTATTGGATGAACTAAAGGAATTTTAAGATGGATTTACAATTTAAAATAACGTACGCCACAGACCAACCGAACCAACTCGAACTGACCGATCCGCTAACAGAAAAAGCATGGCCAACTTATATGCTCAACGATCCCGTTGCCAATGTCAACTGGTCAAAACTCTTTGACTTTTTCCCCGAGTATCAATTCATATTCGTAGACCCGGACAATGATGAGATAGTTGCTATCGCAAATTCAATCCCGCTTGCATACAAAGACAGCTTTGAAAATTTTCCAGAAACAGGATGGGACTACATTCTCCAAAAAGGTGTCGATGATTTCAATAACAAAACAGTTCCAAATATCATGTCAGCCCTCTCAATAGTCATCACCCAAAACTATCTCGGTAAGGGAATCAGCAAACTTGTACTACAAGAAATGCGAAAAATAGGTATAGCCAAAAATTTTTCAAGTCTAATAGCACCGGTGCGACCAAACCTCAAAACTTTGTACCCCATCATACCTATCGAAGAGTATATCACTTGGAAAAATAAAGATGGTAATCATTTTGATGCTTGGCTCCGTGTCCATGAATCTATCGGCGGTAAAATTATCAAAGTCTGCCACGAAGCAATGCGTATACCCGGCTCACATTCTGAATGGGAGTCATGGGCAAAAATGAAATTCCCCGCAACAGGTAGCTACACCGTCAAAGGTGCTTTGGTACCAGTCGAAATCGACAGAGAAAATGAGACTGGTCTTTATATAGAGCCAAATGTCTTGGTTGTCCATACAATCTGATCAATTCTTAAAAAGTAAAATTAGCATAATTGGTAAATCGACAATTTGAATATAGAAAATGTACTTTCGATAAAAAGATGGCTCAAATTTGGAATCGAACAGTCGTTTTAAGGCAGGGAAACTGGTTTTATCTACCCCTTTTCTCCTAATTTAGAAAGTAAAATTTACACACAAATCAACATCTTATCCACATGAATTGTGGATAAGATGTTGACACTATGTGGCTACCTCTGTAAGCGTAAGGACAGTAAACGATTAAGTTTGTGGCAAAATAAATTGCCATATAGGCAACAACGTAACAATAAAAATAGACTCCGTAAGCACCTTAATAGCAACACATTAACTGTGCGGTTAAAATGATTGCACGTTTGTTTAAATCAAATAGTAAAATGGTTATATCATCACATTTTCATAGCTTGTTATCACACAACAGAATACGAATTTTCTCAAAAAAACACTATTTTTAGTGGTTTGCAATTATTGAACCACTATATATAGTATCTACTGAGAGAGGACGGGATGCCTGAAGTTTTAGTACTCTCAATAGTTATTTTTAAGGATAAAAAAACGAAGAATCGTAAAAATCACCAATGGATGGTGTAGTTTACAGTAGTTAACAGGAGGTATACATTGAAATTAAAGCGCTTTTTCACTCGAGAAGGTGAATCGCCATATAGTAGAATAAATTTTGTCAAAAAAACATCTGAAATTAAAAATCCAGATGGTTCGACAGTATTTTTGCACGAAAATATCGACGTACCGGAAAATTGGTCACAAGTTGCGATTGATATTTTAGCGCAAAAATATTTCCGAAAAGCTGGGGTTCCTCTTTTTGATAAAAAAGGAAAACCATCTCTTGACGAAAATGGTGATCAGAAAACAGGTGGCGAACAAGATGCCAAACAAATTTTCCATCGTCTTGCCGGATGTTGGAAATATTGGGGCGAAAAACATAATTATTTTGACACCGAAGAAGATGCCCAGGTTTTCTATGACGAACTTTGCTATATGCTCGCATCACAAATCGCTGCACCAAACTCACCACAATGGTTCAACACAGGTCTGAACTTTGCCTATGGCATAACAGGCTCATCTCAAGGCCACTATTATGTAGACCCTGAATCACACACACTACAACAAGCTAAAAACGCTTACGAACATCCACAACCGCATGCTTGTTTTATTCAATCGGTCGCAGATGACTTAGTAAACGAAGGCGGCATTATGGATCTTTGGGTTCGTGAAGCACGTCTATTTAAATATGGTTCTGGAACAGGTTCAAATTTCTCAAATATTAGAGGTTCGAAAGAACCTTTATCAGGCGGCGGCAATTCATCAGGGCTGATGTCGTTTTTGCGCATTGGAGATCGCGCAGCCGGCGCCATAAAATCTGGAGGTACTACAAGAAGAGCAGCCAAAATGGTCTGTCTCGATTTAGACCATCCCGATATTTTAGAATTTATTGATTGGAAAGTTATCGAAGAACAAAAAGTTGCCGCTTTAGTAACTGGCTCAAAAGTTATTAAACAACAACTTAAAAATGTTTTCGATGCTGCCCGTATTTCAGGTGACAACGGTAATTCTGTCTATGAAATTGATCCGGAAAAAAATAAAAATTTAAAAGCAGCACTAAAAACTGCTAAACAATTTATGGTTCCGCAAACCTATATCAAAAAGTGCTCGACTTAGTTTCGCACGGTATAGGTGATATCAACTTTATAGAGTTAGATACCAACTGGGACTCCGAAGCATACCTTACTGTCTCAGGACAAAACTCAAACAATTCAGTTCGTATACCAAACGAATTCTTTGAAAAACTAAACAACGGCGAAAACTGGGAAATGATAAACCGTACCGATGGTTCGGTCGCAGCAGAAATTCCAGCCTCGGAAATGTTTGACAAAATTTGTTCCTCTGCCTGGTCATGTGCTGACCCTGGGGTGCAGTATGATACGACTATCAACGAATGGCATACTTGCCCATCCGATGGTCGGATCAACGCATCGAACCCATGTTCGGAATATATGTTCCTCGACGATACCGCATGTAACTTAGCATCAATCAACTTAATCAAATTCTTAAACGATGATGGTACATTCGACGTTGATGGTTACCTGCACGCAATTCGTATTTGGACTGTTGTTTTAGAAGTTTCGGTGCTGATGGCATCGTTCCCATCAAAACCAATCGCACAAAAATCATTTGACTACCGTACTCTCGGTTTAGGTTTTGCCAACTTAGGTACTCTTCTTATGCGTATGGGAATCCCGTACGATTCATCGGAAGCATACTCATGGTGTGGCGTTTTATCAGGTCTCTTAACCGGTGAAGCATATGTTACATCTGCTGAAATGGCAAAAGAACTTGGTGCTTTCCCTGCCTTCTATCGCAACCGTGATGCTATGCTCAAAGTGATGCGTAACCATCGTCGTGCTGCCTACAATGCCGACAAATCTGAATACGAAGATCTCACAGTCAAACCAACAGGTATCAATCCAAACTATATTCCTGAAGACTTAGTTTCTCGAGTCAGAAAAATTTGGGACCATGCTGTTGAACTTGGTGATGTCCACGGATATCGTAACGCCCAGTCAACCGTTATTGCTCCAACAGGAACTATCGGACTCTTGATGGACTGTGATACAACTGGAATCGAACCTGACTTCTCACTAGTTAAATTTAAAAAATTAGCCGGTGGCGGATATTTCAAAATCATTAATAAATCTGTTCCGGTTGCTTTACAAAAACTTGGGTACACCGATGAAGAAGTCGAAGAAATCATCGCCTATGCAACCGGTCATAAAACTTTCAAACAAGCACCATTCATCAACCATGAATCTTTAAAAGCAAAAGGGTTCGGTGATGAAGAGATTGAAAAAATTGAAGCACAGCTTCCAAACGCTTTTGATATCTCTTTTGTCTTTAACAAATTTACCCTTGGTGAAGAGTTCCTAAAAGATACCTTAGGCTTTACCGAAGAGTGCTACGATGATTGGAATTTCTCTCTCTTAGGTGAACTTGGTTTCACCAAAGAACAAATCGAAGCATCCAACGAATTTGTCTGTGGAACTATGACAGTCGAGGGTGCTCCTCATTTAAAAACTAAAGACCTTGCGATATTTGATTGTGCCAACAAGTGTGGTAAAAAAGGTGTTCGCTTTATCAAGTTTGAATCACATATCCGCATGATGGCATCATCGCAACCATTTATCTCCGGTGCTATTTCAAAAACTATCAATATGCCGGCTGAAGCATCTATCGACGATGTCAAAAAAGCCTATCGCATGTCTTGGGAAACTATGACAAAAGCGATTGCTCTCTATCGTGATGGTTCCAAACTCAGCCAACCGCTCAATGCTGCACTCTTTGATGATGACGATGATGTCGACGATGAACCACTCACTGTCGCAAACGTATCTGAAAAAATGGCACAAAAAGTTATCTATCGTTACATTGCCAAGCGTCGCAAAATGCCTAACCGTCGTGCAGGCTACACCCAAAAAGCAGTTGTCGGTGGACATAAATTGTATCTCCGTACCGGCGATTATGCCGATGGTACCATCGGTGAAATCTTCTTGGATATGCATCGTGAAGGTGCTGCCTTCCGTTCAATGATGAACTCATTTGCGATTGCTGTTTCATTAGGATTGCAACATGGTGTCCCGCTTGAAGAATATGTCGAAGCATTTTTGTTCAGTCGCTTTGAACCAAACGGAATGGTTACAGGCAACAAATCAATAAAAATGGCAACATCGATTATAGATTATATCTTCCGCGAACTTGCTATCACCTATCTCGGACGAAATGATCTTGCTCATGTATCAGAAGAAGATTTACATGGCGACACTCTTGGAAATCCAGCCGATGAAACGATGGAGTTTGTTGAAGAAGAAACAAAACCGTCAGCTTCAAATGCTCAAACAGGTGTTCGCAAAAAATCTGATATTCAAACAACACATATTTCTCGGATCAAAAAAATTGTCCAACCAAATAGCTCTACACAAGATGATGAAAAAGGAATTTCATATAAAAGTGACACAGGAGATATAACAAATGGTAACACGATGGGGGCTCAGACTACGTCTCAAAACGCTGCAAAAACAGCGGCGGTGCTTGGGAATGCATCAGCGACAGGAAAAAAAATCGCCGATGATCGAGGACAAAACTCTTCGAAGAAATCAGAGAAGCAAGACTAAAAGGTTACGAAGGTGACATGTGTTCTGAGTGCGGACAATTTACGATGGTTCGCAACGGCACCTGCCTCAAGTGTGACACTTGTGGAGCAACCTCCGGCTGTTCCTAAAAATTGTTTGTAGGTCGTGGTTCCGTTGAATTGAAATCGAGAGATTTCAATATCGAGAAACCCGACAATCTTATAAAATTTAATTATCGCTTTTCCTTGTGAATGAAGCTCGCAGCCCACACTGCGAGCTTTTATTTTGCAGCTAAGTCACTCTGAGCTTGTCGAAGGGACAACACAGCAGACTTTACGAACGCCCATAGGGAGTGTGTCGATACCATCTTTAAAATTGACAAGCAAGTAGTCATTTACTATAATAAATTATAACTATAAAATTCATTGGAGAGTTGGTTGAAAAAAACACTCATCGTAATAGCATCTATTATATTGATAATTTTAATTATTTTTATTGCATTTGTTCTTAATGGTATGAATTCTGTTTATTTTGATGGAAAGGATTTTCAATATAAAGGGAAGTATAAAGAAGCAATAGAGTGTTTTACTGAAGCAATTGAAGAAGATGGAATATTTAAAACTAATGCGTACCTTCATCGCGGGCAAGTATATGCTAAAATTAAAGAATTTGAGAAATCCTTGGCTGACTTTGACTCAGCATTTTTTGAATCTCCACAAAATTATTCTGCTTTAAATAATAAAAGCGATACATATTTACTTATGGATGAGTTTGAAAATGCTCTTATGCTAATCAATAGATCTATCAATGTAGAGAGTACTGATGAAGCACATATAATAAAAGGAAAAATTTTATGGAAGATGGGGGATTTAGATAATGCTGAGAAAGAATATGAAATAGCTATACAATTTGATAGTAGTTATTATTTCCCTTACTTTAAAAGAGCATTTTTCTATTCACAAAATCATGAATTTGAAAAATCTATAGCCGACTTGACTATTTCTATTGAGTTAGATTCTGAATATTCTAGATCGTATAATAATAGAGGTTGGTCATATCTTTCGTTAGGAGATTATGATAAAGCTCTTATAGATATTCAAAAATCAATCTCTCTTGATTCGACTAATGCTTTTACTTATCATAGTCTAGCTACTTTATATTTTAAAATAAATGATAATGATAACGAACTTGATGCACTAAATAATTATCTTATATACAAAACAGGTGAAGAACCACATCCACTTGATTCAATAACATCACGAATTGAGGAGTTAAAAAATTATTGATTATTACAACTACTCAGATACTGTCTTTCCAAAGCCCCGCCTAATTTCACTCCGTCGAACAGCTCGGAGCAACTCCACCCGTAAAAATAAAATCAACAAAGCCGACCAGATCAGAAATATCAACAGCACAGTCACAAGTAAAATCCGCCTCGTCATTTGTAAGAGTCGCACCATCGGTAAAAATAAAATCAACCAATGCTACCAAATCATAAATATCGTAATCTTCTGTTGCCAGAGAATACCCACATGTCGGCAGCAGCGTAAAAGACCCTTGATTAATCTGTACATAGTTCATATCAAGTATCGCAGTAGTATCAAGGACAATATACATTGAATCACACAGCGAAGGATCTATAGGCACACCAATAACCCTAGGTACTCTTTGATATTCTAGGCAGGTCTCACCCACCCATGTTATACACTCATAACAAGTTGTATCAGTATAGATATTATAAGTCAAGCCAATCGACTCACCAGAAGGTTTAATAAGTGAAAAATGCCAACTAGGTTCAGTACTCATATCTATGCGAGCAAGAGAATCTTCAGGAGGAAAAACAAATGTGTCTACTACTTCAAGGTATAACCGAATAAGAAGTTCATCGTTTTGAGGTGGAATGAGAAAATTGTAATCTAATGTATAACCGACCGATGTAATCAATATATCTCGTCCATTCCCACCTAAAGAAGTCGTATGGACACCCCATTCCGGCATTATATAACTAGATGTATCATAAAGATATTTTAGAGGAACATCACCTTCTTGAAATTTCACTATTTCAAACCCACCAAGTTGAAGCCAGAGTTGGAAACCTATAAGTGTATCAACAAGATTTGATATTGTAATATCTAATGGAACTAACTTTTCACCGGTTTGACCAGATACGTCGCCAACTGTTAATGTGATATTTTGAGAAAAAATGAGTGATGGTACAAAGAGGATAACAAAGAGAGCAGTAATAAAGATATTTTTTGAACGGTTGTTAAAGGACATAAAATTCTCCGCATTGATTTGAGTTCTATAATTAATCCTTTAACTATTGAGTATAAAATTATCCCTTAATTTTTAAACGCATATTATTTTAGAATAGTATGTCTATATTATATCAATTTTGCGTAAATCTGTCAACAGAATTTTGAAAATCCGACTCTCAGGTCAATAATCGACCATGATATCGACTCTTAAAATATTCCGAAACATATTTAGACAAACCCTCGTATCTACAACAACTAACAAAAAAACAAGTTTGTACTAAGGAGTTAAGTTGTATGATAAAAAAATATTTCTTACTGTTTTGTTTCTAGCAGTCTGTTCCGCAGTCCTCTACTTTGCCATTGATGGCTCTGCTGAAGAAAACAAAGCATTCAAAACTTTTGCTGTTGAAAAAGGTTCGATTATTGATAAAGCCTTGGCTGTAGGCAAAATAGACCCACGCAAAGAAATTTCTGTCAAATCAAAAATGCCCGGTATTGTAAAAAAGATTTATGCTGATATCGGCGATATTGTCAAAGTCGGCGACCCGTTATTTGAAATCGCTCCCGACCCAACCCCGATCGAATTAACACAAGCCAAGCGTGAAGTCGAGATAAGACAAGTCACTTTCGACAATGCCGAAAAAGAACTTATCCGTGTCAAAACTTTAAAAGAACAAAAATTCATCGCACCGCAAGACTTTGATTCCAAAGAAGCATTCTGCGAAGAATCACGTCTGCGTCTTGAACTCGCCAAAGAAAAACTTTCACTTATTCAATCAGGCAAAACAAACTCAAACGACAATTCTGTTTCAAACATAATATTCTCAACCGTCGCAGGTACCATTTTATCTCGCATGGTTGAAGAGGGCGACCCGGTTGTCCCGCTTACATCTTATCAGGCAGGTACTGCTCTTATGACAATCGCCAAAATGGATGACCTTATTTTTAAAGGGAACGTCGACGAAATCGATGTTGGGAAAATTCATGTCGGTATGGTAACTGAAATTGAAATCGGTGCCTTATCATCCGAAGAACGGATCGAAGGTAAGCTCACAAAAATTTCTCCAAAAGCACATAAAGAAGATGGTTCCACCATGTTTGCAGTTGAAATAGAAATTGACCAAACAGGTGCCACTCAACTTCGGGCAGGTTACTCCGCTAACGCCGATGTTATCATACGCAAAAAAGTAGACATCTTGCTTATACCGGAACGACTGCTTATAGCAAGAGATTCATCATACTTTGTTGAAGTGTCCGACACTATGAATGTTGTCACCGAGCATGAAGTAACAACAGGTCTCTCCGATGGAATCAGAATTGAGATTACCGATGGAGTCGAAGAGGGTGATCTTATTGTCGAACGTCCACCAAAAGAAATTTCAATTGAAGACTAAAGAAAGAACCAACTAGCATGTTTCCAATTGTAACTATAAAACAATTTCTCAATGACCTTCGCCGTCAGAAACTTCGTTCTGCGATGACTATGTTCGGTATATTCTGGGGTACCTGTTCTATCGTACTCCTCTTTGCCTTTGGAAAAGGTATAACCGAAGCACAACTGAAATCACAGCTCGGCATGGGTGATAATATTGCAATCTTCTGGCCGGGGATAACATCGAAAAAATTCGCAGGACTTCCAAAGGGAAGGCGGATCCGTCCTACGCATGATGATATTTCTCTTGTCAAACAGAAATCTCAATTACTAAATAGAATCTCTCCAGAGTTTTCAAGATGGAACGTTAATCTTAAATATAAAAACGAATCAACAGCAAGACAGATAATTGGAATCTGGCCGGAGTTTGGCGAAATGAGAAATATTATTCCTGAATATGGTTCCCGGTTTATAAATCAAAGAGATATCGACGAACAACGTCGTGTAATTTTTATCGGGAACCTTCTGAAAATTGATCTCTTCGGTGAAGAGAAAGATGCTGTCGGTGAAAGAATTTTAGTTAACGGAATGCCGTTTACCGTTATCGGTGTAATGAAAGAAAAAAAACAGGACAGTTCCTACGGAAGTCGTGATAGTCGTAAAGGGATTATCCCATCATCAACTTTTCAAACAATGTATTCAAATAGACATATGAATAATTTTGTCGCACAGGCAAAAAAGACAACAACGATGGAAATTGCTCGAAAAGAAATTTATGAAATCTTAGGTACAATATATAAGTTTGACCCATCCGACCATGAAGCACTTTCAGTCTGGGACACTTCCGAAAGTTTTGCATTCTTAAAAACATTCTTCACAGCTTTCTCAGGGTTCCTTGTTGCTATTGGAGTCGCTACTTTGATAACAGGTGCAATCGGCGTCTCAAATATTATGTATGTTGTACTAGAAGAACGTACCAAAGAGATCGGTATCAAGATGGCTCTTGGTGCAAGAAAAAGTTATATTATGTTCCAGTTTGTTTTTGAAACTATTCTGATAACTTTTGTCGGTGGTGTGTTAGGATTTCTATTTGCCTGGGGCATCATTGCTGTTTTCCCAATGTTGCAATTAGAAGAATTTATCGGAACCCCTCGTATAAATATTTTTGGGGGAATTTTAATCACCTGCATTCTTGGAGTCATCTCGCTTATCGCAGGGTACTTCCCAGCCAGAAGAGCTGCCAACTTACAACCTGTACAAGCACTAAAATTGTTCTAAGGAAGAGATATGAATATTTCTGTTATATATAATGTTTTCGTGAGAGATTTTCGTAAACAAAAAACAAGAATCGCACTCACACTTTTTGCCCTTGGATGGGGAACATTTTCCATTATGCTTTTATTAGGATTTGGAAAAGGACTCCAAGACCAAATGGGTTTGCAAAAAATGGGGATGGGAAGTAATATCATGGTTGTATGGGGCGGACAAACTTCGATACCTTTTAAAGGGATGGGTAAAGGTCGAAGAATTTCGCTCTATCCTGAAAGTATAGAATACCTCAAAAAAAACGTTCCAGAAATTTTAGATGTCGGCGGTGAGTATGACCGTTGGGGAATCCGTGTCACATACAACGATGTTGTTTTATCTGAACATGTCAATGGCGTAACTCCGAACTATGAAAAGCTCAGACATTTTATTCCACAAAACGGTGGACGAATGATAAACGATTTAGATCTGAAACTCAAAAGGAAAGTCGCATTTCTTGGATGGGAAGTCAGTGAAAGAATTTTCCAAGATGAAGATCCTATAGGTAAACAAATTATGATGAACTCTATGCCGTACACTGTAGTTGGTGTCATGCAAGAGAAGATGGTAATGGGCAACTATAGCGGATCTGATGATAGCAGAATCATAATTCCGCTTACTACTTATAAAGCGACCTATGGTGATCCTTATTTAGATAATTTAGTTTGTCAACTCTCAAAAGGAGCTGATTCCAAAGCTATTGAAAAGAAAATTTTTGCTGCTTTTGCGGATAAATATAAATTTGATCCAACCGACGACAGAGCTTTGTCAATATGGGATACTATTGCCGGAGCAAAAGAATTTAACAACATCATGTTTGGTATAAATATTTTCTTCGGATTCATCGGCGGTCTCACATTATTAATCGCAGGTGTTGGTGTCGCAAACATCATGTATGTATCAATCAAAAAACGTACCAGAGAAATCGGTATAAAAATGGCACTCGGTGCCAGACGTTCATATATCATGATGCAATTTTTACTGGAGTCATTGTTGATAACATTCATCGGCGGCTTTGGAGGAATGTCATTTAGTTACATTCTCACCGAAACATTTAGACGGATACCTATTGAAAGCGATGTGCTCGATATGATGGGACGTCCAACCATATCCCTAGATATTGGAATAATCGTAATTACAATTTTAGGTATCATGGGAGTTATGTCGGGGATCTTCCCGGCAATGAAAGCATCATCGGTTTCACCGGTAGAATCACTTAGGTACGAATAGAGAGGAGTGCAAATAAATTATGATACGAATGACAAATATTGAAAAAGAATATCTCACCGGAGCGGTGAAATTCAAAGCCCTCAAAGGGATCGACTTACATATCACCAAGGGTGAGTATGTTGCAATCGTGGGACCATCCGGTTCAGGCAAATCTACCATGATGAATATTATCGGATGTCTGGATATTCAAACAGCAGGCGGTTTTCTCCTTGATGGGCAAGACATAGCAACTATGACCTCTAACCAGCTTGCAGATATTAGAAACCAAAAAATCGGATTTGTATTCCAGGCTTTTAATTTGCTTCCCTATGCAACCGCTTATGAAAATGTTGAAGTACCTCTCTTGTTTGCAAAAACTAATAGCAAATATAGAAAAGAACGCATTATAGAACTCTTACACAAAGTTGGGCTTGGCGATAAAGTTAATAACAAACCAACCGAGATGTCCGGTGGTGAAATGCAACGAGTCGCTATCGCACGAGCCTTAGCCAATGACCCCGATATTATTCTAGCCGATGAACCAACAGGGAACCTTGACTCGGCATCAGGTGCTGCAATCGTAAATATTTTTAATGAACTGCATACTATGGGCAAAACAGTTGTAATGATTACTCATGACATGTCGCTTGCTGATAAAACCGATCGAATCATACGCCTCAAAGATGGCATGCTCGAAAAAATAACAGCCGTCGCATAAAATTTACACCTTTCATGCACTATGCAAATAAGCTGGTCAGATTTATTTCTCTCCAGCTTTTTTGTTTGCAATGAGTTATCCACAATCTTTTATTAAGTTATTTTGCTGTAAAAATAAGAGGGTATTACAGATACAGCAAATTGGGTTCGTTTTCTCAAATTTACGTTTTTTAAATTAAGTAACTTCTTCAAAATGGGTTCGTTTCGCATATAAAGGGAACCTAATATATACGTTTTTCTGCACTTTCACGACATAAGTAAAACAGGCATAGCCTGTTACGACGAAATGGCTTTGCTTAAAAAAATGGCTTAAGCCATTTTTGCTAATATTTCTTGTAGTGATTTTGTGCATCTCAAATTCTCTTTCAATATAAAGTTGTTCATAGTAAGAGAAGCGTTTTGAAACAGGGGAGAGGGTGTAGGGAATTTGTAATGTGAAGAAAGGGGAGATGAAGTTGTTCGCATATTAAGAAATCCCACCATAAATGGTGGGCTACCAAGCTGTTTGTTTCAGTTGTAGGTCGGCGTTCCTCACGAACACCGATAGGTGGATGCAGAACCCGACAGATGATTGAATTCACACAACAGTCATTGCGAACGACCGCAGGGAGCGTGGCAATCTCATCTTTAAAATTGACAACCAAGAAGTATATTACTATATATAAAATATGTTACTTTTTGCTATTAATCTTTCAGGAGGGACAATATGTCCAAGTTTATCTTAATACTAACTGTTATGTTTATCCTTTTCATCTCATGTGATAACACAAATAAAATTGTCGACCCACTACCGGTAGAAAATTTAGCATACCAATTTTCTGACTATATACACTTTGATACCACCAATGCTTATTTAGTTGGCGAAGCCTATAGTAATTTCCCCAATCAAAATACAGAAATGTATCTGTATTGGGAAGGTGTAGTCGGGGAACAATTCATTGATGTCGATAGTAATGGAGTCTATGATCGGGGAATTGATCTTTTTATAAGAGATACAACCGCTGAGAACATGGATTTAAACCATGATGGAATATACAATGGTCCAGACCAACCTTGGCAATATAATGTGCCTTTTGATGATATAAATGGGAATGGTCTTTATGACGGAACTCTTTTAAATTATCCTCGACCTTTATATTCTGTTGGAAAACCATTTTATGATTATAATAATAATGGGAAATGGGATAATAATTTACCTTATAAGTTTCATATTTATGGTTGTAATTCTTTGACAAATGATTCATCAAAAAACTATTCTTTTGTCTTTGTAGACTCAACTTTTAAATATGTATCAGATTCAAATCTGACATATTGGTTGAATAGTGTAAATGGTTTTTCTTATAGATCCTTAAAATTATCTTTTGAAGTACTTGATAATAATCATTTAACTTTTAAGTTTCCTGGGAGTGATTATTATGAATACTTAGATTATCTGGTAGACTCTAGTGTAATTACTACTGATACTTCTGAGTTTTTTGGGTCAATTAGTTATGGACCTCGATTTTCAATAACGAAAGAAACTATCTTAGGTGAAGAATTAGAATATAATAGTATTTTGTATTCAGACCTCCTATTAATTAGATTGTCATATTTTAGTACTGTGGAAAACAGAGATTTATCTTTAGAGTTCTATTTTTCAAAAGAACTAGGGTTCATAGCATTCATTAACGATTTGGGGGATAGTTCTTATGGGAAGAAGTCTTATTATTTTATAGAGAAATTTCCAACAATACCTTATCCGCTTACCAAATAAAAAAAACGGAGTCGTCAATGACTCCGTCTTTAGTAGTAAGCAAGAACCTCGCCAAGACGTACTGCGAGCCTTTAGTGGTTCTGCCAATTTTCGATTCAGCAGTCATTTCGAACGACCAGTGGGAGTGTGGCAATCTCATCTTTAAAATTGACAATCTAGGAAGTTATGTCGTTTATATAATATGACCATTTAAATAAAAACTGGAGAGATACCACAAATGGATTCTAAAACCATAAGTTTATTTTTACTCATATTTCTTTTTTGCAGTAACTTTTCTTATGCTGGAAATTCTGATACAACCTATGCACATTTAAACCAACGGTATCGTTCTTTGTGGCAAGAGAGAAACAGTACTTTTTCATCTACCGGAATTCATATTCTTGCTAAAGAATATAATATAGCGGATAGAATAGGTTATAAAATAAATGGGATGGCACCGTTATATAACCATACATGGTATAGAGAAGGTGATGTTACCCGTTACAGTTTAAGAGAAGTTGTTAATTTTATGTTAGTAACTTTTGCTATGAGTGAAGGGGAAAACACGGGTGGTGAACATCCGAAATTTTATCCTAAAACAGCATTGACTTATTTAATGTTTCTTCCAAATTCAGAGATTCGTTACCAATTAAATAAAACTACCTTTCTAAGTCTTGGAACAGAAACGAATTATTTTTTCTTTCGAATCAAAGGTAAGGATAGAGGAATGATAACTTCGATAAAATTTGAAATACCAATAGAAATTCATCGTTTAGATGAAACCGATAGAGTTTTGCTAGCACCCTTTATAAAAACCAATACATTTATCAATTATGAGGGTGACAATAAATGGTATGGTTGGTCATTCGGTCTAAAATTAATTTCAACGACAGATTCAATATTTGATTAGTACGAAAATAATTATGCCATAAAAAAACGGAGTCGTCAATGACTCCGCTTTCATGTAAAGCATTGTGTAAATTTAAAAAGTATCTATTATTTCAAAAGCAACATTTTCTTTGTGTGTGAAAATTCTCCATACTGCAGTCGGTACAAATAGACTCCCGACGCAATCACAGAACCTTGTTCATTGGTTCCATCCCATTCATAGCGATAGTTCCCGGCAGGAAGCGAAGACTCCGCCCAATACGAAACAACTTGTCCTAGTATATTATAAATCGTCAGCGTTACATCGGCACGATTCGGAATTGAATATTCTATCGAAGTAGATAAATTAAACGGGTTCGGATAATTCTGATTTAGATCAAACCCATCAGGCAGAAAATCAGCAATAATAAATTCATTTATATCAGTAACTTGGTCACCCTTCACTTTCAAAAGATAGACATCCGAGCCACCTGCTGAATACGAAAATGATTTCCCGACAACAATAATATCACCGTTATCATCAAAGGCAATACTCTGGGCTTCATCAGACTGCGAACCACCAAAATATGATGACCACATCGGCGAACCAATCGGGTTTGTCATAATCAAATACGCTTCGATATTACTTGTGAATGATTCAGTTTTTCCTGTCAGAACAAAATTCCCCGATGTTAACTCCTGTACCGAATATCCACGGTCATCATCAGCTCCGCCATAGGCATGGTCCCATTCAAAATTCCCAAATGGGTCAGTCTTTACAAGGTAGGCATCAGTCTCACCATTGCCATACGATGCTGTCGCACCAACAAATATAAATCCGCCATCAGCAGTAACTTCGACCGAGTAGCCAAAATCAGCACTACTGCCACCGTAAGTATTTGTCCAAAGGGAATCACCATTTTTATCAGTACGGATAACATAGACCGAGCTATACCCAACTCCATAAGAACCTGTTGAACCGATAAAGATATACCCCGAGTCAGATGTCTGCCGAGCGGCAAATCCTGATTCACCTCCGGCACCGCCGAATGTTTTTTCCCATTCTAAATTACCAAGAGAATCTGTCTTTATTAAATAGGTATCGTTAAAACCGTTACCGTAAGAATTTGTCGTTCCGCCGATAATATATCCTTTGTCAAAAGTCTGTCTGACCGACTGACCATCTTCTGAGCCTGTACCGCCAAAAGTTTTTTCCCATTCAACTGTTCCTAAAGAATCAACTTTGACAAGGTAGACATCTTTTGAAATTTTATTGATTGTCGTCAAGCCGACCATTATAAATCCACCATCAGATGTTTGCTGAATGTCAAATCCAAAATCAGTAGAATCACCACCATATTGTTTTGTCCAAAGAACATCGCCATACTGATCAGTCTTGACCAGATAAATATCTGAAAGCCCGGCACCATATGAATAGGTCGAACCCAAGACAACAATACAACTATCAGGCAGTACCTGAACGCTGTTGCCCATCTCGTTGAACATCCCCCCAAAGTTTGTTTCCCAAACCATTGTTTGCGAATTCACTGGTTGCGACAAAGTTGCGATAAGTATCAGAGTTGTCAGAGCATATCCAATATGCTTAAACATTTTGTGTATCCTTTGGTTAAAATCTCGACTGTATAAATTTTGAACAGTCTTTTTATACTGTTTTTATCGGTATGTGGGGCAAATACCTTACTGTTTCATATTGAAATAATGCAAAAAGATCAAATGAGGGAAAAACCCTATACTGATTGAAACATCCCACACTTTTTAACTAATTTCAGATGTTTCGACCTTTCCCTATCCTGCTAGTTGACAACGACATAAAGCTAGCTTCAGCTAGTGGTATGGCTCTTGCACTTTTATTGTTTCAGAACGAAATGAACAGTTTGAAAGTCAGGAGATTTATATGTTTCAAAATCTTTTTAAACTAATTTTGTGTTTATTGTTGTGTATTGCAGTGGTGACCCCCACGGCAGATGCACAGGAATATGGTACAATCCAAGCTTTAGCCACAGTGGTGACCTCGCTTTCGGTCGTTGGGTCAAACAATTTACAATTTGGGGCAGTGACACCGGGAATCAACAAAACGGTAGATAAATCGACAGTTGGCTCAGCAGGAGAATGGACTATTACCGGAGTAGCAAACGCCGAAGTGACATTAGATATCACTCTGCCGGACTCACTGGTAACGGTCGATTCACTCGCTTTCATGAGAGTTTCCTTCACAAATACAGATGCATCCTACGATGACGGCACCGGTGGCGGGCAAACAACTCCGGCAGGAATTCTTGACCCGGCAAATTTTGCGACCCTTCGATTAGGGCTTGGTGCGACCTTAAATGTCTGGATTGGTGGGACAGTTATGCCATCTATTTCCCAAACCGGGGGAGACTATGCATCCGATGTCGTACTGACTGTCGCATATACCGGTAATTAGCAGCCAAATAGGTTACTTATTTTTATCCTATCTATTTTTTGGATACTTTGAAAAAGTGTCCCTTTTGCTGTTGCATTTATTTCTGCTAAAAAAGTGCTTGAGAAGATGCCTCTGATACAGTATCATTTATGCAATCACTGTAACAAAGATTGAGGCTTATGTACGAAAAACAGAGAACAATAAAAAAAGATATTTCCATCACAGGAATCGGACTCCACACCGGCGTCAACTGCACTATGACTTTTAAACCGGCTCTGCCTGATACCGGCATTCGCTTTGTCCGTGCAGACATTCCTGACAAACCTTGGGTCATCGCCGATGTTGACCATGTCGTAGATATTTCACGTGGCACGACTCTTCAAAAAGGGGAAGCAAAAGTATTCACTGTCGAGCATGTCTTGGCAGCTTTTGCAGGACTCCAAATAGATAATATGATTGTCGAACTCGATAATATCGAACCACCTGTTTGTGATGGTTCTGCAAAACCATATGTTGACAAACTTCTTGAAGCAGGTATCGAAACCCAAGACGCCGATAAATTCTACCTTGAAATTGATACACCTATGGCGTACTCAGAATCGGAACGCGATGTTGATTTAGTCGTGGCACCATCTGATGATCTACGAATCACCTTTATGATTGATTATAAAAACCATGCGCTCGGAACTCAATATACTACTCTTGTAAATCTAGAAAAAGAGTTCGTTGAAGAATTTGCACCTGCCAGAACTTTCTGTTTTCTTTCAGAGCTTGAAATGTTAAAAGATGCCGGCTTAATCAAAGGTGGCGGGCTTGATAATGCGATTGTAATTTATGATTCCGATCAAGGACAAATTGAAGTAGACCGTATTCGCAAAGCTCTAAATTTAAAAGATAAATGTTTTGTCGGCGACAATGGTATTATCAATGATATCCCGTTGAGGTTTCCAAACGAACAGGTCCGTCACAAAACTCTCGACCTGCTTGGTGATCTGATGCTTATCGGGGTACCATTTAAAGGACATGTTCTCGCCGCACGTTCAGGGCATAAAGCAAATGTTGCTTTGGCAAAACGGATGCGAAGTTTATACAAGAAGAAAAAAATTGCCGCAAAACTTGGTTCAAGTAATGCCAATGTCTACGATATAAATGCAATTTTCAAAATGCTTCCACATCGATACCCGATGCTTCTAATTGACAGAGTTCTCGACCTTGAGCCTGGTAAAAGAGTTACCGCTATGAAAAATGTCACTATCAACGAACCATTTTTTAACGGACATTTTCCGAACCATCCTATTATGCCGGGTGTTTTAATTATTGAAGCGATGGCACAAGCGGGCGGAGTTCTGATGATGAACGCTGTTGATGATCCCGATTATAAAGTCGTTTATTTTATGTCTATTGATAAAGCTAAATTTCGTAAACCTGTTATCCCTGGTGACCAATTAAAATTTGAACTTGAAATGGTTTCGTTAAAACGTTCAATTTGTAAGATGGCAGGGAAAGCGTATGTTGATGATAAACTTGTCGCAAGTGCCGAATTTATGGCAATGGTGGTGGATAAATGAGTGAAATACACAAATCAGCAATCATATCTCCAAAAGCGGAGATTGGTGAAAATGTAAAAATTGGACCGTTCACAATTGTCGAAGATGGTGTTATTGTCGGTGATAACTGTGATATTAAATCTTCAGTTCTTTTAGCCGAGGGAACTATCCTTGGGAAAAATGTAAACGTCTTCCATGGTGCCGCTATTGGTTCTGCTCCCCAAGATCTGAAATTCGGTGGTGAAAACACAAATGCGATAGTCGGCGATGGAACCACTATCCGTGAGTATGTTACTTTTAACCGTGGCACTACTTATCATAACCGTTCTGAGTGTGGCAAGAACTATCTCCTCATGGCGTACTCGCATGTTGCCCATGATTGTCTGATTGGCAACAATGTCATCATGGCAAACTCGGTCAACTTAGCAGGTCATGTCGAAGTGCATGACAATGCTATCTTAGGCGGTCTGCTTCCGGTACATCAGTTTGTAAAAATCGGTGCTCATTGTATGGTCGGTGGTGGCTTTCGGGTGCAACAGGATATCGTGCCTTATGCATTAGTGGGTGGTTACCCGCTGAAAATTGTTGGTATGAATTCGATTGGACTCAAACGTCGTGGTTTTTCTAAAGAAGCTTTGCAATCTATTGATCGGACATATAAACTTTTATTCTTTAGTAAACTCAACACAACTCAGGCGATTGAAAAAATTAAAAACGAAACCGATGTGACCCCTGAAGTACAAATTGTTTTAGACTTTGTCGCAAACTCCGACCGCGGTATCGTAAAGTGACAATAAAATAATTATTTTATTGTCATCCCAGCGAAGGCTGGGATCTAGATTTTGTAGGCAGAACCAAACAAGCTTAAACGCTTTTTACGGTTCTGCCTTTTTTAAAATATCTTTTAGATACAATTCGTTCACAGTCGTCTAATATATATGGGCATCTTCATACACAAACAGTTTGAAGATACCGGCAAACCATTCAAAAGTTGACAAAGTAGGGAATTATCGTATCTTAATGTAACATATGAGCATGAACTCATAAGATGAGCATGTACTCATAATATGAGCATCTGCTCATAAATTGGAGGAGAAAATGTTAAGAAGAACTATCAGTTTTATCTGTCTTATGATTATTATAAGTGGGTTTTCAGAAAAAGCAGTATCGTTGGATAAAAACTCTCAAGATGACAACTATAAATTTAATTCATCGACCTATTCCACAAGTACAGAGTCAATAGCAATCCCCGAAATTCAATGGCCTCTAAGTATCGGTGTTCAGCGAACAGGCAAAATCAATGCATCTTTCAACGACCAAGGTCAGTTTGGAACTGGGTTTAGTGATTTTAACTCTACGCCAAGTATATCTTTTGAAACTCCTTCGTACTCAGGTTTAGAATATCTTTTTGGCGGTCTTATCTGGGTTGGTGCTATTGTTGGAAATGATACATTAGTATCTACCGGAGCCGATGGATGGCAAGGAGGTTATGAAGAATTTGGAGCTGATAATACCTTTGATCCTAATCTCGAAAAATTACAGTTTCCATCAGATTATTCAATGAGAGCTGAATTTACAGACACTGTTATTGATGGTATCCAGCTGGATTTCTCAAGAGGGACTCCGCATATCCCTCTCAACGTAAAAATTGCTAATAGGTCTCATATCTGGCGTGTTGATACTTTGGACAATGCTATTTTCTACGACCTTCTTATAACCAACATTGGTGACCAAACTCTTGAACAAGCGTATATCGGCTTCTATTTTGATTGTGATGTTGGTCATACATCTATGTCTGGATATGAGAGAGCCAGCGATGATCTTAGCGGCAGTTTAAGAGATAACGGAATCGCTTATATAATTGATAACGATGGTGACCCATCTGCTGGTTCTTTTAATTCAACTAGTCCTACAAAAGCTTTTGCTTTCAAACTGCTCGCATCATCTTTTCCAGTAATAGATACAAACTATAACTGGTGGGTTAGCGGAACAAGTGATGATACTGATTTTGGACCAAGGTTACGAGGTATCCCCGAAGATCCTTTCCGAGATTTTGGTACTGGTTTTATTGGAACTCCAATGGGGGATGCAAATAAATATTATATAATGAGTCATAAAGAATGGGACTATGACCAATATGACATCGCAACAATAGGTTCATCTGACCCTGACTGGATGGAGCCAAATCCATCAGGAGTTACTTCTTTGGCAGTAGGAGTAGATTCAAGATTTCTCTATTCCTTCGGACCATTTGATTTAGCACCGGGACAATCAGAACGAATTATCTTTTCAACATTTACTGCAGATTCAATTCATCAAGACCCAACTAATTTAGACAATTTACCACACAATCCTACCGCCTATAAAGCTAATTTAAATCTTGATAATATTGCATCTATCGGTTCTGCTATAATTCAAGCAGTAGACTCTATATTAAATCCATTAATACAACCTGCATGGTTAGAAATTTTTGACTATAACAAAATCAGCTTTGACCCATATGTCTTTGATGATGTCACCGGCTACAATGTCTATGCTACTTCGGTAGATGCTTCGGCTTTTACATTTCCGGGTGCAATCCCACCATGGTATAAACCGACATCGCCATTTTATGTCGGAAGTTCAATTGATTCTGTATCTGTCGATACGCCCGATGGCTTAACCGCTGTGAATGTCAGCTATACATCTGTCTTTGGCGAAAGTGAATTATCGCAATCAGCCTTTATAAATATGCCAGCCGCTGTTACACCAACTATCAGAGAGTACTCTACAACAACTACAGAGTCGTCAGTTTTACTTTCGTGGTATATCCCTGACACTGTCTTGCAACCTGACCATTTTAATATATATAAATTCGCTAGCTATGATGACTTCAAACAAGTGTATAGCAAACCGTATTATAATGAAGGTTCTCCAAATAATTTTACTACAGATAGTATCGAAGTAGATGGTACCTGGTGGTTCTACCAATCAACAATAGATACACCGTATACTGTTGTTGATGGAAATGAAAGAGAATTTATCGAGAACAATTTTGATGAGGAGTTCATCTATATTATTGTGTCAGTCGATCAGTTTGGATTTGAATCTGGCTATGCAACGACAACTACATACCTCATGCCCGAGAGAACCAAAGATTTATTGATCATTATAAATTCCGAAGTTGCCACACTTTCTACATCTGCTAATCTGATAATTGATTATTACAATGCACTCTTACAAGGGTCAGGAATTAGCTATGAATTCTTCTCAGTCTTAGATAGCTCCAGTGCTGCAGCATGCCCGTCGGTTTCGTACTGTCCAACATGGCAATTCATGTCTGCATATGATTATGTTTTAATAGATGAAACCGAGTATGCCGACCAATATTGGAAATATGAAATACTTTCGTTTATAACAAACGGGGGGAAGCTTATTAACTTCGGAGCTCTATCGGAATTTAACTATAACAATCATAGTACAACTCCGGGATGGTACGATAATAATTTTTTGAACAAAACAATGTTTGGAGTTGATTCAATTTTTAACATGGGGCATCTCTATAATTATCCAAACCCAATCGAAGAAAACAGATTTGGTTTTAATGTTGCCAGAAGCGAAGGCGGTCTTTTTGCTGATTTACAATGCGATACTGTTCGTTTCCCGCTAGATCCTAAATGGCAGATTATCGTAAACGATAACCCAACCAACGAACCTCTGCATGTGACAACATTTATGCCATCGGAAAATTCTGTCGTCACTCATCGTTATAATTCTTTATACCCTGCGACATCGTACATGGAAAATATGGCGGTCGGACTCAAACATGTATTCAGCGATGGGTTTGACTCAACCGAAGTGTATACCTATGGATTCCATTTATATTATATGCATCTTAATCAATCAAGAGATCTGCTTGGAACTATCTTAGGAGTAGTTATCGACACAACTTTCACCTGTTGTATACCACCAATACGGGGCAATGTCGACAGCGACTTATCTGAACAAATTGATATCTCAGACTTAGTATATTTGGTAGACTTTATCTTTACTAATGGACCTCAATCTGTCTGCAATCAAGAAGCAAACATTGATGGTGATATCGGAGAGCATATAGACATCTCAGATTTAGTTTACTTAGTAGACTTTATTTTCACAGGAGGCCCCCCCCCACCAGGTTGCTTCTAACTAATTTGATTTAAGATTTGTAGGTCAGGTCTTACACACTCATTGAGTGTTCCGAGACCTGACTTTTTTCTACCCTTGATGTTGCAATTGTGATTGACATTTTTTAATTTTAATAAGATGTTATATCATGGTTGAAAAAAGAACTGTCCTGAAAAAACATATCCCACCTAAGCGAGATAATATAGTTTTATCTGTTGGTGAAAAAGTCGAAGTTGGCAAAGAATATACCAGTAACCAAGAGTGGAAAAATTGGGTATGGTGCATCTCAAAAAATTCAAATTTAACAGGATGGGTTCCAAAACAGTATTTACGTATAAACGGAAATGTTGGAACGGTTGTTAAAGCATATTCTTCAGTAGAACTCTTAGTTACAAATGGCGATGAACTGACTGTACATTTTTATCTGAATGGATGGGGATGGTGCACCGACACAAACGACAACCAAGGCTGGGTTCCACAAGAAAATTTTGAATAAAAAATCATATTATTATGAAATGTTCAGATATTTTGTAGGTCGTGGTTCCGTTGATTTGAAATCGTCAGCTTTCAAAATCGAGAAACCCGACTCAATGTCATGTATAAAAGTAGCCGTAGGTCGAACCTCCTGTAGTTTCGACTGTAGTAGAAGTAGGTCAGGTCTTTCCGAGACCTGATTTTTTTAATAGGGAACTGGTTTGCCTGTTCCGCAACCCGGATAAAATTTTATGCTATAAAAAAAGGCGGTTCGCAAACCGCCCCTACATGTTAGAAGTACAGAACTTCGGACTTCTAAATTTTTGTGAGCATACTTCGACAAGCTCAGTATGACTTAACTACCCGGCGGCACCGTGGCATTTTTTATATTTTTTACCAGAGCCGCATGGACAAGGATCGTTCCGTCCTACTTTCGGTTGGTCACGTTTGATTGTCTGGGCTTGGTTGCCTGCCTGCGATGCTTGAGCCATTGGGTTCTCACCCTGACCTTGTACCTGTGCAGCTTGTCCGGCGGCGTAACCCATGTTGGATGCATCTTTGTGCGATGCGTTCATGGCAATGTCAGCCTTACTTTTTTCAGGAACGTTAACTTGCAGTTTATAAACCAGATTAACAATTTCTTTATCAACATTGTGAATCAGTTCTTCAAAAATACCGAACGCTTCTTTTTTATAAATGTCAATCGGTTTACCCATGGCACCATGGTAGGCGCGTAGCCCGATTCCCGTGCGAAGTTCTTCGATCTCTGCTAAGTGGTCACGCCAATGTTGGTCGATAGTTGAGAGAACTGCGTAGCGTTCAAGATGTCGCATCACTTCATCACCATAGGCAGTTTCTTTTTGCGTATAAATATGCGTCACTGCTTTTAAGACATTTTCTTTGAGCGATTCATGAGTAAGTTTTGCAATATCTTCTTCTTTGAATTGCAAGTTAAGCAAATATATTTTTGTAAGCTCTTCAGTCAGTCCTTTTAAATTCCAATCTTCAGGATGATCTTTTTCAGGGCAATGTACTTCAAGCATCCCGTCTAAGACTTCCTCAATCAGCTCAACAACTTCATCTCTGATAGACTCTCTTTCAAGAGCAGCGAGCCGACGTTCATAAATCCATTTACGCTGGACGTTCATGACATCATCGTATTCCAAAGTATGTTTTCGAATGGCATAGTTCTGTGCTTCAATTTTTGTCTGCGCTCGCTCAATCGCCGATGTTACCATCTTGTGTGCGATAACTTCGCCATCTTCCAGCCCGAGCTTATCCATGATAGAACCGAGTTTGTCGCCACCAAAAAGTCGCATTAGATCATCTTCCAATGAAAGGAAAAAGAGCGATGACCCCGGGTCACCTTGACGTCCGGCACGACCACGAAGCTGTCTGTCAATACGGCGAGACTCATGCCGTTCTGTTCCGACAATATGCAGTCCACCTAAATCAATAACACCATCACCAAGTCGAATATCAGTACCACGACCGGCCATGTTGGTTGCGATAGTTACACCGCCAAGCCGTCCTGCGTTAGCAACAATTTCAGCTTCCGATTGATGCTGTTTTGCATTCAGTACATTGTGTTTGATACCGCCACGTTTTAAAAGACGAGAAAGTGTTTCGGATACATCGACTGTAACAGTACCAACTAAAACAGGCTGACCTTTTTCATTTCGTTCTCGCACTTCATTGACAATCGCATTGTATTTTTCACGGCGGGTACGGAAAATCTGATCTTCCTGATCGTCACGGATGATAGTTTGATTGGCAGGGATTACCATGACATCCATTTTGTAAATATCAAAAAATTCTTGTGCTTCAGTTTCCGCAGTACCGGTCATCCCGGCAAGTTTGTCATACATACGATAGAAATTTTGTAATGTTATCGATGCCAGCGTTTGTGTCTCTGCTTCAATGCGGACATTTTCTTTTGCTTCGATAGATTGATGTAGTCCGTCGGAGTATCTTCGTCCCGGCAACACACGCCCGGTGAACTCATCAACAATCATTACCTTGCCATCTTGTAACACATATTCGGAATCTTTTTCATAGAGAGAGTAGGCACGTAAGAGTTGATTGATCGCATGCACTTTTTCAGACTTGTTGGAGTGCATCGCATAGACTTCTTCAGATTTTTTCTGACGATCTTCAGCGGAGAGTGATTCATCTCCTTCAATTTCAGAAAGCATTGTAGAAATATCAGGGATGAGAAAAAGTGATTGTTCATCTGGTGTTAGTTGCTCAGTTCCTAAATCGGTCAAAGCAATAGAGTGTTCTCTTTCGTCGATGAAGTAGTAGAGACGGTCGTCAATTTCGTTTAGTTTTTTGTCTCGGATATAATCAGCTTCAACATCGGAAAGCAATTTTTTCATTCCGGTTTCTTTGAGAACCTTGAGTAGTTTACTATTTTTTGGAGCACCGCGGTTGGCAGCGAGTAGAAGAGTTCCTGCTTCAAAAAGTTCATCATGATCGGCACCGCCTTCGGTGTAAATAATTTTTTCAGCTGTAGCAATCATGTCATTAATCAGGCGTGCTTGTTTGCGTACAAGATTTTCAACTGTTGATTTAATCTGTCGATAACGGTCATGTGATGAATTTTCAACTGTTCCAGAAATAATCAAAGGCGTACGAGCTTCATCAATAAGAATCGAATCGACCTCATCAATAATCGCATAATGATAATTACGATGCACTCTGTCTTCGGCTGTCTGTGCCATATTATCACGAAGATAATCAAAACCAAATTCGTTGGCAGTTCCAAAGGTGACATCGCATTCATATTTTTCTTTACGCTGGGCATTGGTCATTTGGTTTTGGATAACTCCAACAGTCAGACCAAGGTACTCATAGATACGTCCCATCCACTCACTATCACGACGAGCAAGGTAGTCGTTCACGGTAACAATATGAACCCCTTTGCCGGTAAGAGCATTAAGATATGTTGGGAGAGTTGCGACGAGAGTTTTTCCCTCACCGGTTGCCATTTCAGAAATTTTTCCTTGATGCAGGGCAATACCACCGATGAGCTGTACATCAAAATGCACCATATTCCATTCAATATCAATATCGCAAACCGACCATGTTTGACCACAATGACGGCGCGAGGCATCTTTGACAACTGCAAAAGCTTCCGGTAGGATATCTTCGACAGTTGCGCCATCGGCTAAACGCTTTTTGAATTCTTCAGTTTTGGCTATAAGTTCATCATCGGAGAGAGAAGCAAGTTTTTGATAATGTTCGTTTATTTCGTCTACTAAAGGCTGAATTTTTTTGACATCTCGTTCATCTTTAGTTCCGAACATCTTTTTGATTATATTTCCAAGCATATTTGTCCTATCTATTTTTTCTGTTATACCACAGATAGGATACAAAAATTCAATTATTTAGGCAAGAGGGGAATATTAAGTTTGCTATTTATTAAAGTGATAGAAAATTTGCAATAAAACACCGGTCAAAATCATCATATGACCGAATATATGATACTTATATCCAATAGGTGTGTACCAACTTTGACGTTTAAATAAAAAAACAGTTTCACAATTTGAGTGATATGGGTGCAATTGAGTTCTTTTAGTAGAAGCAACCCAAAGAAATACTAAACCAAACAGAGTTAAAACTAATTGAATGTAAATTAGTATAATCATTTATAAACCTCCATATTATGAACTATTATTTGTAATAACTTTTTGGTACATAAGGTTTTTTCTCTTTTGGAATATGCTTTGATGCTTCAATTAAAACGGTGTCTATTTCTATATTCTGTAGATAACTTGAGTAAGTATTCAAGAATTGAGCACAATCTTCATCGAAACGTTCAAGAATAATATAACTATTTTCATACTCAGAAGCAGAAATTCGACCTCCATAAATAATTTTATTTTTTTTAAATGTCAGTTTTGCTCCAATTTCTTTTTTTTGTCTTTTTCTAATGGAAGCAGATAGAAGAAGATAGGGATTGGATCTCGCTTATGAACATTGAATAATGTCAAATTTTTTGTTATTATATTTATGTCTTCGTCTTGAGCTGAAAATTTATATTCCCAAATTCGAACACCTTTTTTAATTATATTTTCATTTCTATTAATATCTTTAAATCCATCAAGAGCATAACTAAAAATCAGAAGCCCATATCCTTTTTCTAGTCGGGAAAAATCATATTTTGCATCAAGTCTTATCTCTTGAGGTTTGTGAGTATAAAATTTATAAGTTATCCCCAAAGAAGGCTCTTTTATTCGATTTGCTACACAAGAGCTGAGTATACTGAGAAGTAAAATAATTAAGATAAAAACAGAGATATTATTTATTATTTGTTTGCCGATTGAAAATATAGTGTGAATCATTTATAAACCTCCATCTTATGAACATAATCTATTAAAAATCAACCCCAACAACAAGCAAATTTCTTTGAAAACAACTTGTCATTACAGCCTGACTTCCATAGCTTCCCTTATATGAGTGAGTTCCTAAAAGGTATCGTTGTTGCCACGAAAGCTCGGATGTTTGAAGTTCGGGTCGACGATGGCAGCCGTCTCAAATGCGAGGTACGCCAGAAAGTTAAATTTGAAGCAAAGTCGACTACGCCAGTCGCTGTCGGCGATGATATCTTGCTTTCACTTACTGAAAATGGGCGAGGTGTTATTGAGGAAGTCTTACCACGAAGATCAAACTTTGGGCGACCATCCAAAGGTATCGAAGACAAGCTCCAGATAATTGCCTCCAATCTTGACCGTTTGGGGATTGTTGTTTCGGTCAGCTCACCGCCACTCACAACCGGCTTAATTGATAGGTTTATAATTGCCGCTCAAATTGGGCAGATGGAACCGTTGATTGTTATCAATAAATCTGATTTGAAAAGAGATGATGACTTTGATCAAATATATTCTGACTATAAATCACTCGGCTATGAACTGTTTTTAACATCGGCAGAAAATGAAACCGATGATGGAATCGACGAGTTGAAAAAATATCTCGCCGACCATCGCACACTTTTTGCGGGACATTCCGGCGTTGGGAAATCGACTCTTCTAAACAAACTGATACCCGGATTGGATTTAAAAACTAAAAAAGTATCATCCTACAACGACAAAGGTCAGCATACGACAACATCGATAGAGCTGTATGAACTATCAACCGGTGGATTTATTGTTGATTCGCCCGGCTTAAAAGTGATGGGTTTATGGGAGTTAACCAAACGAGATTTGCCTTTTTATTATGCCGAGTTTGAACTGTTTCGAGAAGGATGCAAGTTCACAAGTTGCGCTCATCGTCATGAACCAAAATGTGCTGTGAAAGATGCCGTCGAAAATGACAAGATTTCCCGCTACCGCTATGAAAACTATCTTTCAATCCATGACTCACTTGAGAATTAAGTATCAGCCAATTCGTTCCGATAAAATTTAATAAGATATACATGAGCCTATAAAAATAAAGTTAGAAAAAAATATGCCAAAATTTAAACTCGCCATAGGTCTGCACAATCATCAACCGGTCGGAAACTTTGACTTTGTTTTTGATGAGTCCCATCAAAAAGCATACAAACCATTTGCCAATCTGCTTGCTAAATATCCGAACATTCGCATATCGCTTCATCAGTCTGGAATCTTATGGGACTGGCAGGAAAAACATAAACCGGAATATATAAAAAAAATACAAAAGTTGGTAGATAAGAAACAGATCGAACTTATGTCCGGTGGATTCTACGAACCTATTCTCGTTTCAATCCGAGAGCAAGATTGTTATGGTCAGATTCAGAAACTTGATAGCTATATTAAAAATCGGTTTCAGACAACCCCCAAAGGTGCCTGGCTAACTGAACGGATATGGGAACCGCATCTTCCGAAAATTCTCAATAATGCAGGGGTAAAATTTATTCCTGTTGATGATACCCATTTTATCTATGCCGGGTTTGATGAGTCTCAACTAACCGGTCCGTTTGTGACCGAGTTTGAGGGGAAAGAGCTGACATTGCTACCGATTTCAAAACGGATGCACTATCTGATTCCGTTTGGAACTGTCGATGAGCTGATTGCTGAACTGAAACAGATGGCGGAGAAAAATCCGAACGGTATGGTAATCTACGCCGACGATGGTGAAAAATTCGGCTCATGGCCTAAGACATATGAACATTGTTATAAAGATAAATGGTTACAAAACTTTTTCGATGCGGTCACTTCCAATTCTGACTGGCTAGAGATCGTTCCGCTTTCAGAAGCTGCCAACGCTCAGCCTGTCGGGCGGGCGTATCTGCCGTCGGCTTCTTATGCCGAGATGCTCCACTGGTCTATTCCGTCGAAACCGTTTATCGAATACGAAAATTTTGAAAAGTTTTTACAAGAGCAGGGGGAAGATGAAGCGTATGGTCGTTTTGTTCGGGGTGGTCATTGGCGGGGATTCTTGACCAAGTATGAAGAAGTAAACCTGATGCATAAAAAGATGTTATACATCTCACAAAAATTAGAAGCGTTAGAATCTAAACATAAAAAGTCAGAACAATTTAAGCAGGCACAAGATAATCTATACGCCGCCCAATGTAATTGTCCTTATTGGCATGGCGTTTTTGGCGGGCTGTATCTTCCGCATATTCGTACCGCAATCTATTCGCATTTGGTTGAGGCAGAGTCGTTGATTGCACAGCTTGAGAAGAATCCACTTTCAATAAAAATGTTAGATTTTGATATAGATGGTCATGATGAAATTATTGTCGAGACAGATAAGCTTACATCGGTTTTTAAACCGCAATTCGGTGGCACTATGATTGAGCTTTCGATGCTTGATAAAAAATTCTCACTGACCGATACACTGACCCGTCGCAAAGAGGGCTACCATCTCAAACTCGAACAAGCAGTCACCGAAGATAAAGCAGGCGAGTCAAAATCTATACATGATTTAGTGTTGACTAAAGAGGAAGGGCTATCAGATTTTCTACTGGAAGCTTGGTATCTTAAACGTTGTTTTATCGACCATGTTTTTACAGGCGATGTTGACTTTGATAAGTTTCAGTCTAACAAGTTTGGTGAGCATGGTGACGTTGTGCTTGAAGCATACGATTCAAAAATAAAAGGTAACAAAGTCATTCTCACTCGTCATGGAAATCTGAGACGTGCAAACGATGTTGTTGGTTTGACGATTTAAAAATCTTTTACGTTCACCGATAATTCAGAATCAATTGATATCGTCTACAAACTAACTGCTGACATTGATACACCGATAGATATAAATTTTGGTATAGAAAATAATTTTAATTTTCAGGCAGGACATGCTATTGATAGGTTTGTGCTAATAGATAATGTGCAACCAAAAGATGGCTATCTTGATTCTGATGGTGAACATACCGACTCGCATTCAATAGCGATGATTGACCAGTACCGTGATGTTGGCGTTGCTTTGTGTGCCGAGACAAAATCGAATATATGGCATCTTCCGATATTTACCGTCTCGCTTTCCGAGAGTGGCTTTGAAAAAGTCTATCAGGGAACGACGATTGTGCATCAGTATAATTTAAAAGTCTCTGACAAACCGCTTGAGCTGAAAGTTACGTTGGTAACCGGCAATGAGCAATCGGTGCGAGAATTGTTGGAAACATTACAAACTGCGGTTTCTTGAGAATTAAACAAGTATGTAGGGCAGAACCCTTTAGTGGTTCTGCCAATGAAAAAGAAACGAATTAAAATTCAAATTCATTTCCTATGTCTAATTCAAAAACATTGAATTTTTGATGGTTTGTATATGTAGAAAATGCAGAGAATGGGGATAAATCTTGTTCAGTAGTACCAAATGGAATCATCATATCTAGAATAAAGTTTGTACTTCCAATATTGGTCTTGAAAGGGGTAGATAGCTTTACATGAAATCTCGATATACCTTGATCAATAGTAGAAAGTGTCGAGTCAATAATTCCACTGAAATTACTAGAATAAATAGAAGTTTTATAGTTCTCATAATTAATACCCATGAAAAGTTTGATCTTTTGCTGATGCTTATGGGTAGCATTTTCAGCAGAAAGAATACTTGTGGAAATTAGTAAAACAAAAAGTATTGTTGATGAAATTTTGCTAAATTGAGTCTTCATCGAATTTTCCTCCTATGGTAAAATGTTTTGGTTTTATTTGTGTTAATATTATACATTAAAAATAATGTAAATCAAGAGGAAAGGGTATGGAGTTGTCTATTAAAGACAATAGAATTAACTTTCAAATACTTGTAAGAATGAACATCTTGTCGGGTTCAGCAACTTGTAAACAATTTGCTTGGAACACCGTCATACAGCTAGTATTAACTTTCATCTACATAATCCACTTGTCTTTTAGAGCGAATTCGATATATTCTAATAATGATTAAAAAAATTGCCGAAATAGCATCAAATTGCAAACGTATAGTAGTCCTGACTGGGGCAGGAATTTCTGCCGAGTCGGGCGTTCCGACATTTCGGGGGAAAGATGGTGTCTGGGCAAATTTTAAGCCCGAAGAACTCGCTTCAGTTGCAGGGTTCATGGAAAATACAGAAATTGTATGGGAGTGGTATAATTGGCGACGTGAATTAATGGAAAAAGTGAAGCCGAATAAAGGGCATATCGCAATCACCAATTTAGAAAAACTCTCGCCTAATTTTTCATTGATAACTCAAAATGTCGATGGACTCCATACAATTGCCGAGACTCAAAATATATTAGAACTCCATGGAAATATCAGCCGTAACAAATGTTCGGTCTGTCATCTGATAGTCGACGAAAAGCTGGTTATCGACCCAAGCAATATACCAACATGTAAAAAATGCGGTGGCAAAATTCGCCCTGATATTGTATGGTTTGGCGAAATGCTAGATGAACAGCTTATCAGTCAGGCGATGGTTGATTCTGAACAAGCGGAAATATTCTTTTGTATCGGCACATCAGCCGTGGTACATCCTGCCGCTTCGCTTCCGTCGATAGCAAAACAGCGTGGAGCTGTTCTTGTTGAAATCAATACCGAAGAAACAGTCCTGACATCACAGGCTGATTATTTTGTACAAGGCAAATCAGGTGAAATTCTCCCTGAAATCATACAGTTGGTTCAGGAAAAGAAATCAATTTAAGTTGCATCTGAGACTGGTTTTCAGTAGTATAAGAGATAGAATATTGCTAAATATGACAAAAAAAAACCTAACATATCTTACACTCTTTTTGTGCCTCACAGTATTTCTCAGTCTTTCAGGCTGCGTATATTACAACACCTTTTTTAATGCGAAAAAAGCATTTAATGAGGCAGAAAAAATACGTGCAAGAACAAAATACACTTCGGATACCGGTGGTAATAAGCAATATCAATATGCCATTGAAAAGGCACTCAAAGTAATTGAAAACCATCCCAATACAAAATATTACGATGACGCTCTCTATGTAATCGGTGTTTCATATTATAACACAAAGCAATATGCCAAAGCAGGTCGACGACTAAGAGAATTGATTGCAAATTATCCTGAATCACCTTACATAAAAGAATCGGAACTCTACTTAGCGAAGACAAAATTAAAATCTCGCGAAGAAGAAGAAGCGATGGTCTTGTTTGAAGATATTTTTAATTCCGATTATGAAAGAACATTAAAGTCCGAAGCTGCGATGGGCTTAGGGCAATATTACTATAATAATAATCAATTTCTTGATGCCCAGCCTTATTTTATGTCGGTCCGTGATTCATTAGGTAATGATATTGAAAAAAAGAGAGCCCAACAATATATTGCCGATGGTTATTACAGACTCTTTTTATTCGATGATGCTTTAGGGGCTTATCTGCAACTTGCTGAGATGGATCTAGATAAAAAAGAAAAATATCATGCCATGTTTACTGCCTCTCAAGCAGCTTTTAGGTTAATGAGAATCGATGATGGGATGGATTACTTAAACTCACTTTTAGAAAATGAAATTTACTTTAGTTCTTTTGGTGAGCTTAAATTAGCAATTGCCCAGGGAAAAGAATATGATGGCGAGTTTGAAGATGCCGAAGAGATTTATTTAGAGCTTAAAGATATTCAAAATAAAAAAGTTGCCTCCGAGGCAAATTACCAACTTGGACTCATAGCACAACTCGACAACGATGACCTACTTCTTGCAAAAGAATACTATGACACTGCCACAAAATTATATCGTGCGAATGAATCCGGTGAAGATGCTTTGTATCGTTCTGTTGAAATCGGGAAACTTGCGATTTTTGCCCGTACACTCGAAATTGATTCAACAACGACACAGGAAAATATAGACGATGCCGCCTTTACACAAATCCAGTTAGCTCAAATTTATTGGTTATCTTTAGATAAACCGGATACCGCTATGATGGAAATGCAGTATGTTATTGACTCATTCCCAACTGCCTTTGATGTACCAACGGCGATGATTGCTCTTTCGCAGATGTATAAAGAACATAAAAATGACTCGACAGCATCTGACTCTATACTACATTTAGTACTGGAAAAATATCCGACATCTGATAGAGTTCCTGAAGTGCTGGACTTATTAGATTTAAAAGGAACCGCCGCAGATACCGGATATGCAAAATTATATTTAGACAAGGCGGAAGCTTTTTTGCCGATGAAAACAATATGGATTCATCAAAATATTACTACCAATATATTGTAGACAACTTTCCCGAGTCAGATATTTATCTGCAAGCTCGGTTTGCTCTCTTATGGCTAGTCGAAGAATATCAAGCCCCCGGTGATTCAACTCTGTTTTTTGCTTACAACGCATTTATCGATTCATTCCCGGGAACTCCATGGGCAAACGAAGCGAATAAAATTGTCAGACTTGCAAATAGAGAAAAAAAGAGAGAAGATCAGGGTGATTCAACTCGTACTGATGACAGGAACGACAATGAGAGTGAAAATTTGCTCGCGGGTGGCAACTCAGATGGTGAAGAAGAATATGTTGAAGATGAATATCTCGATCCTTTTGTAGCACTATATATTGATCCAAAAGGAAAAAAAGCACAGGTCATGAGACTGGAACCAATGCAAACAAGACGGGATTTTGTTTACCCTCCGGAAGCGTACCGTGAGGGATGGGAAGGGGATTTATATTTTCAAATCTTACTTGATTTCTCTGGTGAAGTTGCTGATTATAAACTGAAAATAAAATCGGCTCACGAAGCAATAGATAGAGAGGCTTCGGAATCGGTAGCGACTATGATTTTTGACATGATTGATATACCACCTGAATTACAAGAATCCTGGTTTGTGTATAAATTCTCAGTTATAAAACCGGATAAGATACGATGATAAAACCAACTTGTGATGACACCATACTCGAAAAAAAACGAAACTTAAAAAACAGATATTTTTCATTTACGTTCAAACCTTTTTCACTTGTTAAAAAATGTAAGCCCGGGCATTTTGTGCAATTAGAACTGCCCAATACAGATATTTATTTTAGAAGACCTTTCTCTATCGCATCGGTAACATCAGATGGTGATATTGAAATTATATTTAAAATTTTCGGCAAAGGTACCGCCTTGCTCGCAGAACTTGCCAAAGGAGGCACAGTCAATCTGCTTGGACCTCTTGGTAAGTCGTTTACTTTTCCAAAAAAGAATGAACAAACAATTATTATAGCCGGTGGTGTCGGGTTTCCTCCGCTGATGTATCTTGCTGTTGAAATGATAGCCAAAGGATACAACCCAAAATCTATACACTTTTTCTACGGCGGAAGAACAACCGATGACATCATTGAAAAAAGCCGTATCAAAAAACTTGGCGTCAATTTTTATCCAGTTACCGAAGATGGGTCCTACGGCACTAAAGGATTGGTGACCAAACCGGTCGAAGAATTTATACAATCATCAGATTCAAAAATGAGAATTTACTCCTGTGGACCTACCGGCATGCTCAAAGCTGCCGATTCTCTCGGACTAAAATATTCCGTTCCGGGACAACTTTCGCTTGAAGCTCCAATGCCATGCGGTGTTGGTATCTGTCTTGGCTGTGTTGTAGAAAAAAACGATGGGACTCATGCAAGGGTTTGTTGTGATGGACCAATTTTTGAAATCGGGGAGATTAAATTATGAAACCTGATTTAAAAGTAAATATCGCAGGCGTTGAGTTTGCAAATCCGCTCATGACCGCATCGGGATGTTGTGGCTACGGCGAAGAGTTAGCAGATATCTTTCCGCTTGCAAAGCTCGGTGCTTTGGTTACAAAATCTATTTCGCTCAACCCTCGCTTGGGTCACCCACCTCCACGTACAGCCGAAGTCAGATCGGGAATGCTCAATGCGATTGGTTTAGCAAATGTTGGTATCGAAAAATTTATCTCTGATAAAATTCCATTTTTAGATAAACAACCAACAAAAATAATTGTTAATGTTGCAGGTTCCAAACTAGCAGAATATGTTGAAGTCTGTTCCAAGCTGAATGACTTTGAATCTGTCAGCATGATAGAGCTTAATATCAGTTGTCCAAATGTTGACGAAGGTGGCATGGAGTTTGGTTCCGACCCGGTAATGACTGAAAAATCTCTCAAAGCAGTCAAAAAAGTTTTCGACCGTCCGATTATTGCCAAGCTCTCACCAAATGTAACATCAATTGTTGAAATAGCAAAAGCTGCCGAACAAGGTGGTGCCGATGCCTTCTCGGTGATAAATTCACTTGTTGGTATGGCTGTGGATGCTGAATCATGGCATACAAAAATCACCAATAATAAAGGTGGTCTGACCGGACCTGCTATTAAACCAGTTGCTCTTCAGATGGTTCACGCCGTATATTCTCATAGTTCTCTGCCAATCATCGGAATCGGCGGTATTCAATCGACGACCGATGTTATCGAATTTCTACTGTGTGGTGCGACTGCGGTGCAAATCGGAACGGCACTGTTTAAAGACCCAATGCTGTTTATTAAAATTGAAAAAGAATTGTTACAATATATGAAACGAAAAAAATGTAACACAATATACGATCTCATCGGAAAAGTGAGGAAATACTAATGTCCGCTGTTGAGAAACTACAAGCTATACAAGAAAAAAATAAATCATACATCTGTTTAGGTCTGGATTTAGATCCTAAAAAAATGCCACCCGATTCTACTCTTTCAATAAAAAGTATGTATGAATTTGCCATGAATATTATCGAGGCAACCAAAGATCATGTCTGTGCCTATAAACCGAACCTAGCTTTTTATGAACACTTAGGACACGACGGTCTTTCGCTACTTGAATCTATCGTCAAACGTATGCCTGAAAATATCCCGCTTATCTTAGATTGCAAACGTGGGGATATTGGTAATACAGCTTCGTTTTATGCCGAAGCAATGTTTGATAAAATGAATGCCGATTGGGTGACTTTAGCTCCATATATGGGTTATGATTCGATGCGTCCATTCTTGGAATATAAAGATAAAGGTATTTTTGTTCTTTGTCTGACTTCAAATTCCGGTTCAAAAGATTTCCAACTTCTTGATGTAGGTGGCAAACCTCTCTATGAAGTCGTTGCCGAAAAAGTTGACTATTGGAATAAAGAAAACAACTGCGGTTTAGTTGTTGGTGCGACAAATCCTGAACAGTTAAAAGATATACGAGTTATTGCCAAAGATATGCCGTTGTTAATTCCGGGTGTTGGAGTTCAAGGTGGTTCGCTTGAAAAATCACTTCTCTATGGAACCGACAATTTCACAAAACCGGCGGTGATAAATGTCTCACGCTCAGTCTTGTATGCATCCAATGGTGCCGACTATGCCGACAAAGCTCGCGATGAACTTATCAAACTGAACAATCAATCAAAAAAATTAAAGCTGGTGAACTGACCGAAACTACGGTTGAAAAATCAGAACCTACCCAACAAGAATCTGCCACAAAAACACAGGTACAAGGCTTCCCTCCCCCAGCTCCGCAGCAACCTACGCAACCTGAAAAACCTGCTGAACAGGTAACTCCTGCACCTGTAAGTGAACCTGAAAAACCTATCGAAACAATAGAACCGACAAAGTCGGCTGAACAGGCAATGCCTGTCGAAGAAGCAAAACCTGCTGAACAGGCAAAACCTGCTGAACAGGCAAAACCTGCTGAACAGGCAAAACCTATCGAGACAATAGAACCGACAAAGCCGGCAGAACAGACAAAACCTGCTGAACCGGTAACTCCTGCACCTTTAAGTGAACCTGAAAAACATATCGAAACAATAGAACCGACAAAGTCGGCTGAACAGACAATGCCTGCTGAACAGGCAAAACCTGACGAAGAACAGAAACCGACAATGCCAACACCTGCACCTCTGCCGAAGCCTCCACCATTACCTCAAGTGAATAGAGAACATCAGCATACAAGTTCTGAGAACCATAAGAATCATGAACAGGTAATGCCTGTCGAAGAAGCAAAACCTGTCGAAGAAGTAAATCAGGCGAAGCCTGTAAAACCGACAATGCCAACACCTCCGCCTCTACTTAAGCCTCCACCATTACCTCAAGTGAATAGAGAACATCAGCATACAAGTTCTGACAATCATAAGAATCATGCACAGGCAAAACCTGTCGAACCTCGAAAAACTCCACCGCAAATGCCAACACCTCCGCCTATACTTCCACCAAACCCGGAAGTTATGCGACGGAACCGTGAAGAGCAGGAGCGTCGTTTGAAAGCGTTGCAGGAACAGAAACAGCAACAGCAAAACGGCGATGATACTTCTACAAATGATTCAACTGAGAGTAGTAATTCTTCTGACGGAGAAAATCGTTCGGAGCAGAACAACCAATCTTCTCATGATGGAAATCAACAGCAGAACAATCAACAGCAGAATTTCCAATCAAGAAGACATAACCGAAACAAACGATAAATATTTTTAATTTATAAATAAAAAACGGACACTATCTCGTGTCCGTTTTTTTTGTTTGCAATTTGTAGGAGACCGCTTACCTGTTCCGCATATCAACAACTTGGAATCTTCAGATGCTTACTACTATTTAGTAGTTACCAATCTTTTTCAAAGCGAAGTAGCGAATAGACAAACTTACCGTAGTACTCACCATTGAAATAATGATGTTGCCGAAGGGTTCCATCTTTGTGAAATCCGAGCGACTCCACAAGTTGAATCGTAGGCGAATTAAACTCTGCTGTTTCGGCGTACACTTTATTTAAGTTTCTGAAATCATATAAAAATGAAATTAATAACTGCATCGCTTCTTTGCCATAGTCATGGTTCCGATAAAGCGGGTCAACCAAAATTCCAAGTTCTGCTGAACGGTTTACATCATTGTAGTTAAAAAACGAAATCTTCCCGATATGGGTATCGTCTTCTTTGAGCATAATAGCAAAGGCTTGTTTATATGGAGATTTCTCAGGTTTTTTGAACCGGTCGGCAATATCGTTTTCATTGGTGAAAGCTAATGGATGTACGGTCATGGAGTGCGGTTCAGATTTGTTAAACCAGTCTAAATGACGACGGGCATCATCGGCTGTTTCAGGTGTCAGGTAAATTTTTCTTCCAATAAACGATGGTTGGGTTGGGTACTCTTTTTTTTCTTTAGCCATTGTTCACTCCGTTTATTTAAAACCTAGATTTACTTTCTTATCTTTTTATCATCAAATGCTATAGCTTCTTTTATCGTATTGATAGCATCAAGCCGACCCCGAAGATTATCAATAACAACTTCTTTATGCTCAAGCTTTTTATAATCTTCAAAAAACCGCTGAAGTTCTTTCATAACATGTGGAGGAAGTGCTGAAATATCATGGTACGAATTATATGCAGGGTCAAAGCGATGCACGGCAATAATTTTATCATCCTGTCCTTTTTCATCAGACATGGTAATCATTCCAATCGGCAAACACTCAACTAAACAAAGCGAGGCAAGCGGTTCCTGGCAAAGCACCAGCACATCAAGCGGGTCATCATCATCGCAATAAGTCTGCGGAATAAAACCATAGTTAGCAGGGTAATGCACCGAACTATAAAGCACACGGTCGGCAAAAAGCATTCCGGTCTCTTTATGTAGCTCATATTTATTTTTTGATCCCTTAGGAATTTCAATTATAGAAATAAATGCTTCATCAATATTATCGCCGGGGGAAACGTCGTGCCACGGATTGCCCATATTTGTTGCTCCTTTAAATTTTGCACGTAGTATAAGGGAGAGAGCCGATTGGGGCAATCTTAATTTTTTATAATTGTTGTGTAGGGAACTGGCCTGCCTGTTCCTAAGTGAGGTTCAGGCAGGCCTGAACCCTACAAAAATAAATCATTTAATTGTCTGTTTTGTCAGTTCCTTATTCGTATGCGAATTGAGAACTGACAGGCTAATGGTCAGGGCATGACCAAATAACAATATTTAAAATTTGACAATCTGCTATCTTTTTGGGTAATTAAAGCATGAGTAAAAATATTCTATTTATAGGTGTGCTGTTTCTGCTTTTCTTTGCAGTCGGCTATTCGCTTGATTCGTACTATGGTGAATCGTACCAGTTTATGTCGGGCGAAAATTATTGGCAACCGGATGGCAAAGGCGGATGGCTTGAGATGGGCAACCCTCGTGATAATATGCCTTCGACCGAATCTGTCCTTCCACCATTGATTACGTTGTATCTCCCATTTTTCGTCCCGGGCTTTGTGCTTGTCCTCTTTATGTTCACCCCACTCGGACGACTTCTAGAAACTCGAAAAGAAGATGACGGGGAAGAGGTCAATGAAGAATAAAATTTGGTTAGTCGGATTAAGTTTGACAATTCTTGTAATTCTAAATTCTTGTACTTCAGATAAAGAATTAACTGGGACATATTATATCGATCATGATAATTCAATAGAAGAATATCTTATTATGCAACCAGATAGTTCATATGTTCAATTTCTTATTTATGAAAATATTACCATAAAAGAGAATAGAGGTATTTATGCTCCTTACCCTGATTACGGTAAACATGGAATTACACTAAATCATTATAAAAGTGGATTTGACTCCTATAATTCGGATTTAGGTAAATATCTTCCCCACGACTCTAGTCAAGTTCCTTTTAAATTTAATACAAGGGTTGATTGGACAATATTTGGAACTAGACAGATTAACATAGAATTTATTGAGCATATTTTCATAAATACAATTAGCCCGAGTACAAATTCCGATTCCATATTAACAGAAATTAGTAATAATTTAAACTAGAAAGTCCCCAATGGAAGGAACTGCGTTACTATATTACGGACTGATTTTCGGCTCTATCGGAGCAGGACTTTTTATCTATGGCAAAAAACAACGCTCGCCAATTCCACTCGGATGTGGCATCGCTTTGGTTGTTGTTCCTTATTTTATTTCACATACAGTTTTACTCGTTTCGATTGGGTTACTTCTCACCGCCCTGCCATTTATAATCAAAAAATCATAGATTTCTTAGTAGGGAAACCACTTGCCTGTTCCGTTTGGCGGTTCAGTCAAGCCTGAACCCTACACCATAATGTAGGGGCAGACCTATGTGTCTGCCCTTGTGAGGGTGAACGCACAGGTTCACCCCTACTTGTGTTAGTTTAACACACAGGTTCACCCCTACAATTAATAAAACAGGCATTCCTGAAAACAGATATTGCCTAAAAAACTGCTCCACAAATTGAATTATTTACGTATATTAGCAAACTATGGCGAACAAACAAAAAAAATATCAGTCCAAACTCTCGGATGTCGGCTCAACCAATATGAGTCCGAAAAAATCGCTGCCCAACTTTACCCTTACGGATTCGAGCGGGCAAAACAGTCCGAACCGGCTGATATTTATATTATCAACACCTGTACCGTGACCCATAAAGCCGATGCTGATTGTCGGGCGATGATCCGTCGTGCCTCGCGTCAGAATCCAAATTCAAAAATCGTCGTCACTGGTTGTTATGTTGATAACGACCCTGCTTTAGTTGAGGGAATGGAAGCGGTCGATTTGATTGTCAATAATTCCCAAAAAGCTGATATCGCTACGATTGTCCCAAGTAAATTCCCTGATCTGTTCACCGAAGAGCCTGATAAATCTTGTTCGACCATGGTCACCGATTTCTTTGACCATAACCGAGCATGGCTGAAAATCTCTGACGGATGTAACCAATGGTGTTCATTCTGTATTATTCCGACTGTGCGGGGGAGAATCAAAAACCGTACAGCGACTGACATTGTCGACGAAATAAATATGCTTGTTGAAAATGGCTATAACGAAATTGTCCTGACCGCCGTGCATATCGGACATTATAAAAACAACCAAGAACCTCGAATGAAAAACCTGACCGCTCTCTGCAAATTTATCATGTCAGAGACCGATCTGCATCGTCTGCGGATTTCATCGATTGAACCACAAACTGTTCGGTATGATTTTATCGAGATGTATGCCGACTCAAACGGACGTATCTGCCGTCATATGCATCTACCGCTTCAAGCAGGTTCATCAGCTATTTTAAAAAGAATGCTCCGTCCGTATGACCAAAATCGATATATCAACCGTGTTGAGCTGCTCAAAAAAGCGGTTCCGAATACAATTATAGGTGCCGATGTTATTGTTGGCTTTCCGGGTGAAACCGATGATGATTTTATGCGAACTGCCAGATTAGTCGAATCGGGGCTGATAGATTACCTGCATGTTTTCTCTTATTCAGACCGTTCGGGCACGCCGGCATCGCAGATGGCGGATAAAATCGACCCTCGTGTGATTAAAGAGCGGAATGCGTATCTGACTCGTATTTCTAATAAAATCAAAGAAAAAGCACTCAAAAGACAGATAGGCGAGACCTTAGATGTTATTTCTGAGCATAAATTACAGCCTGATAACCATTATTATGGCGTTTCCGACAATTATCTGAAAGTCAAACTGCCAAATTCTATCAATCCTGATAAATCTGTATATAAAGTCAAAATCAGTGATTCGCACGCCGACTATATAGAGGGCGACCTTCTTTAGTTCGTTTTAAGCCAAAATCAACCCAATGCGATGTGATGCGAGTTTTTATTTCGTAGTCAAAATTTTTCTCTAACTAGCTCATTTCTTCCCATCCAACGGGAAAAATATTCCAATTTCCATCGTTCTACTATCTGCTTTCATAATTAAATAGATTACGTAATCCTATGTGTTGTAAGTGGTTGTAAGTAAGCCGTTGGCTTTGGCACGCATCCTGCTTTACAGGAATATGAGAAACTAATTTTAATGCATATTTTGGATAAAAAATGTCAGAAGAAATAAACAAAGAAGAGACCAACCCTGAATCAACTGATGCGAAAGCAACAGAAGAGTCAAAACCAAAAAGTAATTTGATGAAGTATATCATTTTTGGTGTTGGTGGATTGGTTTTAATCAGTGGCATCGCATTTGGTGTAGCATTTATGCTTAAAGAATCTCCAAAAGCTGACGCAGAGGAAACTTCCGAAGTTTCTGAAAAGTCTCATGATAAAAAAGCATCAGATGAACATGCTGATGATTCACATGCTTCTAAAGATGTGAAAGATGATTATACATCTGAAGAAACTTATGATGCTGATTCTTATGAAGATAATCCAGAGCTTTCAATGGAAGATTTCAATGATGCCGAACTTGATGAAGATGAGTTTGATTCTAAAGCGATTGAAAAAATCGTCGCAAACTTAGCATTGCTGGAATACACCCCGTCTGATTCAGAACTTGCAGAAGAAGATGGTATGTCACTTGCAGATTCACTTGAACAGATGAGTTGGATTGAACGAGAAAAATTAGAAATAGCTTCAAGAAAAAAAGATTTAGATGCACGTGAAAAAGAATTAAACAATTTAGAAAAAACAGTTGATTCAAAACTCATTCGTATTGAACAAGCTGAATCAAGTCGAACAAGTCAGCTAGCCAAACTATATGATAGTATGGATTCACGGGCAGTAGCAAAACTTATGATGAATTTAGATGATGAAACTGTTGTAACGCTTTTACCTAGAATGAAAAGCAAAAACGCCGCTTTGGTATTACAACTGCTTCCTTCAAAAAGAGCAGCGGTTCTTTCTAAAAAAATGATAACAATCGCAGGTAATTAAATAATGACTGGAAACACGCTAAACATATCCGATCTTTTCAAAAGCAATCCAAGCAAGGCATCTGCCAGACAACTTGGGTTACTTGAATCAATCGGTCAATCTGATGAGCTGAGTGCATTACAGCAAGAGCCATCGTTTGATATGATTTTTGGTAATATGTTAGCATCGCTTTCCCCTGAACAAACTGCTCAAAATGCAGCATTAGTGCAAGGCAATCAGGAGCTTGGTCAGTTAAATGTAAGTCAAGAAGAAGTCGTTGATGAAAATATTTTAGCCTTTAATAAAGAGCTAGATGGTTTAAATGCTAAAAACATTTCTGCACAAAGCCTGAATATCAAAGAAATTCTTGCTAGTCAGAATCAAGAACTTGAGAACGGTCAGTTTAAGGTTCTTTCGAAAGAAGTCTCAGGTTCACAACTGAATTTGACAGTTGAAAGTTCAGATGGCAAACAGCTTTCTATATCATTGCCGATAGATTCTATTCAAAAAGAAAATAAAATTGGAACTATGGACCGGGTACAACTTCAAAACTCTACTGTATCTAAAGAAATAGAATCATTAATAGAAAAAGTAAATATTGAAAAAATAGAAGTTAGAACAGTCGAAACAAAAGTATCACAGTCGGCCTTAAAACCTGTTGAAATCAGTTTAGTCGGCGAACAGAACTCGTCTGTTGTAACATTAAAAGCATCACTTAAGAAAAATCAGATTAAACTAAACGAATTACAAACAACTACCTCTCATCCGAAAGCCGCAGTGCTTGATGAGAGTGGTCTGTTTGATGAAAAAGTTGTCGTAAAAAACAATCAATCAAATAAACTGATTGAAAAAGTTGTTTTGGATTCAAATCAACAAAACGCAAATGGAACTTTAAAACTTAATCAGCAAGTTGGTGCAAAGAGTACAATTACAAACCAACCTGTGAATCAAATTGATCCTTTAGTTTCAATATATAACACAGAGTCTACCGATTCTATCGAAGCAAAAGAAAACATTTCCAACGTACGTATGCAGCTTCCTGAAAATATCAAGTCGGTCTTACGTCCGAATGGTCAAGCTGTCGTTATCAAAATGAATCCGGAAAATTTAGGACCTGCCAAACTGAGCCTTACTTTTTCAGGTGGAAAACTTCGGGCAAAACTGATCGTTTCATCGGTCAATGCCAA
>JAJRSF010000015.1 GCA_024278935.1 Candidatus Zixiibacteriota bacterium
AGGTCCTACCAGAAGAAAAACTAAAATCGCCCCCGGAGAAAAGCCAACAGCTAAGAGTGCCGCCGCAAGCGGTGTTGATGATGTCGCACAGATATATAGTGGCAATCCAACTACCACTGCTCCGACATATCCACCCCATCCCGATGTCAAAAACTCTGGAATAGTCGTAAACGTATTCCCCAGCAAGACAGAAATCAGACCGGCTAAGATATACCCAAGCAGAAGATATGGAGCTAAATCTTTTAAAACTGAGAACATTGAATAACGGCAGACTTCTTTTATTTTCGAAATTGCTGAAAGATTTGTTGTCTCATTTGTAGAGCAACACGATGAACAACAATCAGCTTTTTCAGTCAGAAGATTTTCAGCGTCGGAGTCAAACTTGTTGACAAGCAGCCCTGTTGTCATAGCAGTCAGAAATGCCGCAAGAGGTCGTGCAACGGTTAAGATTGGATCAGTCAGCGAGTAGGTCAGCATGATTGAGTCTACCCCCGTTTCAGGAGTCGAGATTAAAAACGATGCTGTCGCTCCTTTATTCAGTCCCTGAGATCGGAGTTGATGTGCCATTGGCAAAACCGAACAAGAGCAAAGCGGAAGTGGAATTCCAATCAGAGCAGCTTTGAGGACAACTTTATTTTTGCCACCAACAAGCAGTTTTTGCAATAGCTCTTCATTGAGAAACAGATGAATTACACCTGCTAATAGTAAACCTATCACTAATAAAAATGCCGAGTCATACAGCATCAGATACGTAGACTCGGCAATATTTTGGATGAACGAATAGATTATTTGTTTATCTCCGCTAAATAATTTCGAGCAGCATCGGCAGTCGGACCTTCTTTTTCAAGTGATAAATATTTATTAAAATAGGTCTTAGCTGAGTCGACTTGTTTTATCGAATAATATACGATACCTAAATTAAAATTCGCAATCGTATGTTCAGGATATTGATTGGTCACAGTCATAAATTCTTCAATAGCACGTTCAGGCAGCCCCATGCCATGTAAACAAGCACCATAATCAGTACGTACATTCGGTGAATCACCTTTGATACTTAATGCTCTTTTATAACATTCGGCAGCCATTGGGAAATTACCATTATCCATTGTTTGGTTCCCAATCTGAATCAGCGTGTTATAATCGGTAGGCAAATCAGCTAAAACTCCACCCATGCCCTCGACACCCTCATGCGAGCCATCCATTACTTGCTGTTGTGGTGGTTCAGGAACAGGTTCCGGTTTGTTCATCATAAAATAACCAACCGCTGCCACAGCTAACACACCAACAATAATAAGTGTATCTCTGGTTGGATTGCTTTTGGATGGTTTCGATTTTTTTACTGTTTTTTTTGAAAGAGGTGAACCGCATTCGGGACAAAACTTACTCTTAGTTGGTGCTAAGGCAGAACATGACGGGCATTTTTTTTGTGACATTATAAATTCTCCAATTTATTATCCTTTTTCTTATCAGGAGATAATGTATATCATTTATCCTAAATTCAAAAGAAATAACTGCTGACAAGGTTAATTTTTTCTCATATATTTAACGAAAATAAAATTCGAAATAAGGATTTTTTATCATGAAGAAAACACTCCTTTTTGCTATTCTCATATCGTTTATATCAATACAAATATCAGCTATTGAATCTGACTATTCCATCACAACTGAATCTATTATGCACCATATTGAGGTTTTAGCCCACGACTCACTTGCAGGTCGAGAAGTCGGCGAACCGGGTGAGTTGAAAGCTGCCGAGTATATTCGTTCTGTGTTTAAATCTGCCGGGTTATTATCTGTCGGAACAGAGAATTATTTCCAGTATTATGACTTTTTGAAAGAGATACAAATAACGGAGAAAAATTCTCTTTTATTTTTGGGTATACCATTAAAACTAAATGAGGATTTTAGACCTCTTAAACAGTCTGCTTCAAGCTCTTTTTCTTTCGATGAAATAATCGATGTTGGCTATGGAATTAAAACCGGCGATGACTCCGGCAGTTATAATGATTATTCCAATCTGGATGTCGACGGCAAAGCTGTCATGATTAGAAGATTTGCTCCTGATTCGAAAGATTATCCTCATACCGATTTCAGCAAACATGAACTGATTATTGATAAAATAAACACAGCTCTAAAACATAACGTGAGTGGAATTTTCTTTGTGACACCAGAGGGTTACGATGATACTTTATTAGCACAAAACAGAACAAACATACATCAAAAAGATATTCCTATTATTTTTCTAAAGCGAGACAGAATACCACCCCAAGATGAATTAGAGAAATTATTATCAATGAGCATAATCCCTGATTATTATTCTGGTACAGTCGAACTTGTAAAAATTCGTGATACTGCTCAAAATATCATTGGAATCATTGAAGGCGAAACCGACACCACTGTCATAATCGGCGCCCACTACGACCATCTTGGCTGGGGAACATCTGCGTCCAGTTATCACGGCGAACCTGCCATTCACAATGGTGCAGACGATAACGCCTCGGGTGTTTCAGCATTATTAGAACTCGCTCTAAAATATGCACAAGCTAAAACAAAGCCACATTACACGATGCTGTTTATTGCATTCTCGGGTGAAGAAGCAGGACTGCTAGGTGCATCAAACTTTGCTAAAAATATGACAATTGATTCCTCCAAAGTTCGCATGATGATAAATATGGATATGATCGGCAGATTAAAAGACCAGGAAAAAGGTCTCGCAATTTTAGGGGTAGGTTCGACATCTGAATTCACAAACTTCTTTGATTCTTTGAACTATCAGGACTTGAAACTAACTATAAGCAACACAAGCCTGGGAGCATCGGATCATACTGTTTTCTACACTCGCAATATTCCATCGCTACATATTTTTACCGGCGCACATAAAGATTACCATAAACCATCTGATGATATAGAAATGATAGACGCTGATGGTATCGTAAAAGTTGCTAAATTTGTCGACACCTTCCTTACCTACTTTGACCAACTTGATAAACCTTTAGATTTTAAAAAAATAAAACATTCAACCGATGGGAAACGTCGCAAAAGATATTCTGTTTCTTTGGGTGTTATTCCTGACCATGTCAGCGAAGTAAAAGGTTTCAGAATAGATGGTGTCATGGAAGGCAAAGCGGCTGAAAAAGCAGGAATGCTTAAAGGTGATATCATAATTCAGCTTGGCGATATAGTCATCAATGATATTTATGACTATATGAATGCTTTGAGCAAGTTCAAAAAAGGTATGACTATTGTTGCAATTTTAAATAGAGACGGAAGTAAAATTGAATTGTCGGTGACTTTTTAGAAAATTATTCAGGAGTTGAATCGACACCTTTTTCACGATGAATTGAAATCACACCACGGATTTTCTTTACTTTATCTAATATACGATTGAGATGCGACAACGAAGAAACTTCTACGACAAATTTCCCGATAGCAGTTGTATCTTGAGCAATCATTTCAGCAGCACGAACATTAGTGTCGGCATCGGCTATTGCTTGAGTAATATCTCGAAGCATATTTTTTCTGTCTTCGACAATTATTTTTAATTGCACAATAAAAGACTGGCCTTTGGCAGTGTCCCACGAGACATCAATTTTTCGTTCCGGATTAATTTTATACAGATGACTGGCAGAATTACAATCTGCTTTATGAATCGTAACGCCTCTTCCCCGACTGATAAATCCAATAATTTCCTCACCCGGTACAGGCTGGCAACATCCTGCAAAACGAAACATCATATGATCCATGCCATGCACTTTGATCCCTTTAGAACCGCGAATTCGGTCGATGACTTTATCAACAAAGCCGATTTCAGGTGCTTTTTTATCAGGCAGAATCAGATCAATGAGCGGACGTGATGATTTCGAACCGTTTCCTATAGCAGCATATAAATCTTCAAGTGAATTTTTATCAAGCTGTTCGGCGTATCCTTGGAGGATATCATCAGTTGGAAGTTTATAGCGTAATTCTTTAAGTTTTCTTACAACGATTTCTTTACCAAGTGTGACAAACTGTTCAAAGCCAGCTTGCTTCAGCCATTTTTTTATTCGGGTACGAGCAGATGATGTTTTAACAAGTTTGAGCCAGTCATGCGATGGTGTCCGATTTTGATTAGTAATAACTTCGACAACATCGCCGGATTTTAATTTTGTAGAAAGCGGCTGCAACCTGTCATTTATTTTAGCACCTGCACAATGAAGCCCGACATCGGTATGAATTTGGAATGCAAAATCAAGCGGTGTAGAACCAAGCGGAAGATGAATAAGTTTTTGGTTTGGTGTAAAAACAAAAATATCTTCTGAGAACAGATCAATTTTGAGATACTCCATAAAATCAGACGGGTTGGTCATCTCTTTTTGCCACTCTAGTACATCACGCAACCAGATCATCTGCCTGTCCGATTTACTCATCTGCTGTTTGCCCTCTTTGTAGAGCCAATGAGCAGCGATACCATTTTCGGCAACGTAGTGCATCTGGTGAGTTCTGATTTGAATCTCAATCATTTTATTATTAGGACCAAACACGGTTGTATGCAGTGAGCTATATCCGTTCGGTTTTGGATTTGCGATGTAATCATGAAACCGATCAGGTACCGGTTTCCAAAGTGAATGCAAAATCCCTACGGCATGATAACAATCTCTTTCGGTATTTACGATAACACGAATGGCGAACAGATCAAAAATTTCTTCGTATGGAACTTTACGAATTTTAATCTTCCGATAGATCGAATCAAAATGTTTTGCCCGACCATATACTTCGGCATTGATATTATCTTTTAAAAGGGATTCTTTAACAGGAGCAACAAACGCAGCGATATATTCTTCACGCTCTTCTTTACGTTCATTAACGCGGTTCATAATATTTATATAAATATCAGATTCTAAATATTTTAGAGACAAATCTTCAAGTTCAATTTTTACTTTATTGATACCAAAGCGATGTGCTAGCGGACAATAAATATCTCTGGTCTCCTGTGCAATTCGAACTTGTTTTTCTTTAGGGAGATGTTCAAGTGTTCGCATGTTGTGCAGACGGTCGGCAAGTTTCATCAGAATAATCCGAATATCTTTTGCCATAGAAAGAAGCATCTTACGGAAATATTCAACCTGCTGTTCTTCTAGAGAGCTATATTGCATCTCTCCGATTTTAGTGACACCATCAACAAGATCTGCGATTTCATCATTAAATTCATGACGAAGATCTTCGATAGTAACTTCGGTATCTTCGACAACATCATGCACTAATCCGGCAGCAATCGTCGTTGAATCCATATGCTGTTCAGCAAGAATAAAAGCAACTTCCAAACAATGTTCCACATATGGCTCACCTGATTTACGCAGTTGTCCTTGATGTGCCTCATTAGAAAACTCATATGCTTTTCTCAGGAGGGGAATATTTACATTTGCATTAAATGCTTCTATTTTGATTATAAATTCAGCAAGATTCATATATTTTTACTTAAACACCTTTATCATTTTACTAGCTACTAGACTAGGTTCAATAGTTTCCATACAAAGACATTTCCCATTGGGACATTGGCAATCTCCTTCAGGTTGTAACACAATATGGTTCTCGCCCAAAGGCCCCCATCTGGTAGGAGACATAGAAAGTTTGTTTGGATAAAGCCCGACTGTGCTTGTGCCAACCGCTACTGCTAAATGCAGAGGACCTGTTGAGTTTGCGACAACTACTTTGGCAAGCGACAAAACTGCTGCCAAAGCACGAAGGTCGGTACTGCCTGTAATTTTACGTAAGTCTGAACCTCCAATAGTGTGAGAAAGAGAGTCAAACATATCCCCTTCTTTTTCAGAGCCTGAGACAACAACCGAAACACCTTTGTCGGTAAGTTCTTTATAGAGGTACATAAAATTTTCAGATGACCACGCCTCGGCAGACCCACCCGAACCGGGATGCATCACCGCAAAATCACCTGAGATACCGGCATTGGCAAGAATTCTTTTTGCACCAGCATCATCTTTTTCGGTCAGATAAACTTTTGGAACTTTCACAGACTCGCCACTTTTAAAAAATGACATAAAGTCTAAATTATAAACTGATTCATGTTTTATATTTTTACGACGGCTATGCATTAAACGTGTGTTAAAAAATATCGAATGAAAACGCCCGGCTGTTCCAATACGAATAGGAATCTCCGCCTTATGATACAGACGAGAAATTTGTCTTTCAGGATAAAGCACTACGACGATATTGTACTTTTCTTTTTTAATTTTCTGAAGCAGATCTTTTCGATACAGATTGTTTGAAAGTAACTGGTCGTTTTGTACTCGCAGAATTTTATTGATCGATTTATTATGTTCCAAAATCGGTGAGGCATAGAGCGACGCCATGACATCAACTTTACACTTCGGATATCGTTTTTTGAATGTTTCTATAAATGGTAATGCTAAAACCAAGTCGCCTAATTTGTCGGTGCGACTGATTAAAATTTTATCACCATCTGTAACTTGTAACGGTTTGTTCATTAACTCTTATCTTTCTTCTTCAATAATTCGCGTAATTTAGCATATTTTACCATAACCGCAACAGCAGAAAGAAAAGAAATTAAAAATCCTTCCATACCATCTAGAAATCCTTTTTTGAGGAAATAATGCTTAATAAATGCGGCTATCGGTTTGATACAAATGCCAAAGAAACCTGATTTTTTCCCTTGAGCAAGCAGATCCTCTGCTCCCATACGTGTATATATATTTGATTTTCTAAAATATTCATCCAATGTCGGATAGCTATAATGCAGTAAATCATTTTTCAAATATGCTTTTTTGCCTTCGATTTCGATTGCTTCGTGGACAAGGTTGCTATTAAAGCCGCCCTTGGTTTTGTTAAACAGACGCAAAACATGGTCAGGATACCAGTTGGAATGATTTATCCATCGACCCATGAAATTTGTTTTACGTGGCATCAAGTAACCATCGCACATATCATCTTGCGAAAGCAATGTTTGGATTTCATCGGTAAGTTGAGTTGTCAGAACTTCATCGGCATCGATTGAGAATACCCAGTCATGCGAAGTCTGCTTGACACCCTCTTGCTTGGCAGGTCCGTAGCCTCGCCATTCTGGAGAGAAAACTTTTGCTCCATAACGCTCTGCGATTTCGACAGTTTTGTCTTCTGACTCCGAGTCAATGACAATTATCTCATCAACCCATTTGACAGATTCTAAGCATTGTGCAATATTTTTTTCTTCGTTTTTTGTTATGATAACAACAGAGATTTTTTTCATGAGGACAAACTCCTCTTCTGTTCAATGACAGATTTAAAAACATCCATAACTTGCGTGACGGTAATATCAAAAATATTATCTTTACTTTCTGCGATAACAGAACCAAGCTCTTGGTCATACGGACGCCAGAGCAGATAGTTTTTCATGAAACTACTAAAAAGTCCAACGACCGGCAGATCAAAAGAGCGTGCGATATGTACAAGCGAGGTGTCCGGTGTGATAAGCAGGTCGAGTTGTTTTATAATCGCCGTCACCGATGTAAGGCTTAAATTCTCTGGGATAATATGTACTTGGGATTGCATTTCGTTTTGTAAATAAATAGCACGTTCACGTTCATCGGGAGTTGTGAACAGAAGTATTTCGTATTCGTTATTATGCTATAATAACTGCTGAACAAGCTCAACCGATTTTTCTTTTGCCCATACCCTATTCGGCATTCCTGCTGAAAGGTTGTAGCCGATAATTTTTGTCAATGATGTTTTTTTGAGTTGTTCAATAGTTTGCTTGGCAAATCTAAGTTCTTCTGTTGTCAAAAAAGGTTCGGCGTAACCGGATTCTTTAGAAGAGTCTATGCCAAAGGCATCGAGAACTTTTAATGTATTGGTGATAATATGATTTTTGTTGTCAGTCGTAAACGGATCGTTAAAATCATAGTACATGTCATACTTGACTTTTGCAAGCCCAACTCTCGGTTTTCCCGGAGCAGTCAGTTGTGAGAGAAACAACGATGTCACCGAGTCTTCCCGAATCATATCTACAACACAGTCGTATTTATCGGCACGAATTTCTCGGATAGTTTTTAAATCTTTTAACGGATTTTTTAGATACATATATTGTTTTTCAAATCGGTTATCATTTTTAATAATCATTCTACTGCGAGGTGAACCTAAAATTGAAATTTTCACTTGCGGAAAATTCCGTTTGAAACTTTCAAAGACCGGGAACGAAATTATCATATCACCAAGTTTATCGGGACGTAAGAAAAGAACTTTCTGAAGTTTAGAACCATCAATAGGAATCAGTTCTTTCTTTCCCCGTGCCAAGAAAAGTTTAAGCAAGTTGAAAACCGATGCTTTAAATTTATGCTCAAGAGGTTTCAGGAATTCCATGATTAAATATCCCGAAATTGCATCGAATGTAGTCGTTTGTATAATCCGTCTTTTTTCAGAAGTGTCTCATGGTCGCCCTGCTCAACAATTTTGCCTTCATCAATAACTAAAATGCGTGTTGCATTTTTAATTGTCGAAAGGCGATGAGCGATAACTAGCGATGTACGTGTTTGCATCATTCGGTCGATAGCTTCCTGTACAAGCATTTCTGATTCGGTATCAAGTGCCGAGGTCGCTTCATCAAAAATCAGAATCTGCGGATTTTTCATCAATGCTCTGGCAATGGCAAGACGTTGCCTTTGTCCACCTGACAATTTCACACCACGGTTACCGACGGGTGTATCATATTTCAAACTGAACTCTTCGATAAACTGATGAGCGTTTGCAAGCTTGGCAGCATCGATAACATTTTCGACCGTTGCATTTTCCATACCGTAGGCGATGTTGTTAAAAATTGTATCATTAAAAAGATAAGTCTCTTGGGTTACAATCCCCATCAATGAACGCAATGAATGTAATTGAATATCTTTAATGTTCACACCATCAATTGCAATCGAACCACCCTGCGGGTCATAGAACCGAGGAAGTAAGTCTAAGAGAGTTGACTTTCCACCTCCCGAAGGTCCGACCAATGCGACAACTTCACCGAGTTTTACATCGAATGAAACCGAATCAATAACTTTCGTATCTGGGATATATGAGAAATCAACATCGGTAAATGAAATTGACTTTTCCAGTTTTTCATGTGTCACCGCTTGTGGAGAATCTGTAATCAATTCTTTGGTGTCTAAAACTTCAAAGACACGATCGGCGGCAGCCATGCCTTCCTGAATTTTTATATGAATTTGCGAAAGTGATTTTACCGGTTGAATAAGCTGAATCATAGCAAGCAAGTAGGTCATAAAATCACCTGCATCAAGGTCACCCTTATCATCTAAAATATCATTTCCGGCATAGAGCAAAATTACAACTCCTGCGATAGTTGCCAGCGTGTCATTGACTGGAGAAGAGAGATGCCTGATTCTTGTCATCTTCAGATACGATTTAAAAAAGTCATAAGTCGTGACAAAGAATTTTTTTATTTCAAATTTTTCTTGAGAGAACGCTTTTACGATACGAACATTATTAACCGCTTCTTCAAGTACAGAATTTACATCGGACATTTTCTGCTGAGAACGTTCGGAATATTTTCGCAGTTTTTTTCCTATAAACCAAATGAAAGTAAATATTATCGGAAGAACCAACATGGCAAGCAAAGTCAGTTTCCAGGAGATTATAAGCAGAAATGAAGATAAAATAAAGACAGAAATAACATCGGTAACTAAACGGTTAAAACCGATATCGACCGCTTCGTTGAGAACCATGACATCGTTTGTCACACGTGAAATTATATCTCCCGTTCGCTTACGATGATAATAATCAAGCGAGAGGCGTTGATATTTTTTAAAGAGATTGTCTCGAAAATTTCGTATGACAGATTGCTGTATAAATGCCATAGAAAAACCTTGCAGATATTGGAACAGATTTTTGAAAAGTACAATCGCTAAAATCGCCCAACAGAAATTAAAGAGAGTCCCTTTTCTGGTGTCAGCATACACTACAGAATTGACTGCTCCTTTCATATTATCTTTTAGCTCAAGTCCAAGCTTTGTAAAGAATCCAATCTCATCAACGACCTCCGGTGATTCCTGCACCGTTTGTGGTGCTAAATCAGCAACACCGGCTGGAGTTTCAACCTGAAATAAGGTCATCAAAAGCGGACCAAACATCCAGACCAACATCCCTGCAAATAAGGCATGCAGAGCCGATGATGTCGATGCGACTATGATTTGTTTCCAATACGGTTTTAAAACCGAGAATGTACGATTATATAAATTCAAAATTTCCTCAAAATAAAATATATTTGTTTAATATGGTATAATTGGATTCCGATGTCAACTGACTTAAGATAGTGAAAATTAAGGGATTATACGATACATTGTTGGTGATATTTCGGTCTCAAAGTGCTTAAATGGCACTTTAGAATTGCCTTTGTACTCTCTGCGTTTTCCGGTAAGGGTAGTACCCTCACCATCACGAAAGCTGAAATTGCGAATTCGGTAGCCTTTTGGACGTTTATCATAGGTGATAATAAGTTTCCATTTACAATTTGGAAAAGAAATTTTGTATTTTGGTCGTTTTGCGTCAGCTTTCAATATGGTGACTTCGGCAAATGCAAACTCATAAGTTTCATCGGGCAAAGTCGTAAACAGGGTCATCAGGTTAAATTTTGGAATCTCTCCCGAACAATTAAACGAAGCAAAAAGATCATCAACTGATTCATACAGATATTCTTTCAAAGTTGGAAATGTAACCAAAATTGAATCATTGGTCATCCACCCTTTTAAGGCACCTTTGCCAAGATACCCTTTCCCGCCAATTGCAATAATCGAATCCGTCTGGTAGAAAAAGAGTCGCACCGATGTTGGCTTGCCGTGCTGTTTTAGCTTGGCATCAAAGAGATACGCCTCGGCTTTGATTTTGTCAGATTTCTTTTTTCTCTTCTGTTCTGTCGGAACTGTGTCGGTTTGGTAGGTCGCACCACAACCGATGAGATAGGAAATGAGCAGGAGAATTGAAAATAATATTTTCACTTTAGAATCCTAATACGAAATAAAATGCACTCACAAATGGTGATATAATACATCCAAATATTCCAGTAAAAAGACCTATGAGTAAAATGTAAGGCGAATATCTTTCTATTTGCTCATATCTGTCAGAATATTTTCGAGGTATAAAGTTTCGTATGATATGAGAACCATCAAGCGGGAACAATGGTATCAAATTAAAAAGCCCAAGCCATATATTAATGGTAACGGACATAATTAAAAATTTACCGATAGCTTCGGGGATTGGGATATTTATAAAATTTGCGATGTGTATTAATATAGCAGCAATAGTAGCAAGTCCAAAATTTGAGAGAGGTCCTGCTGCTGAAATCCAAATATCGGCAACTCTTGGGTTGCGCAAATTGAATGGGTTCACCGGAACAGGTTTTGCCCAGCCAAACCGAAAGCCCGACAAAAAAACATCAGCGTTCCTAAAAAGTCTAAATGCACCATCGGATTTAACGAAGTACGACCGAGGTCATGTGCGGTAGAGTCACCATACCATAAAGCTGTTCTAGCATGAGCAAACTCATGGACAGTTATTGCCAGAAGAAATACCGGGGTTGCTATTATCGCCCGTTGAATCGTTTCAGGTGAAAAATCAAACATATTTTATAAGTCCTTTTTCTTTGTTACAATTTTGTAAAAACATATCTCTTATACAAGTTTTATCTCAAAAACTATCAATTATCTTTTTGAAACAGCTTTTGAATTTTTATCATAAAATCGCCCAAGCAATTCTTTCCCATCGCTGATTCCGATTCTAGTTGTCTCTACGATTTCCACTTTGTTATTGTTTCGAGATTCCAGATATAATTCTTCATTTGTTAAATCAAGTCCGTTTTGTTCTCTGGTCAGCCCGAACGCTTTACAGAAAAGCCCGGGTCCTGCTAATAATTTAGAAGATTCTTTTTTGAAATTATTTTGAAGCATAATATCAATACCTTCTTCCGGCTCTGCGGCACGAAGTAAAATCGCCGATGGGAAACCATCTTTTTCAGTGACAAAGTTCAGACAATTATACATCCCGTATATCAAATACAAATAAGCAAATCCCGCCTTACCGAACATCACTTCATTCCGTTTAGTCTTTCCTCGTGATGCGTGACAGGCAGGGTCTCCTTCACCTATATACGCCTCGACTTCGACAATGCGAGCAGAAAGTTTGCCGTTGGGAGAATTATAGACAATCTGTTTGTCCAAAATTTCACGGGCAACATCGATAGTCGCCCGATTATAAAATTGTCTGGAAAGTTTTTTTGACATTTGTAGCAATAACTATAAAACGTTATTCTTCTGTTCCTGTAATTCGATTAGGCACAAAGGATGAAGCAATTTCAAACTCGTAACCAATATCCTGGGGACGGTGGGCATCGGAACCTAAAAACTGAATATGTACTCCTGCTTTTTTGGCACGGTTTATAATTCGCATATTCGGGTAATACTGATTTACGCCATGGCGATAACCTGCAGTATTAATCTCTATTGTCGTTTCCGAAGCTATGAGAGATTTGAAAAGGTCGTCAAGATATGGTTCATATACTTTGTCTAATTTGTCGCCATAAAAGTCTTTAGCATATTTTACATAATATTCCAAATGAGCGATAGTATCAAACAGTTTGGAATCCGATGCCGCTATTGCTGTTTGGAAATATTTCTCTACCATCTCATCAAGCGTGTACCGTTCAAAACATTTTTTGTAAGTACTTCTGCAACAGAAACAGATATTTTCTATCTCATGAATGCCACAGAGAAAATAATCAAAATTATAAGCATCTTTAACTTTTTGAGCGGTCTCTTCACAATTATCATACCATCCAAATTCAAGCCCTAATTTCACCGACAAACCTCTGAGCTGAAATTTCTCAGCAGCACGAAGGACATCATCAACATACGGTTTTAAATTTTCAATTGAAGTTGGCTTATGCTCACCATTGATAGAAATCAGGTTCCCCTGACAGTCGCCAATCGGGTTACAATCATAATGCGTTGTAAAACAAATTTCAGCAATATTTCTGGCTAAGGCAGCTTCGCAGTATTCATCAATTTTACCAACGGCATCAATAGAGTAATCGCAATGCACATGAAAGTCCATTGCTCCTTCAAAATGAATTTCTTCCAGTTCAAAATTATCAGGCAAAATTTCCTCCTTGCAAAAACGGATTGTTAGCTCTCTCTCCGCCGATTGTTGTCGTTGGTCCATGCCCGGGAATACAAATTATAGAATCAGGTAATGGCATCAGTTTTCTGTTGATTGAATCTATCAGTTGTTCGTGTGAACAGCCCGGAAAATCGGTTCTTCCGATTGAGCCGTAAAAAAGTGTATCTCCACAAAACAGAAGATTCTCGGTTTCATCTAAAAAGCAAAGCCCACCTGGTGAATGACCGGGAGTGTGGAAAACTCGTAAATTGACAGGACCGACTGAGATTGTATCTTCATCCGAAAGCCAAAAATCAGCAGGAGGAGTTGTAATATCAAGTCCTAAAAACTTCGACATATTGGCAGTAGAATTAGCCAGCAGTTCTTTTTCATCTTTTCCGGCATAAAGTGGAATTTGGTATTTTTCGAGTATTTCACGGACTGCTCCGATATGGTCGGAATGCCCATGGGTAAGCAGTACCGCTTTTGGGGTAAATCCGAGATCGGCGACCGCATCGATTATGATTTGGGCGTCAGCTCCCGGGTCAATTATTACTCCTTCTTTGCTATTTTCATCAAAATATAAAGAGCAATTTACCTCATAAGAACCGACAACTAGTATATGATTTTTCATAGAACCAATTATACGGACTAACTTCAAATTGTCAATCGTAAGATTGATAAAAATTCATCTTGATTTTTGTGAAATTTATCACATATATTGAGTAGTTAATTTATTGACCTGAGTAGTTTAAAAACATATATTTGGCTTTCTAAAAAAGAAAGTTAGGATGATGACAATATCAGAATTAAAAAACAATTTACCTGTCTACAAAGAGAAACTCGACAAGCTTGCGAGGTATCTTTGACCTGCCCTCTCGTGTTGAGAAAATAGCAGAACTCGAAAAAATCTCAACCGAAGAAACTTTTTGGAACAACAACCAAAAAGCCCAAGGAATTCTCAAACAAATTTCAATACATAAAAAATGGGTTGAAACTCACAAAAAGCTCATAGCTGATCTTTCTACTATTGCGGAACTCATCGAAATGATTGATACTTCTGAAGATTCAGATGAAGCTATCGAACTGATAGATTCATTCACCCAGCTCATTAAAGAAATCGAAGCATACGAATTCAAGTCACTCCTTTCTGGTCCCGATGATTACCGCGATGCCCTTATCACATTTCACCCAGGTGCCGGTGGTACCGAGTCACAAGACTGGGCAGACATGTTGTTTCGGATGTACAGCCGATGGGTCGAACGTCGTGAGTTCAAAGCAGAACTTATCGACTATCAGCCGGGTGACGAAGCAGGTCTAAAATCTGCAGCTCTTAAAGTGCATGGTGATTACGCCTACGGATTTTTAAAAGCTGAATCGGGCGTGCATCGCTTGGTTCGCATCTCCCCTTTTGATTCCAACGCCAAACGGCATACATCGTTTGCGTCGATTCATATATTTCCGGTTGTCGAAGATAATGTCGAGATAGAAATTAAAGACGAAGAAATTCGTATCGACACATTCCGTGCCTCGGGTGCCGGTGGACAGCATGTCAACAAAACCGACTCGGCAATCCTAATTACTCATATTCCGACAAACATTGTAGTCTCGTGTCAGTCGCAACGTTCTCAACATAAAAATAAAGATGCCGCCATGTCAGTTTTAAAATCTCGGCTGTATCAATTACATAAAGAAGAAGAAGCAAAAAAGATGGACAAATTTGAGCAGTCGAAAAAGAAAATCGAATGGGGTTCTCAAATTCGTTCCTACGTTTTCCATCCATACAATATGGTAAAAGACCACAGGACATCGTCGCAGTCCTCGAATACCCAAGCCGTTATGGATGGTGATATTGACCAATTTATTGAAGCATATTTGAGTGATCCTGATTTGCAGGACCACACCGTTATGTAATCATTTAATATAGTTTTGGAGTTACGTATGAATATATTAACAAAGATCAAAGATAAGGCGAAACAAGTCAAACGAAGAGTCGTTCTTCCTGAAGGTGACGAAACTCGCATGGTACAAGCTGCCAAGAAGATTTTGTTTGAAGAGATCGCACAGGTTACTCTCATAGGAGATTTAGCAAAAATTGAACCACTTGCCAAAGAGCATGGTTTAAATCTTGCCAAAGTTGAAGTTATCAACCCAACCC
>JAJRSF010000016.1 GCA_024278935.1 Candidatus Zixiibacteriota bacterium
ACATCAGAAACAACCGCTACAATAATGTTTTCTTCAGCAACAGTAAACCAATAAGGCACGTTACAATCATCGGCACCAATAACGATATGTGCAGGAGGACCTGCGGAGACCATTACTTGAGTTGCATTTGAAAGAACAGTATCAGCGAAAGCACGGACTCTTATTGTACCTGAAACAGTACCAGAAGAAATTGGAGCCGATGCGACACCTTGGCTATTTGTGACAGCGATATAAGGACCGGCACCTGTGTTACCAAGATGTTCCCCACCGGGACCATCTGTGATAATAAACTGAATTGTTAATCCTTCAGGGACCGTATTTCCAAACTCGTCATAACCGGTAGCACGAAGCATAGAGGTTTCGATTCCACCTGTTTGTTTCACAGCTAAATTCAGAGAGTCGGAAGTCATATAGATAGAGTTGATAGATGCATTCGGTGTGAGTTGAATAGGAAGTTCTACATCCCCAACGATACCATTGTCATTAACAGTTGCTTTAATATACACAGTAGTAGCATCGTTACCAGAGATGTAGTCGATTGTCACTGCTCCTGCACCACCTACGACATAGGCAGTAGAAGGAATAATTCCAACAGCATCCCAAGTACCATTTGCATTGGCATCATATACTAATGAATCAATCCCTACAGACCAGTATCCGTTATTATCAATGTCGATAAACTTTTCACCGGCAACGATAGTAAGGAGAGTAGAATCCGGAGCAGGTTGACCAAGAGCGTCACGAACTGTAATAGAGATTTGTGAAGTGTCGGCACCATTTGCTAAAAGCAAAGTTTGTGAAACATTCATATCAATATTACCGGAACCTGTTTGTGGAGCTTCGGAAACTGTCATTGCAGTAGCACCAGAAATTGTAGAACCGCCGACAGAACAGGTAACAGTTGCGTTCCCGGTTGTGGTAGCGGTAAAGACAGTAGCAGCAACACCATTGACATTCGTAGTATCAATCGCAGGAGTAAAGTACCCGGCGTTTGATGGAGAAACGGTAAAAGTGACTACTTGGTTTTGAACTCCAACATTATCAGCAGCAACGGTTGCTTCGATAACAGATGTTGCACCTGATTCGATAGTTGAAGGAGATGCTGAAACTGATACACCTGTACTTGCAGGAGGTAGTCCATCATCTAAAACAGATTTGGATTCGCACCCTACTAGCGAAATGAGTGCAACGGACACAATCATAGTCAATAAAATAAACCAGATTGAATTTTTCTTAAGTGTCATGATTACTCCTAAAATTTTATTAAATATTCTTGTTTTCTTACTTGTATAAAAAACCCCCTCTTTTATAAAGAGAGGGTCAAATCATCAATATTGAATTATTACTAGCCTTCAGAATTTATTGCTAAATGATCGTCTACGATTGTAGGTGTCACAAAGATAATGAGATCTCTGCTTTCCATTCTTTTATTTGTATATTTAAAAATGCGACCTATCAACGGAATATCTTTTAAGATTGGAACACCAACTTCAGTGATAACTTCATCTTCAGTTGTCAGACCACCGATAACAGCAGTTTGACCGTTAGCGACTATCACAGTAGTCCGAGCATTACTTGTATTAATAATAACACCGTTTGGATCAAACTGATATGTCGACCGTTCAGGAGCAAGTTCCATAAGAATTTGATTCTTCGCAGTAATATGTGGTGTAACTGTCAGGATTGTTCCGACTTCTTCAAATTTAATAACCAGGTTACCGGAAGCATCAAATTGTTTCACAGGAATTTTTTGACCCATCTGAATCTTCGCTTCTTTGTTGTCCAAAGTAGTGATTTCAGGATGAGCTACGATACGTCCTTTGTCATCTTTAACAATAGCCTGAATAATAGCTTCAACATCCCAACCTTTTTGAAGTGCTTTCACAGTATACTGACCAACTTGATCGGTATTACGAAGAGCATTTACAGATGCAGACTGCGGATATGAACGACCGGACTCGGTTGTATATGTACCATCTATAGACCAGTTGAGACCTAACTCTTCTACACTTTTTGTTGAGATTTCAAGTAAGCGAGTTGAGATTCTAATCTGTGCAGCAGGCTTATCAAGCTCTTCAATAAAGCTTAAGAGCGTTGGCATATTAGTAGGTACTTCTTGAATTATAATCGAATTTGAACGAGCATCAGAAGAAGCTTTACCTCTATCTGTCATAAGAGATTTTACAGCTTTGACAATATCATCAGATGTGGAATTTGAAATCTTAATGATTTTAGTTTCCAAAGCGGCAAGTGCACGTTTTTCTTTACTATGTTTTTCACCTTCGGTAACTTCTTTACGATATTGATCAGCAGGAAGAACTCGGATATATCCGGCATCTTCGTCTACAACAGCTAAGTCATAGGTTCTACCAATAATATCCATAGCAGTACGCCAGTGAACATCTTTTAATTTGATTGTTACATTCCCTGTTACTTCAGGAGATACAACAACATTTACATTACCGTAATCGGATAAAAATGTTAAAACAGAGTTAATATCTGCTGACTGAAACTGCAGGTTCTTAATAGGTGCCTGCGGGTCTTTTTCAACATCTGCTGCAAGAACAACTGAAAAAAGAGTTGCTGCTGCGAGCAGAGTTATGAAAAATATTTTACTGAATGTACTCAATTTCATTATGAAATCCTGCCTTTCATTAGCTTTCTAAGTTTAAAGCAACGGTACGGCTCCAACCGTACTCAAATATTTGGAAATAAACTTTATCTGAATTTACTCGTAGCACATATCCTTTGCGAACTTTGTCGCCAGTTTTTAAGATATAGCCATACCCGTCGTTGTCTTCAAACAGAGCTCTGTTTTCACTTTTTTGATTTGCCTGAATAATTCCGACTAAGATAAGACCTTCTACATTAGGGATCTTTTTCTCAACCGGGTTATTATAAGTTTTTGATTCATCAATAAGAGTCGCAAATGGATCTCTATATGATCTTGATTTATACTTTATAACTAAACGTTTTGGGAACTGTGCAACCATAGTACCTCTTACTTTATTTGATACCGGGTTACGACGGAAACGTGAAGTTGATTTTTTCTTCTTGTCTGCTTCAATTTTAGCAAGTTTTAAAGCCTTGGCTTTTTTGTCAGCATCGGCTTGAGCAAGTTTTAGAGCTTTTGCTTTTTTATCTGCCTTTGCTTTGGCAAGTTTTTGAGCTTTTGCTTTTTTATCAGCGTCTGCTTTGGCAAGTGCTTGAGCTTTTGCTTTTTTGTCGGCGTCTGCTTTGGCAAGTGTTTGAGCTTTGGCTTTTTTATCGGCGTTGGCTTTGGCAAGTGCTTGAGTTTTTGCTTTTTTGTCGGCGTTGGCTTTGGCAAGTGCTTGAGTTTTTGCTTTTTTGTCAGCGTCGGCTTTGGCAAGCGCTTGAGCTTTTGCTTTTTTGTCGGCGTTGGCTTTGGCAAGTGCTTGAGTTTTTGCTTTTTTGTCAGCGTCGGCTTTGGCAAGTGCTTGAGCTTTTGCTTTTTTGTCAGCATCTGATTTAGCAAGTGCTTGAGCTTTTGCTTTTTTATCAGCCTCTACATTGATAGCTAATTCATCAGCATCAATTTCCGGTCCATAAAACTGAACTGTCTGCGAAAATTTTGGCTGTGGCTTTGTAACAACTTTTTTAGGTTGAGACTTCGATTCAGAAGCAGCATCACCTAAAGAAGCAAGACGATCATTATTTATCGACTTGTTTAAGTCGGCAACTGATTTAGTCGAAGATTTTTGCTCTATAGTTTTTTGCGTAGAAGCAATTTTCACCGGAGCAGTTTTCTTTTTCTTATCAGCGACAAAATTCGATGATGACCAGTTTGCAAATTTAGCAGTAGATTTATCAGAGAAGAAAAGTGAAAGTGTATTCTTATCTGAATCAACTCTGTAAACTCTATCAAAGTCCATATCAAAAACTAGTCGAACAACTTTTTCCGGTGTCACCGAAAATTGCGATGTGCGAATAGATTTAATAGGGCAATTTGGTAAGTTCATGAAATTCTTACTTCCCAGTTCATGAGTGGCTGAGAGAATATCTACAATAACTCTGAATGGTTTTCCATCTTTTGCTATTTCAGTCTGATGGGTAAATCGTACCGGCCCATCAATAGAAATAACTGCCGATGTAAAGCCGTCATTATATTGTACAGATACATTTTGTACTTTGGAGGCATTTACAGATGCTGTCAACATGACAGCTAACGCGACCAACATATAGATTGTTTTTTTCACGTTCATCCTCCTAAATGTTCAGCTCTTGAAGCCGTTCGTTTTCTCTAACGAAATATGTGGAAAGTTTAAAGGTTGCGTTCATTGTTTCCTGCTTTTTGATTTCCTGTACTCCTTCATCCTTGTCCATTTGAGAGAGGGATTTTGAAATCGCAATGTTTTGAGCAACGATATTAACATCGGAAACATTTGTTATAAACGGGAAATTTGCGACATAACTTATGAATGTTCCAAAGTCATGATATGTCCCTGACATTTGTACTTCAAACGATACAACATTATAGAACTCTTCTTCTTTGTTCGGAAGTGGTTGTATTGAAGTTATTTTTGTTCCTGTCAATGATGATGCGGTATGTAGTTGCACCAAGAATGATGGAATCTGTTTTACTTCAGGGAGAAGTTCTTCAATCTCGTGATACCGTTCGACTAAGTCAGAATACTCAACTTTTAAGGCATCAAGAGATTTGGCTTTCATTTCCACTCTGCGTAAATTCGTAGTGATTGTTTCAAATTCCGTGGTTTTCATTGCTATCTTATTTTCATTTATAGAATAGACTCTTGAATACCAGAAATAGACAACAATAAAGAAAGCTAATGCTCCCAGAACTATTTTTTGCGTTTTAGAATCTTTGAAATCCATATATATAATCCTAGTTTAAGCTTTTGTGGCTCGTGGAAGCCTTTTGTTTATTGTTAGTAACTGCAGCAATATTATTTCGGAGTTCTTCATCGGAGAGATAATGCACATTACAGGATAATACAAAATTATATGCTTTTTTCTTTTCCAGTTCGATCTCTTTAGTTTGTACTAATTCGACTTCATCAAAATAATCAGAACGCATCATTTTAATCATAAATGAAGCAAGAGCATTTAATGTAAAAGCATACCCTTCGATTTCAGCAGTTCTTACTGTTGGAGCAGAGTAACTCTTTACAACAGGAGCTGCGTCTTTCTGATTTTTATTCCTTTTATTCTTGGAATTTTTAGGTGGAGCCGCAACAACAAGCGGTTTTTCTTCGAATCGTCCCATCCAAACAAATTCAGGAATATTTCGTGCCATATTTTCAAGTATGCGTACCCATGATGAACGATGAGAGTCTAAATTCTCAACTGCTATCATACGTGCTTTTACTTTATTTTTTACTTCAGTTAAGGCATCAACTAATTGGATATCTTTTTGAAGCATGGAAGCACGTTGTTGTGCTTTCCCGATATTTTTATCCAGTTCAGCCATTTCATAACTTTGAAATACTGTTACAGAAATGAGCATAATAACTATTACCGCAGCAGCAGCCACAGCATAGATACCAGTTTTACCGAGTGAGAAATCTAATGATTTCTTTTTATAATTTTTCGGAAGTAAATTTATTTCAATATAATTTTGCATATTCTACCTTACCTTCCGCATAGCAAGACCAACAGAGACAGAAAGAAGCGGAGCAATTTTTTCAGGTTGAATATACTGAAATAGCTCAGGGTCGTAATCTAGATTTCTGAGAGGGTTTGCAATTTCAAGCGGTACGTTGAGTTTTGTCTGCAGGAATTCAGGAAGATACGGAATCAATGCTCCCCCACCTGACAAGACGATCCATTCAATCGTGTCAACTTTTGCTTGAGATTTATAATATGAAAATGCTAATTCAATACCTGAAATAAGTTCATCGGTTGCTGACACTATAGTAGCTTTCAACATATCTTCATCGATAGACTCTTTCATCTCACCTTTAATAGCTTTAGAGGTAAGTTCAGGATTCAGCCTGAATTCTTTTTGAATTGCGTTGTAGATATCTCTTGTACCGGCAGATACGTCACGAGTGGCGTGAAATTCACCCTCGTGGATATAAGTGATATTTGTAATATCATTGCCAATATTGATAAGAGCGGTAATTCTTGTTGGGTCTACATCGTAGTTACCAACATAAGAATTATAAATAGCCAGCGCGTCGTCATCAACACAGACCGGCTGTAAACCACAATCTTCAACAAGTTCAAGATAGCTTTGTAGAAATTCTTTTCTGGCAGCAACTAAGAGAACATCCATTTTATTGGTATCATCATCAGTTTTGATGATATGATAATCTAACGATACATCGTCGACATCAAATGGGGCTCTCTGTTCAGTTTCAAACAAAATTGCCTGTTCAGCTTCATTCCCTGATTTTTTGTCGATGGTAAAACGATCGGTAATAACACCGTGACCACCAACAGAAACGACTACATCTTTACTCTTTGGATCAGTTTGATCGATGAGCGATTGGATATTAAATATCACCGCTTCGCGGTCTCTGATTTCATCGGCTACAATAGCTTCCGGTGGAAACTCTCTGATGCCGATAGCAGAAACAGTATACCCTGTTTTAGAATGGTCAAGTTTGACCAACTTCACAGAATTTGTCCCTATATCTAGACCGACTGTACTTTTTTTGCCTCGTGAGAACAACATAAGCTCAACACTCTTTATTCTTTAAGTTAATTTTCTTTTCATTTATATCGTCATATTTATACAGGAATTAACTGATTTATTGATAATCTTAGTCAATTATTCCCTTTCGATTAGTATCTTGTTCATTAAATATTCTTTCTATGCTATCGGATTAGAAAGAGTGAAGCTTTACTATATAAAGGATTATTATTGTATCTTATTGAATGGCATATAAATAAAGCCCGCGAGTGCGGGCTTTCAGGGAGTAAAACAAGACGTAAAACAAGAATTTTTAATAATAATGTGATTCTAATTTGACTCTTCCGGTTGCTGCTAAGATATTAATTTGGGTGATTCCGATCATATCTTCACTATATGCCATACATACAATATTACCACCACCGGTATAAATTGCCGATCCATTTGGTCTGAACGAGATTGTATTATCTGTAAAGTCGGTTGATAGTGTACTGTAACTATGACTAAAGGTATCAACTCTAATCAATGAGTCACTTTCCTCAAAAGTACTGAACAGAACTGAGGCAGTATCTTTTTTAAAGACAGAGATTACCTTTGTGCCAGGGTCGAAATTAACTCCAAAGATTTCTTTATTTGCAATAGCCATTGAGCGTGCAACTTTTAGAGTCGAAGATAATTCTTTATTTGCTGCCCTGTATTCCATCCGCTCATACGCTTTTTGAAAACGAGGGACTGCCATTGTTGCTACAATACCAATGATGACTACTGTTGTCATCAGTTCTATAAGAGTAAAACCTTTTTGACTGTTTCTTTTCATAATCATATTCCTAGTTTAATTTATTTTCTTTAGAAGTTTGTAATGCATATTCCGTACCGTTTTCGCTTTGTTGTCTCGGATTCAAAGTCAAACATGTATCTAACAGCATCTTACAGCTCTATATTTTGGTTTCGATAAGTTGGGATGAACTATTTAATAAGTTAAACTGTTAAGAAAGTGTAGGATTATTCCTATATAAATAGGTACAGAGCAATTTATATTGACAAAATAGAGATTTACATTACTATTAAAGGAATTACTACAAACTTACTACGCATATAACATCAGCAGATGAAAGGTACATAATGTCCAAATTAGCAAAATTTTTAATGCTAACCGCTTGTCTAACACTAATTATTTCTTCTCTCACAACTGCCAAATCTCGTATAGATATTGAATCTGACACATATGTTGTCTCAAAAGATTCAGAAGTTCTCCCCTATCAAGTTTCTACATATCTTCAAAAGCAAAACAAAGAAACCGTAAAGGTTTGGGTCTTCTACACAGACAAAGGCTTCACCGGCAAGACAAAATTTGCCCAAGCTGCAGCATCTGTGCAATATTCTGAAAAAGTTTTAAAAAGAAGAAAAAAAGCAAATATAGATAAAATCCTTTTTATAGATATTCCGGTTCATGCTGATTATGTGAGCCAAATCGAAGCACTCGGCTTTACTCTTCGTCGGAACTCGAAATGGTTGAACGCATCATCATTTGAAGTTTCTATTGAAAACTTAGATAAAGTACGTGACCTTGGTTTTGTGAAATCTATTAAACCGATGGTCTCATTTAAAAGAGATTACTCAGATATTGCTGTTGTCGATGATGTCCCGTTTGATAAAAATCAACAACCGCAGTTTTCATCGGCTATATTAAATTACGGTTCATCGTTTACACAATTAAATCAAATCAACGTCCCGGCTGTTCATCTAAAAGGATACTCCGGTGCCGGAGTTACTTTATGTTTGACTGATACCGGGTATAGAAAATCGCACGCAGCATTTGCGGCTGCTTATGCCGATGGTCGTGTAATCTCGGAATATGATTTTATAAACAATGATGCCAACACTGCCAACGAAGCCGGTGATGTTTCAGATCAGTGGAGTCACGGTACTCTCATATGGTCTGTTTCTGCAGGCAAACTTGATGGAACTATTTACGGTCCTGCTTACAACGCTAATATCCTTCTAGCTAAAACAGAAGATGTTCCTACTGAGACTCCGGTTGAAGAAGATAACTGGGTGGCTGCTTTAGAATGGGCTGATTCATTAGGTGCTGATGTTATTTCAACATCATTAGGATATTCAGACTGGTATACAACAGCTGATTATGACGGCAACACCGCAGTCATCACTTTAGCTGCGAATACATGTGCATCTTTAGGAATAGTACTTTGTAACTCAATGGGTAACTCGGGACCAGGTGGCACAACATTAAGTGCTCCTGCCGATGCTTTTGATATTCTTGCTGTTGGTGCTGTTAATTTTGAAGGTGATATCGCTTCTTTCTCCTCAAGAGGTCCTACATCTGACGGTCGTCTGAAACCTGAAATTTGTGCTATGGGTGTGTCAACTTATTCTGCCTCATCATCGGGTGACAATAATTATACTACTGCAAGTGGTACTTCTCTCTCTACTCCAATAGTTGCTGGTGCGGTATGCCTCCTTATTGAAGCACGTCCTGGTTTTTCGCCACTACATGTCAGACAAGCAATAATAGAAACTGCCGATCGTGCTGACACTCCTGACAATAATTATGGTTATGGGATTATGGATATCAATGCTGCCCTTGGGTGGGGTGCCAATATTGCTGTTGATGTACAAACAGGCGATGCTCCGATTACTGTAAACTTTAATGGCTCATCTCCTCTTACGGTAACATCATGGTTATGGGATTTTGGCGATGGAGCTACATCGACCGACCAGAACCCATCACATACCTATACCACAACAGGACTCTTTGATGTCAGTCTGACTGTTGATACTGATGTCGGAATTATTACAAATCATCAAACTTCGTTTATCGCTGCATTAGGTGATACTTTAACTTTTGTAGAAGATTCTGCATTCGCAGGGAATTCTGTTGTGTTTTCAGTTTCATTGACAAATACCCAATCTCTTTCTGAGATACATGTCCCGTTCAGATATTTTGATCATCCAAAAATTGTATTTGATTCAGTTACTCTCGGAACTCGTACATCATATTTTGATGGGTTGACTGCAATTGCAATTGATGCCTGGAATAAAAAATATACATATAAATTAACCGGTTCTCCTGATCTGCCTGCAGGTTCAGGTGAAATAATGCAAATTCATTTCACTATTGATGAATGGGAATTAGGTGGACAAAGCTTTTTAATCGACACATCGGTTACTCCCTTTGCTATTGAGCTGACTTCTCCATCGTTAGTTTATGCACCGAAATTTCAAAGTGGTGTTATTAAAACCAAAGCTGTGTTGCGTGGTGACATGACTCAAGATTTCCAAGTTGATATTTCCGATATTGTTTTCTTGGTTGATTTCATCTTTACCGGTGGAGTTGCTCCATTGGCTGGACAGATGGGTGATGTGAACGATGACGAAGCTATTGATATCTCCGATGTAGTATACATAGTTGATTTCATCTTTACCGGTGGACCTCCTCCGGTTAATCCATAAGATTTTATTATAATATAAAAAGGGCGAGTTCAAATAGAACTCGCCTTTTTTCGTGATTTTTAAATCATAATTATTACTTTAACAATACCATCTTTTTTGTCTCTATAAAATTATCTGTTACAATTTGGTAGAAGTACATCCCTGTTGCAGATTGTTCACCGTTTGATGAAGTACCATCCCAAGTAACTTTATAGTTTCCGGCAGAATATTGCTGATTTACAAGCTGCTGCACTTCTTGTCCAAGCAGATTATAAATTATCACTGTTACATTTGACTTGGTAGGAAGATTAAATTCAATTGTTGTCGTTGGATTAAATGGATTCGGATAATTTTGAGACATATTAAATTTGGAGGGCAAGTTATCAATATCAAATTGGTTTATATCAGTTGGGAATAAGCTAATTTTCATCGCATACATCTTTCGAAGAGAGTTTTGATTATCAGATGTTCCTCCAAAGATATAACCACCATCAAAAGTTTGTTCAATTGAAGAGGCTCTAAGGAAATCAAAATTTGAATCAACTACTATTTCCCACTCTTCCTGAAGTAAATTATTATACTTTCTTACATTCGAATAATAATCTGTAACAGGAGAATAAGTTCCGGCAAAACCACAAGTGATGAAGCCACCATCAGAAGTATTTGAAATGGCAGAGTGATATTCGGTCGTGTCTCCAATCTTCAATGAATTTAAAAGATATAAGTCCGTATGCAAATACCACAATGCACCAAATCCGTCTTTTGCACCAACACCAATTATTAAAGTGTCATTGATTTGAATAGTCCTAGCAATCCATTCGCCGGTTATAATTAATTGTGAGTCTAAAACGATACCAACAGAATCAAAAGTTATGAAATGAGTTTCATCTTTTAATGCTGTTAAAGAAGAATATCCCGTAGCCAAATAGTTACCATCGTTAAGCTCTAATAAATCTACCAAATAATCACTATAAGGAATTGACCATAATGAATCACCCATACTACTATGTTTAGTAATGACGCCATATGCTTCATTACTAAAATTAACTTTTGAATATCCAACAGTGATACACCCATTATCTGGAGTTTCTATAATTTTATTAGCACCGCCTCTATCACCAAAATTACTTTGCCAACTACTACTTCCAACGCTCTCAGTTTTAAAAACCCAAGATTGTTTATTTGTGAAATTAGTGTTATTTCCACAAATCAAAAACCCGTTATCACTTGTCATAATTATATCTTTTGGAGTAGTATACTCTGGTCCCCCGTACGTTTTTGTCCAAAGTGTATCACCTTGTTTATTTAATTTAACTAGATAAAAATCAAAAAGACCAATAGCATAAGAATATGTTTGTCCTAAATAGACATATCCGCTATCAGGAGTTTGGATGATTTTAACACCGTTGTCAGTTGATATTCCACTATATTCTTTTTGCCAATCGATTACTTGTGAAAAACTCAACATCGGCACGGACAAGATTATTACAATAATTCCTAATAAAATTCTTTTCAAAAAAACCTCCTTAAAGAAAATTTACTTAAATTGAATAGATGTAAAGCAATATAAAATCTTCGAATTGTCAATATTTAAATTAGACCTTTATAATACATTTTCTTATTAATCAATAAGAGTGAATAATGCATAACAATAAAAACGGCGAGTTCAATTTGAACTCACCGTTTTTGTGTTTTTATAACCTCATAAAAGTCAAAAGAACTTTAATTACGTCTTACTACATTTCTATTTAAATTAAGATACTTTACAACTCCAACATTATACTATGAACTATCCGTAAAGGATACAAGTACTTATATCCTCAATGGCACAATGAGTAATTACATTCTGAGGACATTTATAAAAATGTTTTATTTCGGAGTTGCATCAATTTATATTTTAGTTTATTATAAGTCAATTCGCACATCTTCGAATAACTTTCAAAATAATAACAATTATTCATTAGCTTCCGCATCGGTGATCCCAAGTACTTAGAGAATTTAGATGAGTATCTTCTTGTAGATTATCATAATTTAAAACGTTAAACGGTCAGTGGTACTTTAGATTGCCATAGACTTACAAATAACTTTTTTAGGAGGTTTACCGAAATGAGCAATGTATCCAAACTTGTCGCTCTTGTATCAGTGATTATTCTGGTACTGTCCGCTTCATCTAGTACAGCACAGGAATGGTCCGACGAACAAAAAGCTGTATGGAATCATGTGGAAGCTTATTGGGAACTTGGTATTCAAGAAGATTTGGAAGGTGTCATGAACTATATTCATCCAGATTACAGTGGGTGGGATAACTCCAGAGCACTTCCGGGAAATAAAGCATCATTTGAGAAGTGGATAAAATACTACTTCGAAAACTTTACTTGGATAGTATTTGAAATCAATTTGACGGCGATGACTATTTCCGATGACATAGCGATTGTTCACTACTATTACTCTGGAATAATCGCTGATGCTGATGGCAAAAAGAACCAAGCCAAAGGTCGCTGGACAGACATCTTAAAAAAACAAGGTGATAAATGGTTATTGATTGGCGATCATGGCGGAGCAACAGCTAAAAATTAGAAATTTTGACAAAAAGGCAGAACCACTAAAGAACTTTAAAGCTCGTTGGGTTCTGCCCTACAATTAATTTATGAATATTTCTATATCGTAAACTTACCGTTTTTGTAAATGACTTTACCATTGGCTGTGATTGTCGAATTCTTTTTCAAGTCACAGACCATATCCCAGTGCAGTGCACTTTTATTAACTCCACCTGATTCAGGGATTGATGCTCCCACCGCAAGATGACAAGTACCACCGATTTTTTCATCGAATAAAATATTTTTAGAAAATTGTTGGATATCATAGTTGGTACCAATCGCAAACTCACCAACGAATCTTGCACCTTTATCCATATTGAGCATATCGGTCAGATACTTTTGATTTTTCGATGCGGTTTCATTTACAACTTTGCCTTTTGTGAATTCCAAACGGACATCCTCTACCTCTCGCCCAGCATAGACAGCTGGGTAGGAATAGCGAATCCATCCTTCAACAGAATCTTCAATAGGTCCCGTAAAGATTTCACCATCAGGGAAATTTTCCGTCCCTGCACAGTTAATCCATTTGCGTCCTTTGACCGACATTTTTAAATCAGCGTTTGGAGACTGAATATGAATATTTTTAAAACGGTTCATTATTTTAATAAGACGGTTCTGTTCTTTGGCAACTTTTAACCAATGTTTGACCGGGTCTTTATCGTCAAGATGCCCCGCTCCGTAGACAAAATCTTCATAGTCCGAAAGTGACATCTCAGCATCCTGCGCATCGGCATGCGTTGGGAACTGTGTACCGACCCAACTCAGCGAACCGGAATCAATCCGCTTGAACAGTTTAGACATAAGTGGTTTACGATATGTATATGATTTCGCTTGTTTTTTAGAGTCTACACCCGAAAGATGTTTTGTATTTGAACTCCCCCAGATAGTCAACAAAGCATCGATTTTGTTAATCTCAAGTTTTGTAAGCGGAGAAATAAATTTCATTTGTTTATCATTGGCATACTTAAAGAACAATTCCTCAGCCTCAGGTTGCAGTGTATTTATAAATGGTTGCGCACCAACTTTGAGAGCTTCTTCGTAGACAGCGAGCATCAGCGGAAGAGCTACTGATTGTCCCTGAATTTTAAAGAGTTGTCCTTTTTTAAGTTTTAACGAATAATGTACGAGTAATTTTGCGAGTTTTTTAACACGAGGATCCATTTGTTCTTCCCTTATTTCAGTTTATGTAGACTATTTTTTTCCAGCTGTAATATTTTCATTTTCAGTTCCAGCCCTCCGGCGTAGCCACCAATTGAATTGGATGCTACCACCCGATGACATGGGATAATAATTGGAATTCTGTTTTTGGCATTAGCAGAACCAACAGCTTGGTATGCTTTTGGAGAACCTGCTTCCTTGGCAATCTGCCCGTAGGTTTTTGTAGAGCCATATTTTATTCGAGCGACTTTACTCAATACTTTTTTCTGAAAAGCTGTTCCTTGTATATCAAGCGGAATAGTGAATTTAGATAACTTGCCTTCAAAGTATTGTTCAAGTTGCGAGGCGGTCTCTTTTAATATCTTATTTTCTTTTTGTAATATTGCGTTTGGAAAATCTGATTCTAGTTCTGCTTGGAATTCTTTTTGGGTAGTAGATGGCAAGGTAACATGAGTGAGACCATTTTCCGATGCTGCCATAAATAATTCCCCAATCTTTGTCACTACAGAATAGGTATAGATATTAGGCATTGCTATGACCTTGCAGTAATGGGAGCAATTCTTCTATGCTGTCAATAATATAGTTTGGTTTACTTTTTACCAGCTCTTCTTTATCTCCATAGGGTGAATGCACTGCGATAACCGGAATTGGAACCCCTTGGGCTGCGTAAATATCATTGATAGTATCACCGACAACAATAGAATGCTTTTCAGTCGCCTGTATCTTTTTGAGAGTCAAAGAAAATATATCAGGAGCAGGTTTGACATGTTTAACCTCGTCGCCACCGCTATATGCTTTGAAATATTTATCCCATCCAAATTTGTCTATGACACCCGTAATATGTTTTCGAATCTTTGTTGATGCGATAGTCATCGTATAACCGGCATCTTTGAGTTGACACAAGACATCTTCTACATGCGGAAGAACTATGGTAGACTGCACTACCGTGTCGGCAGCCTTCACTTGGAAATGTGCATACAGATCCTTGATAGGTTTATCAGAAAAATGCGGGTACATAGTCGACAATGGAAAACCGATAAACGGTTTGATTTTCTCAGGTGGTTGGATTGGTTCCCCGAGTTGTGCCAGTGAGTAATTGACTGCTTCAACTACGCCATCGGATGAATCTATCAGGGTGCCATCTAAATCAAATAATATTGTATCTATATGTTTCAAAAAACTTTTTCTACCTTCCCGATTATATCTTTAAACGGAATCTCATAAATTTTGTCAAGCGTTCCGAGTTTTAATGTCCCTACCAAAATAGA
>JAJRSF010000017.1 GCA_024278935.1 Candidatus Zixiibacteriota bacterium
AATACCCCGGACAGGACTCGAACCTGTTACCCTCTGCTTAGAAGGCAGATGCTCTATCCAGATGAGCTACCGGGGCAAGCTTAAGCTTGATATAAGTATAAATAAAGCTTCAATATCATTGAAACATAATACAGAGCTTAAAATAAAATGCAATAAAAAAAGAGGAAAAAACCTCTTTGTTATGTCACAACCATTGTCTCGGTAAGGTTGGAATAAAAAAATCGGGGTGAGAGGATTCGAACCTCCGGCATCTTGCTCCCAAAGCAAGCGCGCTACCGGACTGCGCCACACCCCGATTAGGGAAACACATAATACAGCTTGATTTACAATATGTCAAGATGATTATATCTATCTTTGTAATTTTGTTAGTGTCAAAGATTTCAACCGCTTATAGAGCAATTTAGGTCACTTTTTGGTTGCGAAAATCTGTAATTCACATACATTTAGCCATTATGGCAAAACAAAACTTATTAGGATGTACTCTCTCTGAATTAGAACAATTAATGATTGATCTGGGAGAGAAAAAATTTCGAGGCGGTCAACTGTTTAAATGGTTGTATCGTGATAATCAATACGATTTTGAACTGATGACTGACTTTAGCAAAGATTTGAGAAAGACTCTCGACGAAAAGTTTGAATTCAAATCGCTTGAACTAATTCATATGCAGGAATCCGAAGATGGCACCCGTAAATTTCTATTCAATCTGCATGACAACCTTCCTGTTGAAACTGTGCTAATCCCTGACTTTGGCTCGGAACGGAAAACTGTTTGTATCTCATCGCAGGTCGGATGTGCCGTGAATTGTAGCTTTTGTGCGACTGGTCAGATGGGTTTCTCTCGAGATCTCACACCCGGCGAAATAATCGGACAACTTATTTACCTCCGAGAAAATTTCGGTGCCGATGCTTTTTCCAATGTCGTTATGATGGGCATGGGTGAGCCGCTTGCTAATTTTGACAATGTTGTAAAAGCTATTGAACTGATGCTTGCTCCAACAGGAATGATGCTGAGTCGGAAAAAAGTGACTGTTTCAACATCGGGGCATTCTCCAAAAATCAGAAAATTAGCTGATACCGGCTTAAATATCTGTCTGGCAATTTCATTACATGCCGCAATTCAGGAGAAACGGGTTAAAATCATGCCTATTGCCGAGACTTTTGGACTTGAAAAATTAATGCAAGCAATTCGATATTATGCAGAAAAAAGTCGAACTCATGTCATGTTCGAGTATATAATATTCGATAACTTTAATGACACCATGAAAGATGTCCACGCATTGGCAAAATTAGTGCGAGGTCTTTCCTGTAAGATAAATCTACTTGCTTACAATCCTGTTGATGGGCTGGATTTTCAAAGACCATCAGATGATAAGATGAACTGGTTCGGCGGACAACTTGCCCCGAGAGTTCCGGTAGTGACTGTAAGAAAAAGTAGAGGACGTGATATTGACGCTGCTTGTGGACAACTTGCCGCAAAACAAAGATTAGGGAAAAAACATAATGTATAAATTATTGAAAACGTCTCTTGTTGTACTAATGCTTCTGAGTGTAAGTTCTGTGAATGCTGACGATGGTGATATTCTTGTTGGCGATGTTGACCTTTCCGGGTTAGGATGGGGAGTGCAGACTTGTAATATCGAACTTGAGAACACAACTGACTATCTGAAATTTATTGTTTCAAATACAGATCTGTTATTTGAGGGTGTTTATACGAATCCTGAATATAAAATGAAAAAAGTTTATATAATAGAACCTCATCAAAAAATACAAATTGCTCCCGAAGTAAAAATCCCCGGTAACTATGGAACCGCGACTATCAAGATTTCTTTATATGATGTTATCGACACATTAGATGCTTTGATGCCATGGAGCAAATTTTACGAACAACCATTTATAATCAAGTTCACTCCATCCGATGCGGTCTTACCATATTTACAAGAGCGAGTTACTTTTCCGCCTCGTGTTGATGTCAACCCATTTTTCAATAATGAATTTACCCGAATTCTTTTAACACTTTTAGGCGAAGGTAAATCTGCTGAAGAAATTGCTGAGATGAATGAATGCGATCCAAAGTATGTTCAGTTACGTATAACTGAATTGATGGACAAAGGGTATCTGACTCGCAATGGTGATGTGTATCAAACTCGTTTTCCTTTTATCTCTAAAGAAGAAGCAGAAGATGGTAAAAAAATTGCCGATGCTCTTTCTGATACACTCTCAGCTCTCATAGGGGAGAACCTCAAGTCATATTTCACTGTTATTGATTCCCTTACTGCTTTAAAAGTATTCCCGAATGATAGTAATGACTTTATCTCTGGAGCCTCTTTGTTATTTAAACCTGCACCTGTTGTTTCCACATTGGTTTTATGGTATGAACTTGGCAGAAAATTTATTACACGTACGGCTCCACTTTTGATTTACAATGGAACCGATATTTGTAACGCTGAAGTTTATCAATATATGTATATGGTTGATGGTGGAGCTTTTTTAAACGGCTCTCATTTCTATAGTTTTTTTGGTGGGAAAGATTCCTATTCAATGATGTTTTCCGACAACCATTTGCTTATCGAATGTAACGATAAATTTAATACTAAAGCGGTCAAAAGACGAGGGGTCTGGAAATATGAGATAGAAAACTTGCCTGAATTTTTTATCGTTGATACTGCTTTTGCGAGACCTCTGATAAATTTATTAACTCAAGACACTGATGAATTGCTTGCTACTTCATACAAACAGATGATGAAAAACTCGACTGACCATGGACATCATAAAATGTATATCGGACATCGTTACTGGTTTTGGAATCTCACAGCTACATTAACATTAGAAAAGTTATTTAAAAGTGGTGCCTTAAGTAAACGTCAGAAAGAATTTTATAGATTTGATAAAGTAAAGAGTTTAAGATAATGCAAAAAAAACAGATAATCATTCTGACACTTATATTTGCCCTAGGCTTAATGGCTGGATGTGGCACGAAGAAAATAAACCGAGACTATATTCCTGTTTTGAAAAAGAATTTATATTCATTACAATTAGCTGTCCGAGACCAAAACCTTGCTCAGATAGATTCGCTACTTTCTTTACAGGTTCTTGAGAAAAAACAAAGCTCGGATTCTTTAATACGATTTGTGTATGGCTATGATTCTGAGTTTGAGTTTGTGCAGTTCGGAAATGCCGAAATTGTATATACTAATAACAACGCTCGAATCGATTGCTATGTCATGGATAGTTCAAGTAATCATGACCGTCCGATAGTTTTCTTCCTGGAGTATGAGCATGACCTCTGGCTGTTTACTTCGTTTGGCGAAAAATCACAAGTCGATAGTTTACGCCTAGATTGATAAAGTTCGTCTAAGTATATAGAATTATGAACAGAAAAAAAGCCCGCATGTGCGGGCTTTTTTTATATCTAAAATCTAACGATTTAGAGTTCGGCTTTTTTCATCCCTTTAGAAAGCATAGTAGAATATTCTGATTGGGACTGCATAATCTCAACAGCTCTCTGAACTGTTTTGTCAGTACGTAATATTATCTGTTCATAGACACCACGTTCACCGTCAATAGATGAAACGATTTCACGTTTGATAGTCCGTTTGATATATTCAAGTGACTCATTAAAGTCATTTTCTTTTTCTGAATTAATCAAATCTGTCATAACTTTAATTGAAGATTCAAAAGCGGATTCACTTCCGTCTTCTTCAACTTCTTTTTCAAATTTTTCTAAAGCAAACTGAAGTGCTGTTTTATAATCAAATTCTTTTTCTTTAGTATATGCTCTAAAACTTTCAACGATTTCATCAGTGATTTCAAGAGTAGCTTTTACATTTGGATGATCAGCGACATATTGAACGGCAAAATTAAAGAACAAAGATTTACGTTCTAAGTTGATCTCAATCGGTTTCCAAGTTTCTCTGTCAACTTCAACATCAGGGATAATACCGCCACCGCCGTACACTATTCTTCCACCGTTGGTGTAAAAAATAGGTTCGTCGACAACTTCTAATGAGTCAGTATCTTCAGCTTCTTTTTTAAGCATTGCAGCAGCATGTGAGGCGGAGTTTGATTTAGCCTGTTTGTCAGATTTTTGGATACATCTTCCTGATGGTACATAATATTTTGCGATAGTTAATTTCAAATGATATTCTTGGTCACTGTCAATATTGATAAGGGTCTGAACCAGTCCTTTACCATAGGTGTTGTTACCAACAATCAAACCACGATCCCAATCCTGAATTGCGCCGGAAACGATTTCAGATGCTGAGGCAGTGCCTTCATCGACTAAAATAATCAATGGTTTGTCAGGGTAGATAGGCGGACGTGATGAGTAGTGATGAGCTTCTGAACTTTCAAACTGCCCTTTGGTGTAGACAACTTCAGAGCCATCTTGTAAAAAGAGTTCCGCAGTTTCAATAGCTTGGTCTAATAATCCACCACCGTTGGAACGGAGATCAAATACGAGCCCTTCAATTTTTTGTTCGTTTAAAGCGTTGATAGCTTCGCGAAGTTCATGCGATGTTTCTTTTGCAAAACGAGAAAGGCGAACATAGCCAATATTTGTTTGAGGAATAATACCTGAATAGTTTACAGACTTCAGTGCTATGACAGCACGTTCGACTTCAAACTCCAACATGTCGTCAATACCGGCACGTTTGATAGTGAGTACAACAGATGTACCCGCTGTACCACGCATCAGTTTAGATGCATCGGATGTCGACATATCATCAGTAGGCTGACCATCAATTTTCCAAATAGAGTCACCGGCACGAAGACCCTTGCGTTGGGCAGGGGTTCCTTCAATTGGTGCAACAATAACGATATGGTTATCTCGTGCGTCGATTTGCATGCCGAGACCTTCGTACTTACCGTCGGTTGATTCCATAAGAGAATTATATGCGACCGGTTCCATTAAAACAGAATAACGATCTAAGCTCGAAAGCATCCCTTTGATACCTGCTTTAATAATTTCTTCAGTATCGACTTCTTCCATATATCGATTCCGAATATTGTAAGCAGTTTGGGTGATTTTGCGAACATCTCGTAAAAATGAGTCGCGAGTGTTTTTCTTTTTCTCAATTTTTTGTTCAGTACCGGACTCTGTTACATTAAAATGAACAGTATCTGCCCAGAGTAATTCAGAGCCTGCGCTTGCTGTCTGGACCGCTTCACCGGTTCCAACAACCCAAATAAGGGCGATGGCGAAGACTGTTAAACCAAATAATTGTACCGAAAATCGAATCATATATTCTCTCCGTGAAAGGATATTATTTTACTTTTTCAAAAGTCGATTAAATCAGACTTCGTTTATATACATTTTATACGCATATTCATAAGAGTCAGTTGCAAAAATATTGCCCAAATCGCAACTCTTAGCAACTTGTTGTCAGGTAATACATTATGAAAATCTTGCAATTTCTATGTAACTTCTTAAGTTGTTTATACGTCTCATAATATGAAAACTAATTCATCTTCTGATAATGTATCGGTTTTATTGACAAGAATAAAGCAGAAATTAAAAAATATGTTCATTTTTTGAACAGATAAAAGTATACTACAACTATGCAATTTAAAAAATCAAAATTTAATTCTCTTCTGTTGAACCTGCTTATGCCCGGTCTAGGTCATATTTTGTGGAAAGAGTATATCTTCGGGGTTTTTGTTTTTCTAATCGTTTTGATAGGTGTCATTCTCTTTTTTGTCTCATTTTTCATGGACCTTTCGGTGCTGGCTATCAGTGCAATGCTGACTTTGCCGCTGATTTTCTATGTTTTCACATTTTTAGACCTCTTAAAGACAATAAAACAAAAGTCTCAGGCTGTGCAGAGATCAAGTAGAACGGTGCTGATTTTTTTATCAATTGGGATTCTTTTTCAGATTGCCGCACCAATAACGCCACTTAATTTTATGATTCGTAATTTCCCTGAGTATTTTGTAGTTGAGCATAATAATCTAAGCCCGCTTTTTCAGCAGGGGACGATTCTCAAAGCAGATCGGCTGGCATATATAGTTGATATCTTCTTTTTAGAAAAGCCACTCCTAAAAGATTTACCTCGCAGATATGACCCGATTCGGTTTGTCGGTGAACATAATGTCCATCAGGTTGGGCTGGTGCTGGCACTACCGACCGAAGAGTTCGAAATGTCACAGGGAGTTGTAGTTATAAACGGCAATCCTGATATCAATTTACCTCCCGGGAATTTGATGTTTATGGGTGATATTGAGTTGACTCGTATAAATGATTATTCTATTTTGGTAGGGACATTAAAACTCGGAACGCTTGACAAAATTTATGAGATTCCGTTTAAAGATATAATCGGGAAGGTAGAAAAAGTTTTTTGAAACATATAGATACAATATTATTTGATTTAGATGGCACCCTGATAG